>NZ_QTLK01000011.1:0-188278 GCF_003602705.1 Bacteroides sp. AM16-13
TAAAAAGAGAATCTAACTTTTGTTTAACTCTATAATAAATGTGCTATGTAAATATAGAAATATCACACAATATATTATACTACTAAACCTCTATAAAGTACTACGTTACAGGAATATCCATATAAAAAGAAACAAAGAGTCTTCATTAGAGGATAAAAAGATAAATCAACAATAAAGGATCTATAAACCAATATTTATAACTTAATAATTAAAGTATGAAAAGCAACAAAAAAGGTAATCACCTGTATGCCTATAAGGATACTATCCGACGGCTATTTCTTCTCACTTTGTTCTCCTTTTTAATAGTAGAATCCTATGCCCAAAACAAAACGATTTCGGGTACGGTTACAGATTTTACCGGAGAACCGGTTATTGGTGCCAGTGTGTTGGTTAATGGTACTACTAATGGTACAATTACTGATTTAAATGGCAAGTTTTCTCTTTCCAATGTACCAACCAAAGGTACAATCACTATCACTTATATAGGATACAAAAAGCAAGAAGTATCCGTAGCAGGAAATACTAACTTCAAGATAACTCTTCAAGAAGATACTGAAACGCTGGATGAAGTAGTAGTTGTGGGCTACGGTGTACAGAAGAAAAGCGATGTAACTGGCGCTATGGCCCGCGTAGGAGAAAAAGAATTAAAAGCAATGCCTGTAAGAAATGCATTGGAAGGAATGCAGGGCAAAACAGCAGGTGTGGATATTACATCTAGCCAACGTCCCGGAGAAGTCGGTAACATTAACATTCGTGGGCAACGCTCTATTAATGCAGAACAAGGACCACTGTATGTCGTAGACGGTATGGTAATTCAAAATGGAGGTATTGAAAACATCAATCCTTCCGACATTGAAGCTATTGACATTTTGAAAGATGCTTCGGCCACAGCCATTTATGGTTCACGTGGTGCCAATGGTGTAATTCTCGTAACTACTAAAAAAGGAAAAGAGGGAAAAGTAACCCTGAACTATTCAGGTACTGTTACTT
This sequence comes from Bacteroides sp. AM16-13, assembly GCF_003602705.1. Lineage (NCBI taxonomy): Bacteria > Pseudomonadati > Bacteroidota > Bacteroidia > Bacteroidales > Bacteroidaceae > Bacteroides > Bacteroides sp. AM16-13. The sequence continues at coordinate 991 of NZ_QTLK01000011.1, forward strand.
TTGAAACATTACATGATGTCACAGAAATGATGTCTGCTACAGAATGGCTGGATTATGCTCGCCTAGCCAAATACAATGCGGGTTCTTATGCTTCGGCCACTCCAACTTTTGAAGCAGATAAAGCAGCATTCGGAAGTGTAAGCGCTTCGTGGAAGAATATCGAGCAAGCATGGTCAAACGGCAATTATGATCCCTCAAAGGTCGGCTCCTACGACTGGGCATCTCACGGCAAACAGACGGGTATCACCCACGAACATACCTTAAGTGCCTCCGGAGGTTCGGACAAATTCCAAGGTTATGCTTCATTCGGCTATCTAGATCAAAAAGGAACACAACCAGGACAAGCCTATGAACGTTATACATTAAAGACATCATTTGACGTAACTCCTGTTGATTGGTTCAAAATGGGTTCTTCAATTAACGCATCATATTCTACTCAAGACTATGGATATAGTTTCTCTAAATCCGTAACTGGTTCCGGTGACTTCTATAGTGCATTAAGAAGCATGATCCCATGGACTGTGCCTTACGATGAAAACGGTGAATATGTCCGTTATCCAAGCGGTGACGTAAATATCATCAACCCCATCCGGGAATTAGACTATAATACCAATCAACGCCGTACTTTCCGTGCTTCTGCCAGCATGTACTCACAGATTGATTTCGGAAAAATTTGGAAACCACTGGAAGGTTTATCCTATCGTCTTCAGTTTGGTCCCGAATTTCAATTTTACACTCTAGGAGTTGCTAACGCTGCTGATGGCATCAATGGAGATGGTAACAACGGTGCACAATATAAGAACGAACAAAAGCGTGCATGGACATTGGATAACCTGATCTATTACAATAAAACTCTAGGTCAGCATAGTCTAGGAATGACATTGATGCAATCCGCTTCTGCCTATCATTACGAGATGGGAGATATGAGAGCCACCAATGTAGCCTCGTCGGATGAGCTTTGGTATAATATGGGATCTGCCGGTACATTGAATTCCTTTGGTACTGGACTAACCGAAACTCAGATGGCATCTTATATGGTTCGACTGAACTATGGTTACAAAGATAAATACTTGTTAACGGCATCTATGCGTTGGGATGGTGCCTCTCAATTAGCCGAAGGGCACAAATGGGCAAGTTTTCCTTCTGCAGCTATTGCATGGAGAATGGATCAGGAAGATTTCATGAAAGACATCAGTTGGTTGAATCAGTTGAAACTTCGTGTAGGTATGGGTGTCACAGGCAATGCAGCTATCAAAGCATACGCAACCAAAGGTGCCATCACCGGTTTATACTATAACTGGGGACAAAGTGATTCATCTTTAGGTTATGTACCTTCCGATCCTTCACAAAAAGAGCCTGCTAAAATGGCTAATCCAACCTTAGGCTGGGAACGAACTACACAATACAATGTCGGTATTGACTATGGTTTCTTTAATAACCGACTTACCGGTAGTATTGATGCATACAAAACAAAAACCAATGACTTATTATTAGAAATGTCAATCCCTTCATTAACGGGTTATGTTTCTACGTATGCCAATGTGGGTAAAACATCCGGATATGGTATTGATTTGCAAGTAAATGCAATACCAGTACAAACCAAAGATTTTACCTGGAGCACTACTTTAACATGGTCTATGGATAGAAACCGAATTGACGAATTATCTAACGGCAGAACTGAAGATGTGAATAACAAATGGTTTGTCGGTGAAGAAATCGGTGTTTATTACGACTGGGTATATGATGGAATATGGAAAACGGAAGAAGCTGAAGAAGCTGCTAAATACGGACGTAAGCCAGGACAAATCAAAGTAAAAGATTTAAATAATGATGGTGCAATAGATGCTAACGATGACAAGCAAATTGTAGGGCATACACGTCCACGCTGGACAGGTGGATGGAGCAACACTTTCAGCTATAAGAATTTTGAGCTTTCCTTCTTTATTCTGTCACGCTGGGGATTCACAGTCCCGCAAGGAGCTGTAACGCTCGACGGTCGCTATATGCAACGTAAAGTAGACTATTGGGTGGCTGGTACAAATGAAAATGCAAAATACTATTCACCCGGCTCCAACGGCGAAGGAGCCGATGCTTTCAACAGTGCAATGAACTATCAAGATGGATCGTACATTAAAGTACGTAATATTTCATTGGGCTATAATTTTACCCCGCAACAATTAAAGAAGTTGGGTATCAATAATCTGAAGCTATATGTTCAAGCCATGAACCCATTCAATATCTATAAGGCATGTGACTTTTTAGATACAGACTTGGTAAACTATGACAATAATACCAAGACATTTGGTTCACCTACCACTTTGAAGAGTTTTGTAATAGGTGTCAACATCGGATTCTAATCAACAAATTAAAGTAAAGACATTATGAAATTAAATAGAATATTATTTGCTGCTTTAATAGCCAGCGTAACAGGAAGCTCGATCACATCGTGCAGTGAGTCTTTCCTTGATGAAAATCTTACGACTCAATATAGTACAGACCGTTTTAAAACCCAGGAAGGTCTTGATGAATTGGTAACTGGCGCCTATCAGAAACTTAAATTTAAATTCAATTATATATGGGGAATCCAATGTTACAATATGGGAGTGGACGAGTTTACCGATGCTAACAATGTAATTCCTGCATGGAATCACTATAGCCAGGATTTAAACTCATCTGAAAATGGTGCCAACCAACCCATCTGGGATAATTACTACGGACTAGTTGAACCCGCAAACATATTGATTCAGAACATACCTCAATATTATAATCAGAGTTCACCTACATACAACACCCGTTTAGGAGAAGCACATTTCCTTAGAGCTTATGCTTATTTTGAATTAGTAAAACAATTTGGTGGCGTACCTTTGAAATTAGCTCCGTCTACAAGTGCCGAAACATATTTCACACGGAATTCTGCTGAAGAAATATACACACAGGTTATATCTGATTTTGGAGAAGCCTACAGACTACTTCCCAATAAAGGTGAATCAATCGGACGGATTAACAAATATGCTGCCGCACATTTCCTTGCAAAAGCACATTTATTCCGTGCATCTGAATTGTACAGCGATTGGAACAGTAATTATGTAGCATCCGACCTCGATGCTGTTATTCAATATGGTTCGGAAGTTGTAGATGCACATCCGTTGTGTAGTGATTATGTAGAACTTTGGGACTATGAACAGCCAAACGGAGCCAATGAAAAAGTAAGCGAAGTGATTCTAGCGGCTCAATTCTCTAATGATGAATCAACATGGGGACGCTTTGGAAATCAGATGCATCTTTATTATCCGGCCGTATATCAAGGCAATGATATAGGTGGATGTAAACGTGACATCTCAGGAGGACGTGAATTCTCATACGTAAGTGCTACAGAATATACCATGCAGGTATTTGACCGTGTCAATGACTCTCGTTTCTGGAAATCATTCATCACCTGTTATGGAGCCAACGAAACCAAAAGCGCTCCTACCTGGACAGCAGAAGATATGCCATACGCTCCGGCAGGTGTAAAAGAAGGTGACAAACGTTTTAGTGGAGGTGAACTCGGTATGAAATACATCGTTAATGACCCGGGAGACAACCGCTATGAGAAATATCCCAATGCTCCGGCATATACTGTTTTGAAAGATGGAAAAATGTGTAACACGTATACATATGTACGCTATTTCAAAGGGCAGGAACACAGTTGGAATGTAAATGAAAAAACAGGTAATTATTACGATATCATACCCCACAAACGTTCGGTAGCTTTATCTAAATTCCGTGATGGTTACCGTGTTTCTATTGCGTCTCAATTCGGTACTCGTGATGCTATTATCGCCCGTTCGGCAGATGATGTACTAATGGTTGCCGAGGCATATATTCGTAAGGGGGAAGCCAACTATGACAAAGCTATCGAGTGGATGAATAAATTACGTGAACGTGCCGGTTATAAAACAGGTGAGGATCGTAGTAAGAATGTAGATGGCGGACAAGCCTATAAGAACAATCCTTATTGTTCGGGAAAGGGGGGCGGTCATTCTTCTGAAGGTGCTATTTATTGGGAAGAAAATACTTATTACGAGTCAAACAATATAGAACAGGAAACCACTGCTTCTACCAAAACAACAATGAAATTAAATAGTGTATCAGATGTATATAATTCTACAGTAGATGTCCCTATTTACAACGAACTGGGCTGCACATCCAATGCTGACAAAATGATGTGCTTCCTGTTGAATGAACGTACAAGAGAACTTTGTGGCGAATTGCAACGCTGGGAAGATCTGGCACGTACCAAGACGTTAGACGCCCGTTGGCATAAATTCAACGATGGTGCCAGCAGAGGTCTTGGCGAATTCAAATCGGAGAAACATTACTATCGTCCGATCCCCCAAGCCTTCTTAGACGGTATCACCAATTCAAATGGTTCTGCATTAAGTAATGAGGAAAAGAAAGCAATGCAAAACCCGGGATATTAAGGTAAACAACTAATCCTATTGCCACTTGTCACTCTTTGAAATAGAATTTCTAATCAAAGAAGAACAAGTGGCAATATTTTTTAATGCTCCTTTCACTTCGTCTTCTTCACCATGAACTCTTTAATCTGTTCACTAATCTGCTCCATTCCCTTTATTGAAGGATGCCCACTCTTTTTGTCAATGTCATGCAATTCTATGCAATCAATATTATAATGCCTGCAGATAGTTCTGACTGATTCATTAAACTCTTCCTTTAAACCGGAATTCAATAGAAAATAGATTTCAACATTAGGATAGCGATCAATCATGTGATCGAGCATATAAGCCATAGCCGGACGGAATTTATACAAATCATCTTTAGTCCATCCCACATACTGATACTCCCCAAGCGGAGAACCAGCCCAACAATCATTGGTTGCGCCAAAAACAAAAATCACATTCGGGCAACCCAGTTGATCCATACGGGTTATAAAAGAACGATCCGAGTAATCTTCGTTGCGATAACCCGTATTACAAATCGTTGCACCCGAAAATGAATTATTGACACAAAGGCGGTAATTATTCTCTTTAATGAATTTATGCCACCACGTCTGTTTTACTGAAGTCACATCTGTTTGTTGTCGTGGAGAGACATAATACCAAATACTATTCGTATCTGGTTGTAGATATCCTTCAAACGTTGAATACGAGTCGCCTAAAATAGAAATAGATTTCAGGCTTTGAGCAAAACTTATACTGCTACATAAAATAGTAAGTAGCAGCAAAAAACAGGATTTCTTCATACTAGAATAAAGTTTTCAATTTTGCCGCTAATATACTACATTATGCTAATATGACAGTACGATTTTTTCTGCCAATTTCAGAAAATGATTATTTTACCTCCCTTTCATAGGTCACATTCTTCTCTACTACATTCTCCACATTATTCACTTTCTTCACGAACTTCTTCACTTCCCCTACCTTCACATTCTTGATTGTTACATTCTTCACCGGAAGTTTTGCATCTCCTTTCAATTCGTAAATAGCGTCTGCCGACTCACAAGTGACTTTATCCATATAAATGCCATCAATACGGGTAATCCGTTCTTCATAAGTAGGTACCAGATCCTTCCACTGGTATAGCACTTCGGTATCTATTTCAAGTACACGTTGAGCCATTCCTGCCTGTACATTCTTCATATAAACGTTTTCTATAAACCCACCTCTACGATGATTGGTTTTTACGAAAAAAAGACGCATTACTGAATTCGGAGCTGTGCAATCATGCATATAAATATTCCGTATTCCTCCGGAAATTTCACTTCCAATACCAAGCAAAGTATGTCCTTTAAGAATCTGGCAATTACGGATAACAATATTTTCGCAAGGAGTATTCAATCGCCAGGCATCTTGATTACGTCCGGCTTTAATCACTACTGCATCATCACCCTGATCGAAAGAACAATCTTCTACCAGAAAATTACGGCTCATTTCGAAATCAATACCGTCATTATTATGTCCATGTGCTTTTACATCCAGATTACGTACCAGTCCTCCGTCACACATATAAAGATGAATGGTCCAGAACGGACTTTCACGAATCTTAAACCCATCCAATAAAACATTCTTGCAGCGATTGAAATGAATCAAGTGCGGACGAAGGTGGTTCTCTCCTACCGCCATTTGACGTTCAATAACAGGAACATCGGTCGAAGCTTTCGTATATAACTCTTTCAATGCCTCCAAATGAGGTTGAGGACGTTTGAACCATACTTTCCAAGTATCCATCTTCGGCTGAAGAGTCCCTTTACCTGTAATTGCCACATTCTCACATTCAAAAGCATAGAGTAATGGAGAATAATTATAACATTCCAAACCTTCCCATGAAGTCATCACTGCCGGAAGATAATCAGAAGGATTATCCGTAAAATTCAGAATTGCATTCTCCTCCAAATAAAGATTTACATTACTTTTAAAATGAATTGGCCCAGTTAACCATATACCTGCCGGAACAACAACACGTCCGCCACCTGATTTATGACACGCTTCAATAGCGGCAGCAATTGCTTTTGTATTGTTTACTTCACCTCCGTTTTTTGCTCCGTAATCTGTTATCAAAAAGTCTTTGTCCGGATAGATAAATACTTTAATAGGTTGCATAGGGAAAGGAGCTTTCACCTTTACCATTTTATAATTATCAGCGGCAAAAGTAAAGGAAGCTGTCAATAAGCAAAGGCAGACAACTACCATCGGTTTCAGTAAGTAAGTCTTCATTACAATATCATTTTTTTAATTCTTCAAACACATCAAAGATAAGAATATTAATTTATAGCCGGTCACATTGAAAACACCAATACACCCGCTGTAGGAATATTTGTAGTTCCAATCAATGCTTTGGCTCCTTTCGGCAAGTTGAAGGCATAGGGCTGGTCTGAATAGTTCAAAACAATTCCCAAGCCATTCCGGTATTCCATTGTCACGCCATAAGGCAAATCCATTACCGGGATATTCAGCTGTGCATATAGTTTTTTCAATATATCTTTTTCCAATGCTCCGTTGTGGCTGTCCACTCCAACATAAGTAATCGTACCTTTCCCCAGTTTGCGGAAAGTCACAGCCGGACTTCCTGCGTAGAATTCGTTTTTATAAGTAGCCCATATTTGAGCATCTGCCGGAGGATTCAGAATCTCTCCCCATGTATTCCAGGCATACTCTTTTCCGTTCATAACAACAGTACCGGGATCTTCGGGAAGAAGCAAATCATAAAAGTTCATTTCATTTCCGGTCAGCGGAGTAATCATAGAGCCAAAAGGAGCCTCCGGGAGACGACCATAACGATCCTTCTGCGCCGTACGACAAGTAAGAATGAGGTTTCCGCCATTCTTCACATAAGAAATCCATTTGTCCACCAGTTCTTTATCAGCTAATTGATAAGCCGGCGCAATGACGACCGGATAATCAGATAAGTTCTTGGCTTCTGAAATAAAATCGACGGGTGCTCCGAATGATTTTAAGGTACGGTAATACTTTTCAATATGCGCAAAAGTATCCCAGGTCCGGTTTTGCTTCTGTCGCTCAATGCTCCAGGAGTTTTCAGGATTGAAAAGAATAGCTGTACGACGTGCCAGGTAATCAGCAGGCTTCGCCTCACGGGGAGCATAATGCTTACGAAGTTCACGAATCTCTTTTATAAAAGTTTCATACTCTTTTCCACCGGGGGTAACAGTCACTCCGTCTGTTCCTACTATTCCATAATGATACTGTTCTGTACCATAGAGCGGTTGGCGATAGCGGTAGGTACAAATAAAATCACTTCCACCGGCAAATACACTCCACATCCATAGACGGACAGCTCCCGGAAGAGGCTGGGGATTGATACTGCCCCAGTTCACTTGTCCCGGTTGCAGTTCCATTACACCATACGTTCCCTGTATCGGACGGAAAAAATCATTCGCCCAAGCAATACGCAATGGATTACCTACACGATAGCCCCGACGACCGATTCCCTCATTATCTCCATATACCATGTAACGGGTATAGCTTTGGAAATCCAACGCAGGACTACCACCAATATGTCCTTCATCATAGTTCGGTATATAATTGGTTGTTACCCATTGGTTCTTTGCATATTTCTTGATTAACAAGCATTGCTCATTCAGAAAATCATTGGTTTGCATTGCTGCAAAACGACGGTAATCCAAAATCTGATGATGATTCATAAACATCTGTACACGCTTGGGAAGCGTTATTTCATCAAAAGAAGAATAAGACTCACTCCAAAAAGCAGTTCCCCAGGCATTATTTAAAAGTTGAATGTCATTATTGTATTTGGCACGAAGAAAATCACGGAAGGCAAGTTCCGCTTTCGGATTATAGTCAAACTGTACGGCAGGTTCGTTATCGAGTTGCCATCCGATAATACGAGGATCGTTACCATAGTGCTGCGCCAGTTTTTCAATCATCTTATAAGATAACTCTCTGTAAAGAGGAGAAGCAAATGAAGCATGCTGACGGGCACCGTGGTCAAGTACCGTTCCATCTTCATTCTTCAACAGAATTTCAGGATATTTCCGGCTCATCCATACAGGAGGAGTGGCAGTAGACGTACACATTATCACTTTTAAATCATATTTGGCAGCTAAAGCTACCGCTCTGTCAAGCCAGGCAAAATCATAACGTCCTTCTTCCGGCTCCAACTGCGCCCAGGCAAACTCGGCAAAATGAGTAAATTCAAATCCCAGTTCATGCATTTTCTTGAAGTCACGTTCCCACTGGTTTTCATCCCAGTGTTCAGGATAATAGTAGACACCTGTCAGTGTCAGATCTTTGTCATTAAACCAAGAAGAGGGGTGTGCTGTGGTTGAAAGGGTCAGCAGACTGACACAAAGAATCGCTAATATTTTACTTTTTATCATATACTTCATAAATTCAATTGATTATTAATGTTAGCTATTGTTTATCATTCGTTTTATAAATGGGAATTTAGCAGTTAGGCTGAAAGCCTTACAATTATATATTTATTGGGGTGCCCTGAAAGGTCTTAATTACATAGCGTAGGGCAACGCCCTACGAAAAAGACACACCAGCCACAAGCCCTGAAAGGGCGGAACTGTATACAATTATGCCCTTTCAGGGCGCAAATTCAGATTGTCGTTTTTACGTAGGGCGTTCCCCTACGCTATATAATTAAGCCCTTTCAGGGCACTCCGCAAAATTATCATTTCTCATAGATTTTCCATTCCCACAATCCAGCATCTCCCCTGCGGATATGAAGACGAAGATAACGGGCCTCCCCTATCTCCTTCGCCAAATGCGGGGAGCGCACTTCTACTTTAGCTTGTTCGGCACATGTCCGCCAGTTTTTTCCATCCATCGATTTTTCTAACCGCCACGTATGTCCTTCAGTAGGGCGGGTAAAGTAAAACTGACATTCGTTGACATTGCGAATCCCTTTTAAATCCACCGTAATGAATGGACTGCTATCCGTATCGGCTGCCATCCAACGAGTTCCATTCGATTCATCGGCTACATGAGCAGCCTGATAAGTATGCGTTCGAGTATAATTCTTCACGGAGGCTTTCTCCGGTAGAGGCTGGTTAGGCTGTGTTTCAATGCTGACCACAGAAGTGCGCGGTTCTTTCTCGCTGGAAGCATAAAAATGTGACTGCAAAGACAAATTCGTCCGTTTCTCTTGTGGAGTTGCCAGGCACCCCACTCCACGCATATCGGGAACTAAAGTCTTAATTGTTCCGTCATCATTAAATTCCATCCAGTTGGCATATATCTGCCGGGTGGTTCCACCATCTCCGTATTCGAGATAAAGAAAGATATACTCATCCGTTCCTTCATCGTAGAACACATTGCCATGCCCCGGTCCCCACACTTGATTTTCGGGAGAAGAAAACAAAAAGATATCGTTGCCCTCCGGTTTCACAAAACCTGTAAGAGGAGATTCGCGGCTCATCATGTATGCATTTGCATAATTCTGATGACCGCTCAATGTATAAATATAATAATAGATACCTTTACGTTTAAACATTACGGGACCCTCTGAATATCCCTGACGGGCTGTTTTCAATGTCACCGGTTCCCCATCCAGATGAAGCCGGTCAGCAGAAAGACGTGCCGCATTCCGACGACGCCAAAAGATATATCCCGTACCGTCATCATCAATAAAAGGCTCTCCGTCGATATCATTAATAATGGCGGGGCTATCTACTTCTTCTCCGGAAACAAAAAGCCCTTTTCCTTCGGTAAACCGGAAAGGACCCTCCGGACGATCTGCAACAAGCACATAAGTCCCCATCTTATCACCGGGCTTGACAAAAGTGACATATAAATAAAACTTTCCATCGTGTTCAATCACTCTCCCGGGAGCCCAATACCGGAAATATCCTTTTTTCTTTTCACCTTTATCATTCGTATATTCATATCCTTTCGACCAGTCGAAACCACTAATATGAGAACCCTCAAAGCTCCAGTTTACAAAATCTTTCGACTTCCACACAACAGGTGTTCCGGCACGTTCAAGACCATAATCCAAATCAGTGGTTCCGTAGAGATAATAGGTATCACCAAACTTAGAAACGGAAGGATCCGCCACATTATCGGGGATTAAAGGATTATAAGTACGATTGGCTATCAATGCCTCCACCACGGAAGCATCTACCGCAAACGCCGTTCCATGACGGATGCCTCTCGGAAAAGAAACTTGATCGGACACGTCTTCCCATGTTTCGCCATGATCTAAAGAGCGAACGGCACCATAACGATGATCGCGGTATTTATCGAAATAAACATAAAGCGTATCACCGACAAAAAGAGGAGCAGGTCCTTCCGCCCAATACTTTCCTGTAATAGGCGCCGATACTTTGGTCGGAAATCCTTTTTCGACCTTTTTTGTACGCGTAACGCGCAAATTCTTTTCCGGCGGATTGGAGTTTTCATTCTTGACTATCATTATCAGGTCTCCCAGCTTCGGATCTTTCACAATAGCAGCGTCAATCACACTGAAATCAGGGTTGAAAAACATCTTTGTCTTTGAGAAAGTGCGGAAATCCTTTGTTGTCGCATAATAAATACGATGATTCAATCCCTTCTCGCTTTCGCTGGTAGGTATTTCCTTGTGACGACCGGGGATGGTAGTTGCCCAAAAGATATAGTAAGTTTGCGAAGGTTCGTCATAAAAGAGTTCAGGTGCCCAACAATTATGGGCAGTCGGCTCGTGCATCATCACCGGAATAGCCTGTTGTTCACTCCAATGAATTAAATCACGAGAAGAAGCATGGCCGATAATCCGATCAGTCCAACTGGAAGTCCAGACCATGTGGAAAGTTCCGTCCGGAGCCTGGCAAATACTCGGATCTCGCATTAATTTATCTTTACCAACGGAAGGTGTCAGATAAGACCGTCCGCCATTCAAAGGCATCCAGTTCAACCCGTCATAACTATAAGCTAAATGCAATCCATCTTTACTGTCATTGATGAAATAAGAAAAGAGATAAGCAGTCTTACCGGCGAAGATTGTCATTACCGAGCAAAGACTTAGAGCCATCCAAACAACTACTTTTTTCATGGTTCCTTTTAAGATTAAAAAGTTTACCCCGCAAAGATAAGGTATCTCCCAACCTCCTCAAAGATAAAGAGCATGGACAATATTTCAAATCCATGTAGTTTTGTACACCATCCGTCCTATAAGTGCATTTTGATACAATATTCTATGTATCTGTACATCTTTCTATTTACTAAACCCTTAAAAAGCTCTACTTTAGCGGCAGATTTTAAAATAGAGATGAAAAACATATCAATTCTATATATCATGAAACAACTTTTAGTAAGTATTGCCATCGTATTTGCCTCTATACTGACCGTAACGGGGCAAAATCATTCTTTCAGTTTATCCGGCAAATGGAATTTCCAGATAGACCGGGAAGATATCGGCACCAAGGAACAATGGTTCAAAAAAAGCCTTGATGATCAGATTAATCTCCCCGGCTCCATGCCCGAAAAGCTGAAAGGAGATGAAGTAACCGCCCGCACCCGGTGGACCGGAAGCTTGTATGACAGCTCTTACTATTTCAATCCATACATGGAGAAATACAGAATAGAAGGACAAGTGAAACTTCCCTTTTTCCTGACTCCCGACAAACATTATGTAGGGGTAGCCTGGTATCAAAAGAAAGTTACAATACCTTCCAACTGGAAAGGAGAAAGAATCACTCTTTTCCTGGAACGCCCGCACATCGAAACGACCGTATGGGTCAATCAACAGGAACTCGGTATGCAGAACAGTCTTTGTGTCCCTCATGTGTATGATCTGACTTCTGCTGTTACTCCCGGCAAAACCTGCCTGATTACTATCCGCATCGACAACCGCATCAAAGAAATCAATGTAGGTCCCGACTCTCACAGCATCACCGACCAGACCCAAGGTAACTGGAACGGGATCGTAGGACGAATCGAATTACAGGCCACTCCTAAAGTTCATTTTGAAGACATTCAGATATACCCTGATTTAAACAATCAGAAAGCACTGGTACGCATGAACATACAGTCTGCCTCTTCCACCAAAGGAGATATTACACTTTCTGCCGAAAGTTTCAATACGGACACTCAACACAAAGTAGCTCCTGTTCAGCAAAGCTTCCATATCCGTCCGGGAGACAATGCAATAGAGATGGAACTTCCTATGGGAAAAAATTTCCTCACATGGGATGAGTTCAATCCTGCACTGTATAAACTGACGGCAAAATTGACCAACGGTAAACAGTCCGACATCAAACAGGTACAATTTGGTATGCGCGATTTCAAGATAGAAGGAAAATGGTTCTACGTCAATGGTCGCAAAACAATGCTTCGCGGCACAGTGGAAAACTGTGATTTCCCATTGACCGGTTATGCTCCAATGGACGTAGCTTCCTGGGAGCGGGTGTTCCGCATTTGCCGCAACTATGGTTTGAATCACATGCGTTTTCATTCTTTCTGCCCGCCGGAAGCTGCTTTTATCGCAGCCGATCTAGTCGGTTTCTATCTGCAACCGGAAGGTCCGAGTTGGCCGAATCACGGACCAAGATTGGGTAACGGTCAGCCAATTGACAAATATCTGATGGACGAAACAATTGCCCTGACTAAAGAATACGGAAACTATGCATCTTACTGTATGCTGGCTTGTGGTAACGAACCTTCCGGACGCTGGGTAGCATGGGTGAGCAAGTTTGTCGATTATTGGAAAGCGACAGATCCGCGTCGTGTATATACGGGAGCTTCCGTAGGAAACAGCTGGCAGTGGCAACCTCACAATGAATACCATGTGAAAGCCGGAGCACGCGGTTTGAGTTGGGCAGGTGCACAACCGGAAAGCGAATCGGATTATCGCGCAAGGATAGACACCGTGAAACAACCGTATGTATCACATGAAACAGGTCAATGGTGCGTATTCCCGAATTTCAACGAAATCCGCAAATATACCGGAGTCAACAAAGCGAAGAACTTTGAGATTTTCAGGGATATTCTGAATGATAATCACATGGGAGGCCAAAGTTATGATTTTATGATGGCTTCGGGCAAATTGCAGGCACTTTGTTATAAGCATGAGATTGAAAAGACATTGCGTACCCCCGATTATGCAGGTTTCCAATTGCTGGCTCTCAACGATTACTCGGGTCAGGGAACGGCATTGGTCGGCGTACTGGATGTATTTTTTGAAGAGAAAGGATATATCAACGCGGAGCAATTCAGACGTTTTTGCAGCCCGACTGTCCCCTTAGCCCGTATTCCGAAGTTTGTATATGCCAATGATGAAACATTCCATGCCGACATCGAAGTTTCTCACTTTGGTGCAGCCCCTCTGCAAGGAGCAAAAACTAGCTATACCATCAAAGACAAGTTCGGAAAGGTGTATGCCAAAGGAACTGTCGGCACACAAACGATTCCTATTGGAAACCTTTGTGCACTAGGCAGCGTGGATATGAATCTGAAAGGGATCGATACTCCGCAGAAACTAAATCTGGAAGTATGTATTGAAGGCAGCGATGCCGTCAATGACTGGGATTTCTGGGTATATCCTGCACAAGTGGAACTGACACAGGGAAGTGTATATACTACCGACACACTGGATGAAAAAGCCGTTTCCGTACTGAAAGAAGGGGGAAATGTCTTGATTACGGCAGCCGGCAAAATACAATACGGAAAAGAAGTTAAACAATACTTTACTCCGGTATTCTGGAATACTTCCTGGTTCAAGATGCGCCCGCCGCACACAACTGGTATTTTCCTGAATGAATATCATCCTCTTTTCCGTGAATTTCCTACGGAATTTCATAGTAACCTGCAATGGTGGGAATTATTAAATAAAGCCCAGGTGATGCAATTTACCGACTTTCCGGCAGAATTCCAGCCAACCGTTCAAAGCATCGACACCTGGTTCATCAGCCGGAAAATCGGAATGTTGTTTGAAGCAAACGTATTGAACGGTAAACTGATGATGACCAGTATGGATATCACTTCTCAACCGGAGAAACGAATCGTTGCCCGACAAATGCATAAGGCAATCCTGGATTATATGAATTCAGACGCTTTCCGCCCGTCAGCAACCATTGCCCCGGAACTGATACAAGCATTGTTCACCAAAGTGGCAGGAGATGTAAAATCTTATACCAAAGATTCGCCGGACGAGCTCAAACCGAAAATTAACTAAATGGGAAATTATCAGGCACGGATTACATAAACCAATATACATTCATATTATTTATAATGAAAACTACTATCATAGGCTTACTACTCTTGGCTACAATAACCGTCAATGCCCAAGAAAAAGTCCGAACCTACCAACTGTCGGACGCACCCCGATATAGCGAGGAGACGAGATACGGATACGACCTCACCGCCACACCCGAGAAAGGGAGTAAATCACCTTTCTTCTTCTCTGTCCGTGTTCCGGACGGGAATTACAAAGTTACAGTACGCCTGGGAAGTAAAAAACAGGCAGGAGTGACCACCGTAAGAGGTGAGTCACGCCGGCTATTTGTTGAGAACCTGCCAACTAAAAAAGGACAATTCGTAGACGAAACATTTATCATCAATAAACGTACCCCTCGTATCTCCGAAAAAGAATATGTACGAATCAAGCCCCGTGAGAAAGCGAAACTGAACTGGGATGATAAACTGACATTGGAATTTAATGGAGATGCACCTGTGTGCCAAAGTATCCGTATCGAGCCTGCCAATCCGTCAGTCATCACTGTTTTTCTGTGCGGAAACAGTACGGTAGTCGATCAGGACAACGAACCTTGGGCTAGCTGGGGACAAATGATCCCTCACTTCTTCGGAACAGATGTTTGCATCGCCAATTATGCGGAATCCGGTGAATCGGCCAATACTTTTATCGGAGCAGGACGTTTGAAAAAAGCATTGAGCCAGATGAAGAAAGGCGATTATCTCTTCATGGAGTTCGGACATAACGATCAGAAGCAGAAAGGTCCCGGAAAAGGAGCTTACTACTCTTTTATGACCAGCCTGAAAACATTCATCGACGAAGCACGAGCACGTGGAGCATATCCCGTACTGGTTACTCCCACCCAACGCCGGAGCTTTGACTCAACCGGACATATCCGCGATACACACGAAGATTATCCGGAGGCCATGCGCTGGCTGGCCGCCAAAGAAAATATACCTTTGATTGACCTCAACGAAATGACTCGGACACTATATGAAGCGTTAGGCACGGAAACATCCAAACGCGCCTTCGTACACTATCCGGCAGGAACTTATCCCGGACAGACCAAGGCTTTTGAAGACAATACCCACTTTAACCCTTACGGCGCTTACCAGATAGCCCAGTGTGTGATTGAAGGTATGAAGAAAGCCGTACCCGAGTTAGCCAAACACTTAAAAATAGACCCGGCATATAACCCGGCACACCCGGATGATGTGAATACTTTCCACTGGAACGAATCACCTTTCACAGAAATAGAGAAACCGGACGGAAATTAAGAGATAAGTATTAGGTATCAAGTATTAAGTATCAGGCATTAGATAAATATGAAAACCAAAAGCATCTTTCCCCTGTTCCTATTGGCAGGCACACTTTTGACAGCAGCTTGCGTCACCCCAACGGCCAAACAGGCAGGAAGCAACAGCTTCGAATGGGGGCAAGTACCGCAACAACCGGATTTGTCATGGGCTGACAGTGTAGGAAGCCGGCAAATGCCCGGAAACAATCTTATTTTATCCGCCAATTCTTTTGGCGCAGTAGCAGACAGCACGGTGCTTAGCACAGAGGCTATCCAGAAAGCAATCGACAGTTGTTCCGTCTCCGGTGGAGGCACGGTCACCCTTCAACCGGGATATTATCAGACAGGGGCATTGTTCGTAAAAAGCGGTGTCAACCTGCAACTGGATAAAGGAGTGACTCTACTGGCTAGTCCTCACATTCATCATTATCCCGAATTCCGCTCGCGAATTGCAGGTATTGAGATGACATGGCCCGCGGCAGTAATCAACATTGTCAATGAAAAGAATGCTGCCGTCAGTGGAGAGGGAACGCTGGATTGCCGAGGCAAAGTATTTTGGGATAAATATTGGGAAATGCGGAAAGAATATGAAGCGAAAGGATTACGCTGGATTGTAGATTACGACTGCAAACGTGTACGGGGTATTCTCGTGGAACGCAGTTCGGACATTACCCTCAAAGGATTCACCCTGATGCGGACAGGCTTTTGGGGATGCCAGGTTCTTTATTCCAATTACTGTACCATAGACGGACTGGTCATTAATAATAACTTGGGAGGACACGGTCCCAGCACAGATGGCATCGACATCGACTCGTCTACTAATATTCTGATTGAAAACTGCGACGTCGATTGCAATGATGATAATATTTGTATCAAATCGGGACGCGACGCAGACGGATTGCGTGTCAATCTCCCCACGGAAAATATAGTAATACGCAACTGTATAGCCCGCAAAGGCGCAGGCCTCATCACCTGTGGCAGTGAAACCTCCGGCAGTATACGAAATATATTGGGATACAATCTTCAAGCAGTCGGCACCTCGGCTGTACTACGGTTAAAGAGTGCCATGAACCGCGGAGGAACGATCGAAAACATCTATATGACCGACGTAAAAGCAGAAAACGTCCGCCACGTACTGGCTGCGGATCTAAACTGGAATCCCAGTTATAGTTACAGCGTATTACCTAAAGAGTATGAAGGGAAAGATATTCCGGAACATTGGAGAGTAATGCTGACTCCGGTAACACCACCCGAAAAAGGTTATCCGCACTTCCGCAATGTGTATGTATCGAAAATCAAAGCAGAAAATGTAGATGAATTTATCTCTGCTTCCGGCTGGAATGACTCGTTACGTCTGGAAAATTTCTATCTTTATGCCATCGAAGCGCAGACCAATAAACCGGGAAAAATCTGCTATACAAAAAACTTCAATTTGTCTGAAATAACATTGGATATGAAAGACAAAAACGCTATTGAACTAAAGGAAAATGAACAAAGTAATATCCACTTCAACTATGCTGAAACAACTCCTGACCACCGTACTGCTGGGAATCTTGCTCATTGATGCGCAAGCACAATCCCTGACTCCGCCTGCCGGTACTTTCCGGCTGGGAATATCGAAGGGAAATGAAAGTCACTGGCTGAAGCCTAAAGAAAAAGTAGAAGGGATCCATTTCCAATGGAAAGCCCTGCCCGATAGTCATGGATTTATTCTGGAAGTAGAAGTGACTTCCACATCAAAGGCGGATAAGCTCTTTTGGAGCTTCGGCGATTGCCAGCCGGATTCGGATATCAATGTCTTCAGTGTGGAAGGACAAGCTTTCACTTGCTATTATGGAGAAAGTATGAAATTACGTACTTTACAGGCTGTCACTCCCAGCGATGATATTCGCTTGAGCAACGGACATAAAGATGAAACTCCCCTGATGCTTTACGAATCGGGCAAACGGACCGACCGACCGGTATTGGCCGGACGTTGCAATCTCTCTCCACCCCCCTCTCAAGAAAAGTACACCAAGCCACTCCGACTTTACTTCTGCTTCTACGAACAGAATGAAAAAGCGGATTACAACTATTATATGTTACCGGATATTTTTGCCAAAATCGACAAAAAATGAAAAGAGCTTATTTATTATTCACTCTGTTAATTGGTTGCATCCATATACATGCAGCCATTTATAACGTTAAGGACTTTGGAGCCAAAGCGGATGGAAAAACCATCGATTCTCCTGCTATCAATCGTGCGATTGAAGCAGCTGCAGAAGCGGGAGGAGGTACGGTTTACCTACCAGCCGGAGAATATGCCTGTTATTCTATCCGGTTAAAAAGTAACATTCATTTGTATCTGGAGCAAGGTACGTGTATTCTTGCCGCTTTCCCCGAAAAAGAGGAAGGATACGATAGTGCCGAACCGAATGAACATAACAAATATCAGGATTTCGGACACAGCCATTGGAAGAATTCCTTAATTTGGGGAATCGGGCTGGAGAACATAACGATCAGTGGGCCCGGACTTATCTACGGTAAAGGGCTGACTCGCGAAGAAAGCCGTCTGCCGGGTGTAGGCAATAAAGCTATCAGCTTGAAGGAGTGTAGAAATGTGACTCTGAAAGATTTATCCATGCTACATTGCGGACATTTTGCCCTGTTGGCTACAGGAGTAGATCATCTGACTATTCTGAATCTGAAAGTAGATACAAACCGGGATGGATTCGATATTGATTGTTGCCGGAATGTGCGTATCAGCCAGTGCACGGTGAACTCGCCCTGGGATGATGCCATTGTATTGAAAGCATCCTACGGTTTAGGACGCTTTCAGGATACGGAAAATGTGACGATCAGTGATTGTTATGTAAGTGGTTATGATAAAGGAAGTGTATTGGATGGCACCTGGCAACTGGACGAACCGCAAGCCCCCGATCATGGTTACCGCACCGGACGCATCAAACTGGGAACAGAAAGCAGCGGAGGTTTCCGCAATATTGCGATTACTAATTGTATCTTTGAACATTGCAGGGGACTGGCATTGGAAACGGTAGACGGAGGACATCTGGAAGATATTGTTATCAACAATATAACGATGAGGAATATTGTCAACGCTCCTATCTTTCTCCGGTTAGGCGCACGTATGCGTAGCCCCGAAGGTACGCCTGTAGGCACCATGAAACGTATTCTCATCAGCAACATCAACGTTTGGAATGCCGACAGCCGTTATGCCTCCATCATCAGCGGAGTGCCGGGTGCATGTATTGAGGACGTCACTTTTCGGAATATTCACCTCTATTATAAAGGAGGATATAGCGAAGAGGATGGCAAACGTATTCCGCCCGAACAGGAGAAAGTATATCCCGAGCCCTGGATGTTCGGCACTATTCCCGCTAAAGGGTTTTATATCCGCCATGCACGGAATATTACCTTCGACGGCATCCGCTTCCACTTTGAACAACCGGACGGACGACCGCTTTTTGTAACTGATGACGCAGAAAACATAGAATACTATAATACACCGAAAGAATAATGAATAAAAGACAATTGATAGTTCTTTGCCTGCTCGCCGCAGGTGGAGTAATGCAAGCACAACAATGGCCGAACACTCCGGTGGAAACACGTCCCGGTGCCAGATGGTGGTGGCTGGGAAGTGCCGTAGACGAAAAGAATCTGACGTATAATCTGGAAGAATACGCACGCACCGGAATGGGAGCAGTAGAAATTACTCCTATCTATGGGGTGCAAGGCAATGACGCGAATGAAATTCAGTTTCTTTCTCCCCGCTGGATGGAAATGCTTAAACATACACAGGCGGAAGGAAAACGTACGGGTATCGAGATTGATATGAATACCGGAACCGGATGGCCTTTTGGCGGACCTGAAGTCAGTATCGAAGACGCGGCTACCAAGGCTATCTTCCAGACATACGAAATAGAGGGGGGCAAAGAGATTGAACAAGATATCAATGTGACCGATCCCAAGCAACAACCATTTTCCGTACTAAGCCGGGTGATGGCATACGACGAGAAAGGCAAATGTATCAACCTGACTGCTCACGTCAAAAAAGATAAACTCCAATGGAAAGCGCCTGCCGGCAAATGGAAAGTGATTGCTCTTTACATCGGGAAAACAAGGCAGAAAGTGAAACGGGCAGCTCCGGGAGGAGAAGGCTATGTGATGAATCATCTCTCAAAAAAGGCGGTAAAAAATTATCTTTCCCGCTTTGACCGTGCTTTCAAAAGTAGCAAGACAAGTTATCCACATACTTTCTTCAACGATTCATACGAAGTTTATCAAGCTGACTGGACGGATGATTTCCTGGAACAGTTCGCTCGTAGACGGGGGTATAAACTGGAAGAACATTTCTCCGAGTTTCTGGATGAAAACCGTCCGGAAGTTAGCAGACGTATCGTGTCGGATTACCGGGAAACCATTTCCGACCTCTTATTGGAGAACTTCAGTCATCAATGGACAGACTGGGCACACAAAAACGGTAGTATCACCCGTAATCAAGCACACGGTTCGCCCGGCAATTTGATTGATATCTATGCTTCCGTGGATATTCCCGAATGTGAAGGTTTTGGACTGTCGCAGTTCCATATCGAAGGATTGCGTCAGGACACATTGACCAAAAAGAATGATTCGGACCTGTCTATGCTGAAATATGCCTCCTCGGCAGCTCATATTGCAGGAAAAACGTATACTTCTTCCGAGACATTTACATGGCTGACGGAGCATTTCCGTACTTCCCTATCGCAATGTAAACCGGATATGGATTTGATGTTTGTTTCCGGAGTCAATCACATGTTTTTCCACGGTACTCCTTATTCTCCGAAAGAAGCCGAATGGCCCGGATGGCTGTTCTATGCTTCTATCAATATGAGCCCGACGAACAGTATTTGGCGTGATGCTCCTTCTTTCTTCCATTACATTACCCGCTGTCAGAGTTTTCTGCAAATGGGACGGCCGGATAATGATTTCCTGATTTATCTTCCGGTATATGACATGTGGAACGAGCAACCGGGACGATTGTTACTGTTCACCATCCACCACATGGATAAACTCGCTCCCAAATTTATCAATGCTATCCATCGTATTAATAACAGCGGATATGACGGGGATTATATCTCTGACAACTTTATTCGCAGTACCCGTTTCAAGAACGGCCAGTTAGTTACATCAGGCGGCACTGGTTATAAAGCCCTGGTAGTACCTGCTGCGCACTTGATGCCGAGTGATGTGCTGGCACATCTTTATGAACTAGCCAAGCAAGGAGCTACCATTGTATTCCTCGAAAACTATCCGACAGATGTACCGGGATATGGTCAGCTGGAACAGAAACGAAAAAGTTATCAACAGACTTTGAAGAATCTGCCTGCCGTATCGTTTTCAGAAACAACCGTTACTCCGATTGGGAAAGGTAAGATTATCACCGGAACGGATTATGCACGTACATTAGCCAGTTGCAATATCCCTGCGGAAGAAATGAAAACAAAATTCGGGTTACAGACCATTCGAAGAGTTAATGACACAGGACATCATTACTTCATCTCTTCATTGCAGAACAAAGGAGTAGATGGTTGGATTACTTTAGGTACAAATGCCGAAACAGCCGCTCTCTTTAACCCCATGAACGGAGAATGTGGAGAAGCGAAAGTGCGTCAGGTAGACGGAAAGACACAAGTCTATCTGCAATTAAAATCGGGCGAATCTATCATCCTGCAAACGTACCGACAACCTTTACAAGCATCCAAGCCGTGGAAATATGTAAAAGAACAACCCTTTAGTCTTCGCCTGGACCATGGCTGGAAATTGCACTTTGCTGAAAGCACACCGGATATTCAGGGTACATTTGATATAGACCGTCCATGTTCATGGACAAACATAGATCATCCGGCAGCCCAAACAAATATGGGAACTGGCGTGTATTCTTTGGATATTGAGTTGCCGGCTCTGAAAGCTGATAACTGGATCCTTGACTTGGGAGACGTACGCGAAAGTGCCCGTGTTCGAATCAACGGACAGGAAGCAGGCTGTGTATGGGCAGTACCTTATCAGCTTAAGGTAGGACAATTCCTGAAACCTGGAAAAAACCACATCGAGATAGAAGTCACTAACCTCCCTGCGAATCGGATTGCAGAATTGGACAGACAGGGAGTGCAGTGGCGCAAATTCAAGGAAATCAATATTGTAGATTTAAGATATCGTCCGGCTAATTATGGGCATTGGGCTCCTATGCCTTCCGGTTTGAATAGTGAAGTACGATTGATTCCAGTAGATTTTACACAGGTCACCACAGAGGACACAAAGGACGCAGAGGTGAAAACGGTCCGGATATAAACTAAACAGATGGATCTTCTACTTTATTAGTGAAAGATAATTTCTTTCACTAATAACTTTTATATCTTTCTTTCTAAAAAAAGTGATCGGACTTGCATTCCAGTTTTCGTTTGACTTAAGTTAAGCGATAGTTTGACTTAAGTTATTCTATCGTTTGACTTAAGTCAAACGAAAACTCATTAGGGAATGAAAAAGATATTGTCTTCAAAGAAAACAATTAAATATAGTATAGCGACAGATTATTTCTTGCCAGTGCTACTTTAAATTTCTTACAGCCTGTTCAAGTTGTTTCAATGCCTGTTCCAGCACAGCACGCGGACAAGCGATATTCAGCCGCATAAATCCTTCGCCTTCTTTGCCAAACGTTGTTCCGTCATTCAATGCAAGATGTGCATCTTCTACGAAAAGGCGGTTCAGCTGGTCCTGATTGAGTCCCAACTCACGACAATCCAGGAAAATAAGATAAGAGGCTTGCGGACGAATCATTTTAATGGCGGGAATATGCTCCTTCAAATAAGTTTCCGTGAAGTCTACATTTCCTTTAATATAGCCTACCACTTGATCCAGCCATTCTGTTCCATGACTGTAAGCAGCCGCTACGCTAAGATAAGCAAACAGATGCCCTTCACTGAATTCACTTGCTTCCATATACTTCTGGAAACGGTGACGAAGTTCATCATTTTCAATGATTGCATAAGAACTGGCCAGCCCCGGCATATTGAACGCTTTGCTCGGAGACATAAAGACAAGTGAATTCATCCGTGCTTTTTCCGAAATCAAAGCAAAAGTAGGATGTTTATAAGGAGGTAAGGTCAAGTCGGCATGAATTTCGTCAGAGATCACCAGAGTACCGCTTTCATAACAGATATCAGCTATTTGAGAAAGTTCCTCTTTCGTCCATACGCGTCCACCCGGATTATGAGGATTACTTAAAATCAGCAATTTGCATCCTTGCACATCTTGGCGAAAACGGTCAAAATCAATATAATATTGTTCATCTTTCAATACCAACGGACTGTATACCACTTCACGCTCATTCTTCTGCGTTACCAAAAAGAAAGGATGATAAACAGGAGGCATGACCATTACTTTATCACCTTTTTGCGTAAAACATTGAATAACAAAAGCCAATCCGCGGACAATACCGGGAGTGAAAGTCAACATCTCTTCACGGATCGTCCAGCCATGACGCTCTTTCACCCAATTAACAATAGACTCCGACCATTCTTTGCAAGCAAAAGTATATCCGAGCACTTCATGTTCCAGCCGTTTTCTCAAAGCCTCTATTACAAAAGGAGCCGTACGGAAATCCATATCAGCTACCCACATTGGAATCAAGTCATTGCGTCCCCAACGGCTTTCTACAGCATCCCATTTTACGGAATCTGTACCGTTACGGTTTATTATTTCATCAAAATTATAGTTCATACAGCATGATGTTTTTATGTTATGTGAGACAAAAGTAGTACATTTGTACTCAATTCAAAAAGGAATTTATGACGAAAGCTTTATTTTTTGATATAGACGGAACGCTGGTCAGTTTTAAAACTCACCGTATACCGTCTTCCACCATCGAGGCGTTGGAAGCTGCCCACGCAAAAGGGCTGAAGATATTTATCGCTACCGGACGCCCGAAAGCCATTATCAACAACCTTTCCGAATTACAGGACCGGAACCTTATCGATGGATATATAACCATGAACGGAGCCTATTGTTTTGTCGGTGAACAGGTTATTTATAAAAGTGCCATACCACAGGAAGAAGTGAAAGCAATGGCAGCTTTTTGCGAGAAGAAAGGTGTTCCCTGCATTTTCGTAGAGGAACATCATATTTCTGTCTGCCAACCTGATGATATGGTGAAAAAGATATTCTACGATTTTCTGCATGTGAATGTAATTCCTACTGTATCTTTTGAAGAAGCAACAAGCAAGGAAATTATACAGATGACTCCTTTTATCACAGAGGAAGAAGAAAAAGAAATCCGACCGTCCATCCCTACCTGCGAAATCGGACGCTGGTATCCTGCCTTTGCTGACGTCACGGCTAAAGGAGATACCAAGCAAAAAGGGATTGATGAAATAATCCGTTACTTCGATATTAAACTGGAAGAAACGATGTCATTCGGAGACGGAGGAAACGACATCAGTATGCTTCGCCACGCAGCCATCGGAGTTGCTATGGGACAGGCTAAGGAAGACGTGAAAGCCGCTGCCGATTACGTTACGGCTCCCATTGACGAGGACGGAATAAGTAAGGCAATGAAACATTTCGGAATTATTTAATAATGTGCCGATTTACCAATGCGCCAAAAAAACTATTATCCCGCGATTTCATGACACAACGTATTGGCAAATTAACACATCAACAAATTTGCATATTATTATATTATGAGCGTAGACACTAACAACGCCGAGTTTCAAGATGCACTGGATCTGATTCAATATACCCGTCAATCGGTTTTTCTGACAGGAAAAGCCGGTACGGGAAAATCTACATTCCTGCGTTATGTCTGCGAGCATACCAAGAAAAAGCATGTTGTACTTGCACCGACCGGAATTGCCGCAATCAATGCCGGTGGAAGTACCATGCACAGCTTCTTCAAACTACCTTTTTATCCGTTATTGCCGGATGATCCTAATTTAAGTCTCCAACGTGGCCGTATTCACGAGTTCTTCAAATACACCAAGCCACATCGTAAGTTGCTGGAACAAATAGAACTGGTCATTATCGACGAAATCTCCATGGTACGGGCAGACATCATCGATGCCATCGACCGTATCTTACGAGTTTATTCACATAATCTTCGCGAACCTTTCGGTGGAAAACAACTCTTATTGGTAGGAGACGTCTTCCAACTGGAACCCGTTGTAAAGAACGATGAGCGGGAAATTTTGAACCGCTTCTATCCCACTCCTTACTTTTTCTCTGCCAGAGTGTTCGGACAAATAGACCTCGTCTCTATCGAACTTCAAAAAGTATATCGACAGACAGACCCTGTATTCGTCAGTGTCCTCGACCATATCCGCACCAATACAGCCGGAGCTGCAGACCTGCAACTACTCAACACCCGCTACGGAAGCCAGATTGAAGAATCTGAAGCAGATATGTACATCACACTCGCCACCCGAAGAGATACGGTCGACTCCATTAATGAGAAGAAATTAGCAGAGCTCCCCGGAGAACCCATTACTTTTGAAGGAGTTATCGAAGGAGATTTTCCGGAAAGCAGTCTGCCTACTTCACAAGAGCTTGTACTCAAACCCGGTGCACAAATCATCTTCATCAAAAATGATTTCGATCGCAGATGGGTAAACGGTACGATTGGTGTCATTGCCGGAATTGATGAGGAAGAAGAAACCATCTACGTCATCACCGACGATGGAAAAGAATGTGACGTAAAACTGGAATCATGGCGAAATATCCGCTACCACTACAACGAAAAAACAAAAGAAATAGAAGAAGAAGTATTAGGCAGCTTCACTCAATACCCCATCCGGTTAGCATGGGCCATCACTGTTCATAAAAGCCAGGGACTGACCTTCAGCCGTGTAGTCATCGACTTCACCGGCGGTGTATTTGCCGGAGGACAAGCATACGTAGCACTTAGCCGTTGTACCTCACTGGACGGCATCCAGCTCAAAAAGCCTATTAACCGTGCCGATGTCTTCGTCCGTCCCGAAATCGTCAACTTTGCCGGACGCTTCAACAACCGCCAAGCCATCGACAAAGCCCTGAAACAAGCACAAGCCGATGTACAATATGCCGCTGCTTCACGTGCCTTCGACAAAGGGGATATGGAAGAATGTCTGGAACAGTTTTTCCGTGCCATCCATTCACGCTACGATATTGAGAAACCAGTTCCCCGTCGTTTGATCCGCCGCAAACTCGGCATCATCAATACACTGAAAGAGCAGAACAAGAAACTCAAAGAACAGATGCGCGAACAACAGGAACGTATACGACAATACGCCCACGAGTACCTGTTAATGGGAAACGAATGTATCACCCAAGCCCACGACGTACGTGCCGCCCTTGCCAACTACGACAAAGCCCTTAGCCTCGACCCCAACTACATAGATGCCTGGATAAGAAAAGGAATCACACTCTTCAACAACAAAGAGTACTTCGACGCTGAAAACTGTTTCAACACCGCAGTCAGCCTCCATCCTGCAAACTTTAAAGCAGTCTATAACCGTGGAAAGCTCCGACTAAAAACAGAAAACACAGAAGGCGCCATCGCCGACCTGGACAAAGCCACCAGCCTGAAACCCGAACACGCCGGCGCACACGAACTTTTCGGAGATGCCCTGTTAAAAGCCGGAAAAGAAGTGGAAGCTGCGTTACAATGGAGAATTGCAGAGGAACTGAAGAAAAAGAAGAATCCCTAAAAATTTCTCTTTTATCTCTTATTATCAAAAAGTTTTATTAGTTTTGTTCTTCATTATATCTCAAACTCTTAAAATAGAAGCAAATGAAAAAAGGTTTGAAAATCGCAGCTATCACCGTAGGAGTAATTATCATTCTGATGTTCCTTCTTCCTTTCGCCTTCCAAGGAAAGATAGCCGACATTGTAAAAACAGAAGGCAACAAGATGCTTAACGCACAATTTGACTTTAAGAACCTTAACATTAGTCTGTTCCGCAATTTTCCACAGGCTTCTGTCACTCTCGAAGATTTCTGGCTGAAGGGTACGGGTGAATTTGCCAATGACACCCTTGTACAAGCCGGAGAAGTTACCGCCGCAGTCAACTTATTCTCCCTTTTCGGAGATAGCGGTTACGATATTTCTAAAATATTTATTGAAGACACGAAGTTACATGCCATTATCTTGCCGGACGGACGTGCCAACTGGGATATCATGAAACCGGATACAATAGCAACAGCCGAAACGCCTGCAGAAGAAGAAGCCTCTTCTCCTTTCAAAGTCAAGCTGCAACGCTTTGTCATCAAAAACATGAATCTGATTTATGACGATCAACAAGGAAAGATGTATGCTGATATCCGCGACTTCAACGCTATCTGTGCCGGAGACTTAGGAAGCGAACGTACCACTCTGAAACTGGAAGCGGAAACCAAATCACTCACCTACAAGATGAATGGAATCCCTTTCCTGGCAAATGCCAATATCTCCGCCAAGATGGACGTAGATGCCGACCTTGCCAACAACAAATACACATTGAAAGACAACACTATCCGCCTCAACGCCATTCAGGCAGGCATCGACGGTTGGGTAGCCTTGAAAGACCCGGCTATCGACATGGACTTGAAACTTAACACGAATGATATAGGCTTCAAGGAAATTTTGTCATTAATTCCCGCCATTTACGCCACAGAATTCTCCAGTCTGAAAACAGACGGAACTGCAACGCTTACCGCAACGGCCAAAGGTATCCTGCAAGGAGACACCGTTCCATCATTCAATATTGACATGCAAGTCAAGAATGCCATGTTCCGCTATCCGGCTTTACCGGCAGGAGTAGATCAAATCAACATCAGTGCCAACGTTCAAAATCCCGGAGGAAATATAGACCTGACTACGGTCAACATCCATCCGTTCAGTTTCCGCCTTGCCGGAAATCCGTTTAGCCTGACAGCTACTGTGAAAACGCCGATCAGTGATCCGGATTTTAAAGCAGAAGCGAAAGGAGTACTCAACTTAGGTATGATCAAACAAGTCTACCCGCTTGGAGACATGGAGTTGAACGGTACCATCGACGCCGATATGCAAATGTCGGGACGCCTCTCATCCATCGAAAAAGAAGAATACGAACGTATACAAGCCTCGGGCACTATCGGACTGACGGGCATGAAACTCAAAATGAAAGATATGCCGGATGTAGAAATTAAAAAGTCTCTCTTCACC
Source organism: Bacteroides sp. AM16-13 (assembly GCF_003602705.1). Classification (NCBI taxonomy): domain Bacteria; kingdom Pseudomonadati; phylum Bacteroidota; class Bacteroidia; order Bacteroidales; family Bacteroidaceae; genus Bacteroides; species Bacteroides sp. AM16-13. The sequence goes on from NZ_QTLK01000011.1 coordinate 29,133, forward strand.
TTCACTCCGAAATACCTCCAGTTGAGTGAAACAACTGTCAACATCGGAAAAAACGATATCACCGCCGACAGCCGATTTGAAAACTACATCGGTTATGTATTGAAAGGTAGCACATTGAAAGGAAACCTGAATATTCGTTCCAACTACTTCAATCTGAACGACTTCATCACCGCTTCTGCCGATGAAGCCTCCACATCAGAAGCTGCGTCCACCGATTCCGTAGCTACAGCCGCCACAGGTATTGTTGAAGTTCCCCGTAACATCGACTTCCAAATGGACGCTAACCTGAAACAGGTGTTATTCGACAAGATGTCTTTCAACAATATGAATGGCAAACTTGTTGTAAAAGACGGCAAAGTGGATATGAAAAACCTGTCCATGAACACCATGGGTGGTAATGTAGTGATGAACGGCTACTACTCCACCGCCAACGTAAAGAAGCCGGAAATGAAAGCCGGATTCAAACTCTCCAATATTGGTTTTGCGCAAGCTTACAAAGAACTGGATATGGTGCAGAAAATGGCTCCTATCTTCGAAAACCTGAAAGGTAATTTCTCCGGAAGCATCAACGTCCTGACAGATTTGGATGCAGCCATGAGCCCCGTACTGAATACGATGCAGGGTGACGGTAGCCTTTCCACCCGCGACCTTAGTTTAAGCGGAGTAAAAGCAATCGACCAGATAGCCGATGCCGTGAAGCAACCCAGTCTGAAAGACATGAAAGTGAAAGACATGACATTGGATTTCACCATCAAAGACGGCCGCGTAGAAACCAAACCGTTTGATATCAAGATGGGAGACTACACACTGAATCTTTCCGGCAGCACAGGACTCGATCAAACCATCGACTATTCCGGTAAAGTGAAACTGCCCGCATCCGTAGGCAATATCTCTAAGTTAATGACTCTTGACTTGAAAATCGGAGGTTCGTTCACCTCTCCGAAAGTCAGCGTAGATACTAAAAGCATGGCCAACCAAGCTGTCGAAGCCGTAGCCGATGAAGCAATCAGCAAACTCGGACAGAAACTTGGACTGGACTCTGCCGCTACCGCCAACAAAGACTCGATCAAACAAAAAGTTACAGAGAAAGCTGCGGAAAAGGCATTGGATTTCTTAAAAAAGAAACTCAAATAAAAAGAGAAGATAATAACCATTTAACCCCACTCATCCCTCCTCCTTCTTCTTTGCGAAAGGGAAGGGATGAAGCTTTTAATATGCTACTGAAACTATATGATAAAAACAATAACCCGCAGGATTTACAACGAATCATCGATATCCTGAATGACGGCGGACTTATCATCTATCCTACCGATACGATGTACGCCATCGGCTGTCATGGTCTGAAGGAACGTGCCATAGAACGGATATGCCGGATTAAAGAGATAGACCCTCGAAAAAACAATCTGTCCATCATCTGTTATGACTTAAGCAGTATCAGCGAATACGCGAAAGTAGACAATAACGTATTCAAACTGATGAAGCATAATCTTCCGGGACCATTTACCTTTATTTTGAACGGCACCAACCGGTTGCCGAAAATCTTCCGCAACCGGAAAGAAGTAGGTATCCGTATGCCGGACAACAACATCATCCGTGAAATCGCACGCCTGCTGGACGCTCCCATTATGACCACCACACTGCCATACGAAGAGCACGAGGACTTGGAATATATGACTGATCCCGAACTTATAGATGAAAAGTTCGGCGACATCGTCGATCTGGTCATTGACGGCGGTATCGGAGGTATAGAACCTTCAACGGTAGTGAAATGCACGGACAACGAACTGGAAATCGTCCGACAGGGAAAAGGCTGGCTGGAAGAGAATTAATTCCGCTGACAGCTATCCCTAACATACAAAATGGGCTGCAATCAATTCAACACTGATGCAGCCCATTCTCTTTTTATAGAATCAGTTTTATGCTTACTTGATCAAAGATTCCGGATCTAAATGAGCAGACTCGATATCTTTGAAGTAACGGTAAGTACCTACTTTCAATTCCGCCGTAGCAGCATCATCACAAACAATAATACCTTTTTCATGCATTTGCAATGCACTGATTGTCCACATCTGTGTGATAGCACCTTCTACTGCATGATACAAAGCACGAGCTTTGTTATGACCGTTTACAATAATCATCACTTCTTTTGCAGAAAGCACAGTACCCACTCCCACTGTCAAAGAAGTCTTAGGAACTTTGTTGATGTCATTATCGAAGAAACGGGAATTAGCAATGATGGTATCCATTGTCAATGTTTTCTGACGAGTACGTGAAGTCAATGAAGATCCCGGTTCGTTGAACGCAATATGCCCGTCAGGACCGATACCGCCCATGAACAGGTCGATGCCGCCGTATGACTTGATCTTTTCTTCATAACGTGCACACTCTGCATCCAAATCCGGAGCATTACCATTCAGAATATTCGTATTCTCCGGTTTGATGTCGATATGACCGAAAAAGTTATTCCACATGAAAGAATAATAGCTTTCCGGATGTTCTTTTGGCAATCCTACATATTCGTCCATGTTGAATGTTACCACATTCTGGAAGGAAACGATTCCTTTCTTATTCAGGTCGATCAAAGCTTTATACATACCCAGAGGAGAAGATCCGGTGGGGCAGCCCAATACAAATGGTTTTTCGGGGGTTGGATTGGCAGCTTTTATTTTAGCAGCAACATAATGTGCAGCCCACAGAGATACGGACTGATAGTCCGGCTGAATAATAAGTCTCATAAGTCGATTGTTTTATAGGTTAGTTAATAAATTATTATCTCATTCACAGTTTTAACGATCTTTCTTCAAACGATCCGCCATGGCACGTGCCAGATTTTCGCATTGAGTATAAGTCAGGTCTTTCATTGCCTGTTTCATCTCCACCGGATCACCGACCAATTCGAATTTGCTCTTTTCCGCAAACTCTGCCAGACGTTTCACAGCAGCACCTGCCCATGTGAAAGAACCGAAGTAACCCAAATAGCGTCCCTTCACCTCACGCAACAGAATCTTTGAGAGCAGCGCTTCCACTTCCGGGAATATCTGATTACTATAAGTGGGAGAACCGATAATCAATCCCTTGTAACGGAAAATATCCGCTATAATATAAGAAGGATGGCTCTTTGTCACATTATGCATGACGATGTTCTTAACACCCTGTGCCGAAAGCTCTTCTGCAATAGCTTCCGCCATTTGCTCCGTATTTCCATACATGCTTCCATAAGCAATAACAACACCTTCGTCTGCATCATAACGACTCAAACGGTCATAGATACCAATTACCTTGGCAATATTCTCTGTCCATACCGGTCCATGTGTAGAACAAATGGCAGAAATAGGTAGTCCGCCCAATTTTTGCAAAGCTTTTTGCACAGGACTTCCGTATTTGCCTACGATGTTAGAGTAGTAACGAACCATTTCCCCCCAATACTTATCCACATTGATCCGCGTATCCAGGAATCCGCCATCTACAGTGCCAAAGCATCCGAATCCGTCGCCGGAGAAAAGAACGCCGTCCGTTTCATCAAAAGTCATCATCGTTTCCGGCCAATGCACCATCGGAGTCATATAAAAACGCAGTTTATGATGTCCCAAAGCTAAGAAATCACCTTCCTTTACCAGATACTGTTCGCCGGTTACACCGTAGAACCCTTCAATCATACCGAATGTCTGCTTGTTACCTACGATAATAATTTCCGGATAATGTTGCTTAATCAGTCGGATAGATCCCGAATGATCCGGTTCCATGTGGTTTATAATCAAATAATTAATGGGACGTTCTCCAATCACTTGCTTGATCTTACGCAAGTAGACTTCAAAATAACAAATATCTACCGTATCCACCAATGCCACCATTTCATCATCAATCAGATAAGAGTTATATGAAACTCCATAGGGCAATGGCCACATCCCTTCAAATCTGTGCTTGTTACGGTCATTCACTCCCACATAGTGGACATTTCCTTTAATTCTTGTTTTATGTTCCATTCTTCAAATCCATTTATATTTCTTCCACCATCTATATTCCGCTCAAACAGCTATTTATTCAGTGGTAAGTTTATCGTCTGCAAAAATAATCCTTTTTTCCGAATCCCTATACTTCTTACCTTGATAAGCACCTCTTTCTTTCATTCTTTTTTGTAAACGCGCTACAAATTCATAATTTTTCAATCCCCAGTCCGGAGCTATTAATAAATCTTTAGGAGATTGGGAAACAAAACGCTCCACAACGATATCGGGACGGAGATGTTCTACATAATCAATCACCAGATCAATGTATTCCTCCACCTCGTTAAACAAATAAAAACCATCAGGAGCTTCATCATACTCATGCGCCATTCGTGTACCACGAATCAATTGTAACTGATGGATCTTGAGTGTAGCTAAAGGCAGGCCGGAAAGGATTTCCGCTTGTGCCACCATCGTATCATGCGTTTCTCCCGGAAGTCCGAGGATGATATGTCCGCCTGTCAGGATGCCACAGGCGGCTGTCCGCCGGACGGCTGCCACCGTATCGGCATAAGTATGCCCCCGGTTTATGCGTTTTAAGGTTTCGTCACAAGTGCTCTCGATCCCATATTCAACCATAAGGAAAGTGTGTTTGTTCAATTCTTCCAAGTAACGCAACAAACTCTCCGGCATACAATCGGGGCGTGTACCTATCACCAGTCCGACCACCCCGTCTACCGTCAACGCTTCTTCATATTTACGCTTCAATCCTTCCAGTTCGGCATACGTATTGGTATAGGCCTGAAAGTAAGCCAAATATTTCATTTCCGGATATTTATGGGCAAAAAAGCATTTCCCTTCTTCCAATTGGGTAGTGATAGACTTCTCTGTCCGGCAGTAATCCGGATTAAAAGTCTGGTTATTGCAATATGTACATCCGCCCCATCCTTTTGTTCCGTCACGATTAGGACAAGTGAAACCTGCGTTCAATGAAATCTTTTGTACCTTGTAAGGAAAATATTTCCGCAAAAAAGTAGGAAAATCATTATATAATAGCTGTGTAGACATGTTCATTCACTTCTTTCTTTATTTTACCTACAAACATAAGCAAAATCAGCGAGTTATGGAAAGTTGACACAAAATATCTTCAATATATTAAAAATTTCATAAATTCCATAAGATAAATTAATAAACATTGCTATTCAAAAAACTATTTAATTAGCTTTGTAATGATTTTAGGCATTGGCAGGAGGATACTTGTGAAAGTCTTGTGCAATTATTCCCCAATTATGATTTCATCTCACCATACCCCATGCAACTCTTGTCAATAAAATTATCCTCTTTATATTCTGAATAAGATTATAAAGAGGATTTTTTTAACGAATATTATTCATTTCACTTTTCCAAAACAAAGAAGCGAGATCAACATTATTACCCAACCGATCTGCTAGATGAAACATTTATAACAGGGCTGTAGTGATAGTATATTACAAAATCAGAATAAACAGATTTTATATCCCCAACCGTTCTTTCAGCAACCGGTAGCCGGAAAGGCTAACCCGAAGTTTCACTCCATTCTTCAATAATAACTGATAGGTTTCTTTTCCGAAAAGCTCGACCCGGGAAATCTGCGTAACATTCACAATCGTAGAACGATGCACCCGAACAAATGTATCCGGAGAGAGATGAGTTTCAAAATACTTCATAGTCTGCTCTTTCAGGTATTCGCCTGTGGGGGTTATCAGCATCACATAATCTCCACATGCTTGTATGTAAATCAATTCGTCTGCCTTCACCAAATGAATCCGGGAGCCGTCTTTCACTGTAATACGATCTATCCATTCTATGGGTGATTCTTCCTGCTGTTCAGCCACATTCACCTGATGTACAGCCAGTTCTTTTTCCAGTTCCTGATTTTGTACTTCTTCTTTTGTGACTATCAAGCGGTACCATAGAGTAATAGCAATTAAAACCGGTAGTCCGAACAATAACCGGAAAGGGATTGTCTGCGCAAAAGGAACATAGGACACTCCTACAATTCTCACCATTATGTCACAGACCATAAAACTTCCTGCCAGCCAAAGCAGACTTCCAACGATAATCATAATTACATCCGTCTGGAACAACGAGACAAGACCGACCACAAACCATGCCAGATAGGCGATAGCCGCCAACCAACCGATCGTTACTATTCCATCTACCAAAGCGGGAAGATAATCGTTTCCGGTGTATCCACAGACTAAAGCTACTTGGAATACAACCAGAATCAATGCCAGCACCAGCATCGGAATCCAACGAAAAGGAGATTCTATAATCGGATGTGCTTTCATACGCTAGTCTTTAACCTCCAAGCCTCCGAAAGAAAGTGTTCCCCGAATTACTAATACACTCTCCTTATTTATATTTCCATTCTGCCAACGTTTATCATCACATCCTCCAAAGAAAGCATTGCATTTAAACACGACTTTCCAGTCAGAAGGGACATATATCTCAACTCCTCCCCAACTGCAATCCAAATCTATGTATGTTTCTCCGGGTGCAATATGGGTATGGCGCAAATCAATCGTCGTTCCTCCGAAAGATGTGCGAATGACAGCTCCTTTAAACAATTCGTCAAGCACCACGTGACGGGCAGCTCCCCAAACATTTTCGGCACGCAGAAAACCATCTACTGACTCTGACTGCTGTTGTTCACTTTCAAAGTTCATGCCGGGTTGTCCCTGATGCATCTTCATCCACTTCTGACGGTGCTGCATGGCATGATGGTGCGCCCAGTGCCCCCGCCTGTTCTTGCCGGATTTAAAAAAGAATAAGACACCTGCTGTTATCAGAGCGATAGGCCATACCATTGCCTGCGAATTTTCAGGCAACCATGAAAGCCCTCCAATCAAAAAATACACACCTATCAACAAAAGGATGATTCCACCGATGAAATGGCGGCGAATTATAGAATATATACCTAATATAATAAGGAGTGAATGCCAGGATACGATCATATCGAAGACTTCAGATGTAATCCATCCCATATTACGGGCAAACAGCAGAATCCCGGAAAGGATAAAAAGCGAAGCTATCAGTGTTTTACCGGAAAAGCCTGTAGCAGTGGGAAATTTTTGTTTCTCTTCCATTGTCTCTATTACTAATTGATTAATGGTTCAAAGATACATCATTTCTCACTGCTTCTACAGCCTTTTCTGTTGATTTCCGGTATAAATTCCGATGAATGCCGGATAAAAACCGGTGAAACTGACTATAAAGTATCTTACCTGATAAAGATAATTCTTAATACGATGTTTGCAGATTACTTTTTTCCACCGCTATTTTGTTTTTCAATAATGTCATGCACCAAACTATTCATATACATTTCCAGATTTGTATACTGGCCATATTTATCTATCGTTTTTCCATTGCCATCAGAAGCATCATGAGGATTTAATCCGAATTTTCTCTCCCATGCATCAGGCATACCATCATTATCAGAATCAATCAAGGTACTTCTCTGTAAAAGAACTGGCCATGCGGAAACATTTTCCGAAGTATTTAACGAGAGCAAATCATCCTGACTATCTATCAATCCTGGTTTCGGATATCCTTCACTTTTCCAAATACCTCCTTCTCCATTATGAATATTCAAACCTTTATATCCAGCTGTTCTCGTACGTGTTTCCTTCACAATACGTGCATCCACATCATCTCGGTGTAATGAACACCCCGCATAATCCAACACTTGTTTATAAGCATTGAAAGCAGAATGTGTCGTTACCGATGCAAATTCATGAGGTTTGTCCAATCGAATCGAGTCTTTAGTTTTTTGCGTAACTACTTTCTTATAATTATTCGAAAATTGATTGTAAACTCCATATTCCCAATTATTAGCTGTAGCCTTTTGGCTGTTTTTATCATCTGCCCCTCCATCTACAACGTTACCATCGATATAATACTTTCCCCACAGATACCCCCCATTCCTATTTTCTGTTGCATCTATAGCAAAAATCCGTCCACGTTTAGAGCCTGTCACCGTTGCAGGACCAGGTTTATAATAATTGTTCACTATATTAATATTCATCCTTTCACCACCATACGAACTGTTCATACCCCAATTATAGATCACATTATTGCGAAAATCGACATAATCACCATCACATTCTCCATTCTTACGTACCTTAGCTCCTAATCCGAAACGGGGATTCCGGCTATCATGATGGGCTAATAAATTATGATGATAAGAAGAGTGTTCACCTCCCCAAATTCCTCCATATCCATGAGGACCTTTGGTATGTCCACCTAATCTAAGACTTTCAGAAATAATGCACCACTGCATAGTAAAATCATCATTTTCATAAAAAGAGGCACATTCATCTGTACACCAGCTGATAGAGCAATGGTCTATAATCACATTCCTTGCCCCTTTTCCTCCTAAAGCATCTGCACCGTCAGGATGCACACATTCTTTATTACCCATACGGAAACGTAAAAAACGGAGAATTACATTACTAGCATAATTTGTCACCGGATAACCCGCTATGCATATACCGTTTCCCGGTGCAGTTTGTCCCGCAATGGTCAAATTCCCTTTCCGTATTTTTAGGTCTTTATGCAGAAATATTGTACCGGACACTTGAAAAATGATAGTACGAGGACCATCCAACTTTTCTATACCATAACGTAAAGTGCCAGGCATCCCATCATCTGCTAAAGAAGTAACAATATACACTTCACCTCCACGTCCGCCTGTAGTCATACGTCCATATCCTTCTGCTCCGGGAAAAGCAGCCAACTCTCCAAAATCAAGAGTGTTACCAATACCAGAAAAGGCAAAAACAGCCTCATTTCCGATCAGAGTTAATAAAACGGTTAGACAACGAAAGATCAAATTCATATTCATATTTTTATTTATGGAATAATACAAAAATACACCAAATTTATTTATTGTACTCCTCCTTTATTCTGTTCCTCAACAATCTTTTGTACCAAGCTATTCATATACATCTCCAGATTTGTATATGTTCCTTCCTCATCTACTGTTTTACCATTTCGGTCAGAAGCATCATTCGGATTCAAACCATACTTTTTTTCCCATTCATCAGGCATACCATCATTATCCGAATCCTTCAGAATAACACCTTGTACCAATTCAGGCCATGCTGAAGATTCTCCAACAGGAATCACATCATCCTGACTATCAATGATACCTTTCTTTGGATACCCCACGCTTTTCCAATCAATACCTTCAACAACTCCCTGACCATTGTGCTCGTTCATTCCCTGATAGTTCGCAGTCCCGGTACGAGTCTCCTGAACAATACGTTCATCCACTCTATCCCTGTGCAAAGAACAACCTGCATAATCCATAACACGCTCAAAAGCCGTACGAGCATCATGAGTGGTAACAGTACCTGTTTCTACAGGAGTGGTACGTTTAAGAGCTTTTTTTGTACCTTCATCCAACGTTCCATACTTTTTATCAAACTGATTATAAACTCCGTACTCCCAGTTATCCTTTGTAGCCTTCATACAACGATCGTAATCAGCCGCACCATTAATTTGCCCATCATCCACCACATTTCCTTGGATAAAGAAATCTCCCCAAGTGTCAAAAATGGCCGGATATGATTTCTTATCTGAATCACTCACTTTTTTGTCAATGGCGATAATACGTCCACGTTTAGAAGTGCCAGTAGGAGTGGCAGGCCCCGGCTTATAAAAATTATTCACAATATTTACATGCATGGCTTCTCCACCATAACAAGAGTTTCCACACCAGTTATAAATGACATTATTACGCATATCAACAATTTCATTCTCTTTTGTCGAATTAACTCCAGGACCTAGACGAGGATTACGGCTATCATGATGTGCCAATAGATTATGGTGAAAAGAAGCTTTCATACCTCCCCATATACCACCATAGCCATGAGGACCTTTTGTATGCCCACCTAAACGCAGACTTTCAGAAATAAGACACCATTGCAGTGTAAAATTCTCATTTTGATAGAAAGAAACACACTCGTCAGTACACCAACTCATAGAACAATGATCAATCATTATATTTTTATGATACCGGCCGCCAAAGGCGTCGGCTCCGTCTGCACTGACATCTTCTTTATTTCCCATTCGAAAACGCATAAAACGGACAATAACATTGTCTGCTTCCAAGAAAACCGGATAACCAGCCAAACAAATACCATCCCCCGGAGCCGTCTGGCCTGCAATGGTCAAATCTCCATTCTTAATCTTTAAATCACCATTTAAATGAATAGTTCCGGATACCTGGAAAATAATTGTACGTTTTCCGCTTAGTTTCTCAATACCATAACGTAAAGTTCCGTTCTGTAACTTGTCCTCCAATGAAGTAACAATATATACATCGCCACCACGCCCACCGGTTGTGTAGCGTCCATGTCCTTCTGCCCCAGGAAAAGCTGGTATCTTTTCATCTTGAGTTTCTCCAGTCCCTTCAGGTTCTTTAGGCAATTCATTTGCGTCACTACCATCAGTACACGCCAGAATTCCAAAAGCAAACAAAATGGCCAAACACCATTTACTTAGAATTATATCCATTTTCATACATTATTAGATTAATGAGGACAAAAGTAGACAGGATAAAGAAAAGTCTTGTTCAAATTTTGTTTTTCCAAATCATTAAAATCGATAAAACAAGGCTTTTCAAGCTAGCATGTGTATTTTTTGTTTTAAAACTATTCTAAAAATGCCTGCCGGCTATTAAAAAACAAAAAATACTAGGTGAAAAACAAATATTGCACATATCTATATTCACATTCATATACTTTTGTACCGAGGAATTAACTCTAAATGTGAGTACAGAATCAAAACAATAACCATTAATTAATAAACATGCAAAGAATGTCTAACAAAGTGAAAAACATGCGCAGTTGGCTGCTAATGCTATTTGCAGCGATATCGCTTGGCGTATCAGCGCAAACAATTACCGTAAAAGGTAATGTGAAAGACACAACAGGAGAACCGATCATCGGAGCTTCTGTAGTAGAGAAAGGTAATACTACCAATGGTACAATTACTGATTTAGATGGTAACTATTCTATCAAGGTTCCTTCAAAAGCAACCCTTACAATTTCTTATATCGGAATGAAAACTCAGGATATTGCTGTAAAAGGACAAAGTCAAATTAATGTCACTCTTTCCGATGATACACAAGCATTGGACGAAGTTGTGGTAATTGGTTACGGAACCGTTGCAAAAAAGGATCTGACTGGTTCCGTATCTTCCGTTAGTGCCAAACAGATAGCTGCCATTCCGGTATCTTCTGCATCAGAAGCATTACAGGGAAAAATGGCTGGTGTATCTATCACAACGACTGAAGGTTCTCCTGATGCAGACGTAAAAATCCGCGTACGTGGTGGCGGTTCTCTATCTCAAGATAATTCACCGCTTTATATTGTAGACGGATTTCCCGTATCAAGTATCTCTGATATTGCTCCAACAGATATTCAATCGGTAGATGTATTGAAAGATGCTTCTTCTACTGCTATTTATGGTGCCCGTGGTGCAAACGGTGTTATCATCATTACTACTAAATCCGGTCAAGAAGGTAAGATTCAGGTAAATTTGGGGGCTTCGTTCGGTGTTCGTAAAGTTACTAAAATGGTAGATGTACTGAACCCTTACGAATATGTGTTATGGCAACAGGAAATAGACCAGGAAGGGATGAAATATGGTATGTTTGATGATTTGGATATTTACAAATCTATGAAAGGCACCGACTACCAGGATGAGATTTTTGGTCGTACAGGAAATCAACAGCAATACAATGTGAGTGTGAGTGGAGGTAATAAAGATACCAAATTCAGTGTTAGTTATGCCCATAACGAAGAAAAAAGTATCATGCTTGGTTCAGGTTTCTCAAAAGAGAATATTAATGCCAAACTTAATACCAATATCAACAAATGGTTAACAATGGACTTTAATGCCCGTTTTAGTTACCAAACGATTGATGGTATCAGTGGTGGAGCAGATGCAAACGAATCAAGTGCAGCCAATTCACTAATATCACGTTCCGTCATCTACAAACCGGTAGAAGAAATCAATACAACAAGTTCAGACAGCGATGATGATGAAAATGTGAACAATGCACAATATAACCCACTGGAACGTTTAAATGCAACTTACAAGAAACAAACCCGCTTGCAACAAAACTATAACGTAGGACTTAACTGGAAACCAATCAAAGGATTAACATTCAGAAGTGAGTTTGGTTATGGATGGAGATATAACAATACTGACCAAGTATGGGGAGTGGAAGCTACAAGTAATTCTAAATATGGCTATTATGGACAGCCACAAGCTCTGTTAAATAAGGTCGTTAATAAAAACTGGCGTAATGCAAATACAGTAACGTATGATATTAAGTTCTTGAATAACACTCACAAATTAAATGTTATGTTAGGACATGAAGTTTCAAGTAGTTACGATCATGAAACGATTAATACTTCTGTTGCTTTTTCCAAATATATGACTATCAGTGATGTCCTTTCCGGTATGAGTAACGGAACGGCATTGCCTACCTCTACTTATATTGGTTTCAAAGATAATCTATTATCGTTCTTCGGACGTGTCAACTATACGATACAAGACAAGTATCTGATGACTTTCACAATGCGTGCCGACGGCTCCAGCAAATTCTCAAAAGGAAACCAATGGGGATATTTCCCGTCATTAGCTTTAGCATGGAGAATATCTGACGAAGCATGGATGGAAAGAAGCAAAGAATGGTTATCCAACCTAAAACTTCGTTTAAGTGTAGGTACAGCTGGTAATAACCGTATTAAATCGGGTGCCATTAATTCTACTTTCTCATTAGCAGAGACAAGTGATAAGAACATTTATTTCAATGAAACAAGTGCTGTTGTATTACAACATGCTTCTAATCTTTCTAATCCTGACCTAAAATGGGAAACAACACTTACCCGTAACTTAGGTATTGACTTCGGATTCTGGAACAACCGTTTATCCGGTAGTATTGATGCATACTGGAATACAACTAAAGACTTGTTGATGAATGCAACAATACCTTCAAGCACTGGTTTTTCTACCCAATATAAGAACTTTGGACAGACATCAAATAAAGGTATAGAATTAGCATTAGACGCAGTCATAGTAGATACTAAAGATTTTGGTTTAAATGCCAACTTCAACATTTCTTATAATAGAGCCAAAATTGATAAGTTAGCCGGAGGACAAACCTGGCAAAGTAGTAACTGGGGAGGCAAACCTGCCGGACAAAACGACTTCTTCATTGAAGAAGGAGGACGTCTGGGAGAAGTATATGGATATGAATTGGATGGCTTCTATACTACTGACGATTTTTCATGGGACGGCAGCAAGTGGATACTTAACGAGAATCTCACTGATCCGACAGAACTGATTAAATATAACAATTTTGGTCCGGGCTCACTAAAACTGAAAGCTGATGAAGATGGTAAATTTACGAAGAAACGTCTAGGAAATACAGTTCCAACTGTTACCGGTGGTTTCGGTATAAACATGCGTTACAAGAACTTTGATTTATCAGCCTTCTTCAATTACTCTCTTGGTAACAAGATTGTGAATGCAACCAAGTTAGGTTCAAGTTACTACAATGATACTAAAAAAGGATGGAATTTAAATGATAACTTTACATTAGCTAAACGTTATTCCTGGATTGATCCGTCAACAGGAGAAAACATGCTGAAAAGTTCATATATCAAGAGTAATGGGCTTGATTATACTATTAATCGCTTAAATGAAATAAATGCCGGAGCTTCCATGTATAATCCGGGTTCAATCACAGAAATGCCATTACTTGACTGGGCAGTAGAAGATGGTTCTTTCCTGCGTGTCAATAACATTTCAATCGGATATACATTACCTAAAGTTTTCGTAAACAAAATGTTTATGCAAAACGTACGTATCTACGTGACTGGTTACAACTTGTATTGTTTCACAAAATACTCGGGAGCAGATCCGGAAGTAGATACACGCCGCAGTACTCCAATGACTCCGGGCGTAGATTATTCTGCATATCCCAAAAGCCGCTCATTTGTAGGGGGTATTAATGTTACATTCTAACCCATAAATAGAAAGGAAATACATATATGAAAACTTATATAAAATTAGTATTACTAGGAACCGGATTGTTCAGCTTGCTTTCATGCAGTGACTTTCTCGACCAGTCATCCCCTTCGGAGTTGAAAGGAGAAAATGTTTTTAACTCCGTTGTGTATACAGAACAGGCGTTAAACAAGGTATATGCCGATTTGACATACGACCACACTTATGGTTCCCGTATTCCTATCAATTTCGGTAATAATACGGATATTGAACTGGCAAATGCAACCAAGCAATCGGAAGTTCATCAAAATTCAGAAAGAGGATTAGGAAATTACTATCTAAGCAAAGGATGGGATAAACTCGATACGAACTGGGAAAGATGTTTTGCTATTATTGAGAATGCCAATATCGTTATTGACGGTATTCGTAATAGTGACTTGTTAGCAGAAGGAACTACCACCCGTAAACCAATGCTCCGTTATTTAGGAGAAGCATTAACCATGCGTGCAATGGTATATTATGATATAGTTAAGAATTACGGAGATGTTCCAATGCGCTTTGAGCCGACTCAACCTGATGGTTCTAACATGTATGCAACAAAAACAGACCGGGATATTATTTTAGACCAGTTGTTAGATGATCTGGACGAGGCTGCCAATTATCTTCCATGGGCAGGTGAAGATGGATATACAACAGAACATGCCACTGCCGGCTTTGCACACGGTCTATTTGCCCGTATCGCTTTATCACGTGCCGGATATAGTATTCGCGAACAGGCAAAAGCAGGTTATAGAAATCATCCGACTTGCAGCGACGGACAATTCCCTACTCAATGTCCGTCTGTAGCTGAAGTTCAAAAATTACACGAACGTGCATTAGCACATTTGGATATTGTAGTAAGCAAACAAGTTCATAAACTGAATCCATCTTTTGAAAACCAATGGGATTTAATCAATAAACGGACACTGGATACCAAATATTATGAAAATCTATATGAGGTAGCTCACGGGTTAGGTAGATCTGGTGAAATGGGTTACAGTACCGGAGTTCGTATCAATGGTGCCAGCAACAAATATGGCGCAAAAGGTAATAGCAGTGGTAATATCAGACTCACAGCTTCTTATATTTTATCTTTTGATAATAACGACAGCCGTAGAGATATTACATGTGCTTACTATGAATTAAAACAAACGACAGTAGACAATAAAGCTGTGATAAAAGAGACATTGCTTTCTAACGCTCCTTTCAGTGCCTATGTAGCAAAATGGGACATTCGTAAAATGGATGATGCAATCATCTCTCTGGCACAAAATACAGACCAGAAGTGGGCTCCAGGTATTAACTGGGTAGTTATGCGTTATTCTGATATTTTATTAATGTATGCTGAAGTGATGTATAACTTGTATGGATTAGAAGGCAGCAATCCCAATGGTACCACTACAAAAACTGCACTTGAAGCTTTAACAGAAGTACATATTCGTGCCTTTGACACTGCTGCTCAAAATGCTGCTAAAACTGCAATCGAAGCATCTGCCCGAAACAATTTCATGGAAGCCCTTGACCAAGAACGTGCATGGGAGTTTGCAGGTGAATGTGTTCGCAAATATGACCTGATACGTTGGGGAACACTTTCCGAAAAGCTGGATCAATTCAGAACAGACTACAAAGCTATGATTGAGACTGCTCCCAAATTCATCTTCTATAAAATGAAGACAGATGATCCGTATTCTATTGATATGAATAGTATCACTTGGCGTACTGAACAAATTCCTAATGAGCTTAGAGACCTTGAAGATCCAGATAAAGTGAAAGAAGCTGCTAAAACTGCAGGTTATGAATATGTTACCGGTTGGGGAACCAACTATGAATGGAAGAAGGGAGTAGCAGATACCAGTAAAACAACCAATGATTTAAATCTTGAGTATGTAGATGATATCAGCAGTGGTTTAAATGCTACAATCAAAAATAGACATCTATTACCGATAGGCTCCAAAACTGTCTCGGATGCCAACGGTTACATAGAGAACTCTTATAGCTTCTAATAAATTATGAATATCATTCAATAATTGATCTCATGAACATGAATTTTATCAAATCAACAAAATACACGGTTTTATCAGGGCTTTTTATAGCCCTGACCGTACTGCTTTCATCGTGTGAGAAGGCAAATGATTGGGAAACAGATAGTGCCTATAATCGTCTGTTCCGTAGTACTAAACTGGCAGTCAGCCCTAGCATCAATGATGCTGAAGTTATATGGAATAATACAATCAATACTGATTATTATATCATTGAAGTGAATACTTCTGAACTTACAGCTGAAAATTATCAGGAAGGATCTGTTATCTTCGGAGAGGATAAGAGTATAAAAAGCTCTCCGTACACTATTGAAGGATTGGATGCAAATACCAGTTATTATATTCGTATCCGTTCATGCTCTGAAACAGCTTCACCTTCCAAATGGGTATATCCGGAAAATACAAGCTTTAAGACCAAGACAGAACAATTAATTGAGGAGATCTCAACCATCACTGGTTCTACTGCCATTATCACATGGAAAAAGAATCAGAGCGTAACCCACTTCTTACTGACGAACCCAGAGACTTCAGCAGTAACAAACATTCCAATTTCTGCGGAAATGAATGCAGAAGGTAGTTATCAACTTACAGATCTGGCAGCTTCTACCACATACACTATCGGTATATACAATACTGTTAACGGTGAAGATATATTAAGAGGTGAGAAATCATTCCAAACTACAGAAAACTTCCCGGATGGTTACACACCTGTATATCTTACTGCTGCCGATGATCCAAACGAGGTACTTGCTGCACAAAGTGGAAATGTAGTTCTAGTTGTACCACATTCTACAGCAATCACATTCAGTAAAACTGTCATTGTACCTGAAGCTGTTACATCAATCGTATTCTGGGGAGCAAGTGGCGGAGCTGAACAGGCAACAATGACAACTAAGACTATTTTGACTTTAGGCAACAAAGATGTGGTACGTTTCTATAATTTAAATGTTGATGCACAAGGAGATTATTTCTTTAATCTTCAAAAAGGTGCAGATATGACAGATGATATATCAACCAATATCAACACTTTATTAATAGAAAGCTGTACGATTAGTAACTCTAAATCATTAGTAAGAGCCAAAGAAGGTATAAGCATCCAAATTAATAAAGTTAGTGTAAACAAATCTATTATCAATGGTTGTAGCGGAGATATGTTTGCTTATAAAGAATCAACGGTTGCCCAAATTCCTGTTACTGAAATAACTAATAGTACCTTGATAAAACCACAAGGACGCATCTTCTATGCAGGAAATGCTGCTTCTTTCTCCATCGATTATTGTACGATGTACGGCTGGGGAGGTTCAAAAGCAATGTTAGAACTGGGAGATAAAAATACCCTAGGCATGTCTTTAGCTATCAAAAATACAATCTTGGCTAATGGTGGAAGCAATAGAAAAGCTCATAATGCAAATGCAGCTGCTAATCTTAGCCTGACTATCGAGAAAGTTTATGGTACCAATGACATGACATTCCATAGCACTCTTGGTGACGTAACCAAATATGATAAGCCATCTACAGAAGTTTTTGAAAATCCGGAAGAAGGAAACTTCAAAATTATAGATGCCTTATTCCCAAGCAGCATTGGTGACCCTCGCTGGACAGAATAATAAAAGAGAGTAGAATGTCAGAAAAGACATATTGAATAAAAAAGGCTATCAGATAAATGATAGCCTTTCTTATTATCTTCCCACTTTATCCCGATACTCCGTAGGCGTCATTCCAACTTGCGCCTTGAAACATTTACTGAAATAACGTGGATCATTAATACCGACCATATATGAAATCTGCGTCATATTAAACTCTCCGGTTTCTATTAATTGCGTGGCCCGCTTGATACGCATTTCTTTGATAAATTCGATAGGAGCCAGTCCGGTTAGTGTTTTCAGTTTCTTAAAGAAGACAGAGCGACTGACAGCCAGTTCCCGAACCAAGTCATCTACCACCAGTTCACCATTATCCATATTCTGCTCCATTAATTCCACCAGTTTATCCATAAATTTACGGTCGTTGGGAGACATTTCGAGCGTTGCAGATACAGTTTCGGAGGTGTCTTCTTCTGCCGATGGCACATCCGTAGCAACAGGTGCATCCTCCTGACCGGCAGAGATATGGATATGCATCAGGCTATCCCGATAGAAACTTTGCAGTTTCTTACGCTGCATCAACAGATTTTCCACACGGGCTTGCAGATAGGTAGCACTGAAAGGTTTCGTGATATAATCATCCGCACCATATTCCAATCCTTCCAGTTTACTTTCAATCGTAGTCTTGGCAGTAAGCAGGATAATAGGTATATGGCTGGTTGTCATATCCGCACGCAGTTCACGCGTCATTTCGATACCGTCTTTCTCGGGCATCATCACGTCACTGATAATAATATCCGGGAGATACTTCAATGCTTTATTCGCTCCTTCCCTACCATCGGCAGCTTCCACTACCCTGTACATCGGAGAAAATATACTACGCAAGAATTCACGTAACTCCTGATTATCTTCGACTAATAACATCAGCTCTTTGGAGTTTTCTTCTTTCGCAGCATCTTCCTCATAAACAGCTTCAATTTTCTCCGAATCATCGGGTATCAGCGTTTCAGACTGAATGGAAGAGTTGGCTATATCCACCACTTGCCCCATCCTTACCGGAGCTTCCGCATCTTCCAAGATAAACTCGGTTTCCTTATCATAATGTTCTTTCCCTTTCAGGAAATCGACTTTGAAACAACTTCCCTCTCCCAAACGACTATCCACGGAAATTGTAGCCTTGTGCATCTCCACAAGCTCTTTCACCAATGAAAGTCCGATACCCGTACTAGCCTGATTGAACAGATTCTTGTCTACCAGATTCTCAAAACGGACAAACAAGGACTTCTTTTTGTTTTCCGCAATTCCGATTCCCTGATCTTGTACACCGATAGAAACTGTATTCTCATCTTCACGGATAAACATCGTTATCATCTTGCCATTCGGCGTATACTTAAATGCATTGGAAAGCAGATTGAATACAATCTTTTCCAGCTTATCGGCGTCCACCCAAAGATAAAGATGCTCCTTTTCCGTCTGAAACAGGAAATCAATCCGATGCTCTTCGGCCACAGCTTCAAAATTATCCATCACCTTGCGCACGAAAGGAACGATGTCCACACGCTGTACCTGCATCTTCATCTTCTTGTTCTGAATCTTACGGAAGTCCAATATCTGATTGACAAGACGAAGCATACGGCTGGTGTTCCGTTCAACCACCACCAACTGTTCTCGGGCATCAGCCGGCAATTTATCATTCTTCAAAACCTGCTCTACCGGACCTGCTATCAACGTAAGCGGAGTACGCAACTCATGGGATATATTCGTAAAGAAGCGCAGTTTTATATCCGAAATCTGCTGTTCGACCGACACTTCATGCTTCAACCGATAAATGGTGAACAGGATATAAACGGCCACAAGAATAATAATCAGAATAAAAAGTATATAAAGCACGTATGCTATCGGCGTTTCCCAGAAAGAAGGCAGAATGACAATATCCAAGATACGTTCGTTATCCACCCATACACCATCGCTATTGGTAGAACGGACGCGGAGCACATACTCTCCTTTCGGAAGATTCGTATAAGTCACGCTACGCTGTTTGTCGGCAAAGGTCCACTGTTTTTCAAATCCGTCGAGAATATAAGCATACTGTATATTTTGCGGATTGGTATAATCGAGTGCCGCGAAATGAACGGAAAAAATATTCTCTTTATGCGAAAGTACCAATTTATCAGCGTCGTCAATATCCACTTTCAACAATGAGTTACTTCCGGGGGTAATGTCCTCATTGGCCACTGTCAGTTTGGAGAATACAATAGGCGGGATATAGCTGCTCTTACGAATAGAGTCAGGATTAAATATAAAGACTCCGCCGCTAGCACCGAAAAGCATACTTCCTTTAGCAGTTAATGCCGAAGCGGCTTCACTAAAACGTACAGGGAAAGTGATACTACGTTCGTCATAACTTTCAAAACGTTCTTCAGAGGGGATGAACTTACAAATTCCATTCTCTGTACTAATCCATAGATTCTGCTTACTATCTTCACGGATGGAAAGCAGGACATCGGAAGGAAGACCATCCAATACGGAATATGATTTGAATTCTCCGTGACCGTCCTTACTGATAGATACCAGTTTGTTGAGTCCGCCGCCGAAAGTAGCCAGGTAAAGTTCCTTTTTCTTGGTGGAGATAATCCAATGGACATCATTATTACTCAAACTTTGCGTATCATTCGGCATACGGGAGAAATGATAGAACTTCACATCCTCCGGTTTCTTAAAATTCTCATCAAAAGCAACGGCACCCGTAGTTGTTCCTACCCACAAGCGTCCGTTGTTATCGGAAGTGATGAAACGAGCTTTGTAACAAGGATCGATGGGATAACCTTTCAGATTGTTCCGGTGATTGATAAACAATGTCTTTCCAGCTTCATTCTCCGTGATATAATTGATACCTCCGGCAAAAGTTGCCAGCCAGATACGACCATAATGATCTTCATAGACGCAATATACATTATTATCGCTCAAACTGTACATATCATCTTCACGATGAAGATAACGGGTCAGCTTATAAGACATTCCGTTGGAAGAAGTCGGCTCGGCACGAACAAGGCCGTCTCCTTTTGTCGCAATCCAGATGATTCCTTTTGAATCCTGAATAACAAAATAAACGGTTCCCAACATGGGAGTACCGGTGGTAGAGATCGTGCCGCTTTCGGTGAGGTATCCTTTATAAGTTTTGCCGGCATCATACATACGAAGTATACCGTCTTTCAAGCCAACCCACAAATTACCCAGTTTGTCTTCACACAGGGCACGCACCTCATTGTGCAACGATTCGTGTTCATGAGGCATAGGGGTCATCATCGCAAAGGGTACATTTCGATAAGTCACTTTCTCCAATCCTTTAGAGTGGGTACAAAGCCACAGATTACCTTGTTTGTCGGAAAAGGCCGAATGAATCTTATTGGAAAAACGCCAGTCACGGCTACCCAGTCCGTTATAGAAAGGAACCAAGCATTTTTTTTGAGGATCGAAGTAAGAGAAACCTCCTCCGTAAGGATGTACCCAAAGATAACCGTTTACGTCTTCATGGATATGAAAAGCCGGACGGGAACGTTCGGGATTGCTGTATTCTATAGGAATTTGTTCGCGGGTCACCACTCCGGTCGAGGGATTAAAATGAGCTACAACACCCGGTTCTTCCTGTTCGAACCACACTTCCGAAGAACGGTCTACATAAGCAGAAAGGATCGGCTTTGCGGGTAACGCCTTACAAGTCAGGAACGAGTAATGTACGTTTGTTTTTGTTCGCAGGTTGTAAGTAAAGAAGCCATCCGAATCGGTAGTAATAACGGATACGTCCGGTGCAATGGGATGAATGGAGGTGATCTGTCCTTTTGTGGGAAGCTCGATCAACGTAAACTCTCCGCTTTCTTTCTGATAAGACCAGATGCGTCCATGATCCGAGGCGAAGCAAATATCTTTATCGCGTTCCTGCACAGCATAGAAAGCCTGATTCATTCCGCCAAACTTTCCTTTTGTCTCCGTAAAATAAGAATCCGGCTCTTTCTTTCCGGGATGGATCATACCGAGGCCATTATCCGTCAACAACCAGTCATTGCCGGCTTTATCCTGATGAACTTTGAATACATGTAAAGAAGGAAACAGTTCTGTCTTGCTAGAATAAATATCCCATGTCAAGCGATTATTCTCATCCGGATGCGTCAGGATGCGGATAGCTCCATCGTTTTCCGTTAGCAGCCAGACGGTTCCGTTCGGCATCACTTCAATGGTATGCACATTGAAAGCACTCCCCTCTTCTCCGGCAGCAGGCACTTGCTCGAACGTCTCTGTCTTCGGGTCGAAACGATGGACACGGTTGTCATAAGTCAGCAACCACAGAAAGCCGTAACGATCTTCATACATACGGTCTACGCGGTTATTGGTCAGACTGATGTAGTTTCCCTGACGGGCCTTGTATGTTTTGAAAGTATAACCGTTGAAACGGTTGATACCATCCCAGGTGGCAAACCAAAGGTTGTCTTTGTGATCCTGCAAGATGTTCATCACCGTATTTTGGGATAATCCATCTTCAGTAGAATAGTGGGTGAAAAAACAGTGCTGTTGCGCGTATGTTGAGGACGCAATAGCTAACAAAAGAATTACTGAAATTAAGGTTTTCTTCATCATATCACTCGGTTCTGTGGCGTAAAGATAGAAAAATACTTGTAGTATCATGCAATCTTTAGCGGCTATTTAACAGAATCGGGCCTAACGCTTTACCGTTATCAGTTTATTTCCGTTCTCTATCGGATTCCATCCGTCTTCTCCTGCCAAAACTGCATTTATCTCATATCCTTTCAGATTCTTCAATTGTTGGGAGAAAGCAGCGCGCGCTTTCGGATGGGCTCCTTCGCCCCGACTTTCATATTCGGCATAAAAGACAGTTTTCTCGTTTTCCTTCTTGCCCCAGTTGTTCCAGCCAACGGGAAGAATGTGTTTCCCCAGTTCGCAACGGATGAATACAGCTTGTGCATACGGACGCCAGGGACGGGACAGATACACTTTTGTGGCTTCCGGTTCCGCAGTCAGTTTGCAATCATAGAATACATAGCCATATTTTTTCCCTTTATCGGTAGAGGGAGCGGTGACATAACCATCCCGTTTGCTATGAATGTGGCAACGGTTGAAAACAGCCGTAGACCAACCGAAGATAAAATCTACCGTTCCTTCGATGTAGCAGTCTTCATAATATTGGCGGCTTTGCTTGCTGTATGTATAGAGGGTATCCTGGAAGCCGAGGAAACGACAGTTCTTAAAATAGACACGATCGGCAGATACGAAACAGGCAACTGCCTGTCCTACAGGACCTGATGAGTTCTCGAATGTGATATTCTCCGCATAAAAATCGGGGGCATAGATGTAACAGCTGGACGAACCGGAAGTTCCCATGTTCTCGCCGAATACATTTTTCTTGTTTGCAAAACCGTCATAAGTCAGTATCGCACCGTCTTCTCCAATCAAAGAGATATTAATCTTGGATTCAGGAATGATGAGCTTCTCTTTATAAGTTCCTTTACGAATCAGGATAGTGGTACGGACGTCTTTGCGAAAATCGGGAACAGCATTGATAGCTTCCTGCACGGTAAAGAAATCACCGCTACCGTCTTGGGCCACTACATAATCGAATTGACGGATATATTTCGCCAGTTCCGGAATTTTCTTGCCGATAGCATCCACTGCCAGTCCGGCAATTGTTCGTGCTCCGTATACGTTTAAGTGAGTATTGTCTTCACGACCTTTCGGGAAAGCCGGCACCTGATTGGGTTCGACAAACATGAATAGTTTCTTTGATTCTACTGGTCCAAGTCCCTGCACCAGGTCGTGGGTGACTTTGTTCATGTCGATGAAAGTCACTCCCAGTTCCTTTGCCACATTACGGGGAGCATCCAGATAGGCACCATGCGTATCGAACAAAACGGTTCCTTCTTTCGGTTGTTCCTTTTCCCCCGGTGTGCGGCGGACATCTTTTGCGATGGCAGCATCCTTCGGCTGTACGAAGTTTCGACGGACGATAGAGTTGAACAACACCGGAATTCCACCTTTGGCGCGGGTTTCATTCACATACCGACGAAGATTTTCATCAAAAGTACTACCCGGATCGGTGTGACGGGTAGAGTCTGCTTTCTCATCATTATGGCCGAACTGGATAAAGACATAATCTCCTTTTTTCACTTTAGAAATTACTTTTTCCCAGCGTCCTTCGCTAATGAAGCTCTTGGAACTTCGACCGTTGGCGGCATGATTGTCTATCCGTATGTCTTCGGAGAAGAATCCGGGAAGTACCATTCCCCAACCACGTTCGGGATTTCCTCCGTCTATTTTCTTGTTAGCCATTGTCGAATCACCTATCATAAAGATAGTGATGACCGGTTTGTCTGCACGAAATGCAGAAAAAAGAATAAGAGCCGTTGCAAGTAGCCCTACCATTTTAACCCTAAGTGTTTTCATATTCTTCATCCCCTCCTACGAGTTTTATTTTTTGTTTTTATCTGCCACCTGCAACGTTTTGCTTGTATCTTACTTGCAATCAACTGATTGCAGCGTTGCAGATACTGTTGCAGATACCGTTGCAGATGTTTATCTGCAACACCTTATATAATCCTGTTTTGCACGCAGGCAAATTCAGTTTCCACGCATAGGAACTACAGTTTCCCCGGGAAGAAACGCTAGTTTCCACGTAGAGAAACGACAGTTCCCACATAGGGAAACTGCAGTTTCCTGCCTTGGAACAGGAGTTTTAAGCTAGGGAAAGCAAAGAGCCAAGCCCGGAAACAAAAATTTCAAGCTGCATAAACAGTCGGAAAACCTACGTATTTTTATTTATAGGGATACCAATTACTGCTTTCCTTAAAGATATTTTGCGGAGTATACTTCATTGCCTCCTTATTTGTCAACTGTTTAGCCCATGCCACACGCCCGGAAGTATCTGCGCCCGCACCCGTATTTCCGAATTCGGCATAACGGGCTGTCTTTTCGTTCTCCGGATTCTTCCAATTGTGCCATCCTTCGGGACGGATATGATTACCAAACTCACAATTGATAAAGACCGTTGCCGCATAAGGACGCCACGGACGACCCAAATATACTTTTTTCACTCCCGGAGCGGCCGTCAGCTTACAGTTTTTAAATACATAACCGAATTCTTCACTTTGAGGAGTGGAAGCTGCAGTGATATACGAATCACGTTTACTATGCAGTTCACAATATTCGAATAAAGCGGTGGAAGGACCAAAAATAAAATCGGTAGTTCCTTCAATATAGCAATTTGTGAATAAGAGACGCGCTCCTTCGGTTCCTGTATAAATAGTATCCTGATTTCCCAGGAAACGACAGTTGACAAACATCAGTCTGTCACCTTCGGTGTGAAGAGCTACCGCTTGCCCCAGTGGAGCCGCATTATTTTCAATCGTCAGGTCTTTGAAAGTGATGTCATTTCCCTCCACTTTTACCGTATAGGTGCGGAAAGTACCCATCTTATTGATATTGGCATGGTCATCATAAGTGATAATCGTTTTTTCTGCGCTTTCGCCCACTAATTGCACATTCTTTACCCAGGAAGGAATGACCAGTTTTTCTTTGTATATACCGTTCTTGATATAGATCGTCACCGTATAATCCATAAAAGCGCGGACAGCTTCCACGGCTTCCTGAATGTTACGATACTCCCCTGTCCCGTCGCGTGCCACGACTAATGTGTCTTTGCGTTGCTGTTGTTGTGCATAAACAGATGTTGCTCCCACACCCAGTAGAAGCAAACACATCATTCCTTTAAAAATAGTCCTTTTCATTGTCGGAAATTACTTTTGTAAACGTTCGTATTCCAAGCTAGCCATAATAAAAGGTCCTACGGCTTTAGGATCGTTATTGCGGATAGTTTCATTAATATAATAGTCATAATCGCCGGAACGATAGACCTTTCCTCCCAATCCTGCCACTGCACAAGCCTTGGTGATGGTTACCAATCCGTTCTTGTCCACTTCGATAAAATTATCCAGGAATCCTTTGTAGCCTTTCAATGCCACATCCAGATAAGACTTATCAATATATCCCAGACGAACAGCCTTAAAGAGCGAATAAATAAACATAGCGGAACAGGAAGATTCTACGTAATTACCCTTATCACCACTCCGGTCCATCACCTGATACCATCCTCCGGTCTTCGGATCCTGAAGTTTCTTCACCTGCACAGCTACATTATTCAATATATCAAGCAGGGAATCTCTTCCGGCTTCATGCTGCGGAATAAATTCGAGCACATCCACCAATGCCATCGCATACCATCCCATTGCACGTCCCCACGTATGTTTCGACTGTCCGGTCACCGGGTCCGCCCAACGTTCGGTGCGGCTTACATCGCACGCATGACGATAAAGACCATTTTTAGGATCGTACGTATGACGGGCACAAGTGACAAACTGGTTGATTACATCTGCATAGTCCTGCGGAAGATTATTACGGAATGCATATTCCGCGTAGAAAGGAGCTCCCATGTAAATTCCGTCCAGCCACATTTGGTGGGGATAAATCTTTTTATGCCAAAAACCACCGTCCTCATTACGCGGTTGTCCTTCAAACTGGCTATAAAGCAGGTCGAGCGCTTTCTTATATTTAGGATTCTTGGTCTGCTCATAGATACGGAAAAGGATTTTTCCGGAGTTGATACGGTCGAGACTGTAATCGGTTAATTTATAAGCGGTAATGCTTCCGTCCTCGTGCACCATTGTATCCGCATACGCGATGGCGTAATCACGAATTTTCTTGTCGCCATAAGCGTCGTACACATCGAGCATGGCTCCCAGTTCAAGTCCGTGGCAATAATCCCACTTCAGTTTCGGCTGAAAGTCGAGCTGCCAGGATTCGGGGTAACGGATCATTTCCGATTCAGTCAGTCGCACAGACCAGGGAAGCTTGCTATCTACCTGTTGTGCCGATACGGAAGCGGTCATTGTAACCAATAAAGCCACTATAAAAAAATTATAAAAAGGAGTTCGTCTCATGGTTTGTTATTTTAAGGATTCAACATAGTCTTTTTTCACGGTACGAAAGTAGTGTTTTTCCTCCAAACCCAGTGGGATTTTTTAGTCAAGTAGGTGCATTTTTTGTTTTTCGTGCACGGAAACGACTAATTTTGTGCACGCAAACGTCAAAAATGTCCATTTTTGATGCAATATCTCATAAATTAAGAGTTTCGTTTTGGAAGAAAGCAAAAAAGGTCTTACTTTTGGCACGGTTTACAACTAATACCCTCTGGGGAAACACAGGTAATTTATCATTAAAACAGAGAAAAAATAGAACAGAATGGAAGAAGTATTTAAGTACATTATCGGTCTTGGAGCGGCAGTAATGATGCCAATCATTTTCACGATTTTAGGAGTATGTATCGGTATTAAACTTCCCAAAGCGCTGAAGAGCGGTTTGTTGGTTGGTGTCGGTTTCGTTGGTTTATCAGTAGTGACGGCATTGCTCACCAGCAGTCTGGGTCCGGCATTAAGTAAAATGGTTGAAATCTACGGATTGGAATTGGGAATTTTCGACATGGGTTGGCCTTCTGCTGCGGCGGTAGCTTACAACACTTCAGTCGGTGCTTTCATCATCCCTGTTTGCTTGGGAGTCAATTTATTAATGTTGCTTACCAAAACAACCCGTACCGTTAATATCGACCTTTGGAACTATTGGCACTTCGCATTTATCGGTGCTATCGTCTACTTCGCTTCCGACAATATCTATTGGGGATTCTTCGCTGCCATCATCTGTTACATCATTACACTGGTAATGGCTGATATGACTGCTCCTGCTTTCCAGAAGTTCTATGATAAAATGGACGGTATCTCTATTCCTCAACCGTTCTGCCAAAGTTTCGTTCCGTTTGCTATTGTAATCAATAAACTATTGGATAAAATTCCGGGATTCGACAAGCTGAATATCGATTCTGAAGGTATGAAAAAGAAATTCGGATTGATGGGTGAACCGCTGTTCTTGGGTATCGTAATCGGTTGCGGTATCGGCGCATTGGGTTGTGCCAGCTGGAAAGAAGTATTGGATAATATTCCGGGCATTTTAGGACTGGGTATCAAGATGGGTGCGGTGATGGAATTGATTCCACGTATCACCAGCCTCTTTATCGAAGGTTTGAAACCGATCTCTGACGCTACCCGCGAACTGATTGCTAAGAAATATAAGAATAACACCGGTTTGAGCATCGGTATGAGCCCTGCACTGGTTATCGGTCACCCGACTACCCTGGTGGTATCTCTGCTGTTGATCCCTGTCACTATCTTCCTGGCTGTTATCCTTCCGGGCAACCGTTTCTTACCGCTGGCTTCTCTGGCAGGTATGTTCTACCTGTTCCCGATGATTCTGCCTATTACAAAAGGTAACGTAGTGAAATCATTTATTATCGGCCTGGTAGCATTGATTGTAGGTCTGTATTTCGTAACAGGACTGGCAGGCTTCTTCACACTGGCTGCTAAAGATGTATACGAAGCAACAGGTGACCCGACAGTAAACATCCCCGCCGGTTTTGAAGGCGGCGCACTTGACTTTGCTTCCAGTCTCTTCTGCTGGGGTATCTTCCACCTTACTTACAGTCTGAAGATTATCGGCCCTGCCATCCTCGTGGCACTGGCACTCGGAATGGCTATCTACAACCGTATCCGCATGACTAGAAACGACGCAAAGAACACATTGAACAGTAATAAGGAATAAGTAGAAAAGCCTTTAACTGATAATAATAAGTAGTATATAATATATAACTCAATAAAAAACTCGAAAGATGAAAAAATTAGCAATTGCAATGATGTTGGGTATCGCAGCAATGTCTGCCTCCGCCCAGGTGAATTACAAGATGCAAGTGGCTTGCAGCCCGCAAGACGTGAAAACGTATGATACTAACCGCTTGCGCAGTAGCTTCCTGATGGAAAAAGTAATGGTTCCGAACGAAATCAACGTTACTTATTCTATGTACGACCGTCTGATCTTCGGTGGCGCAGTACCTGCGACAAAAGAATTGGTACTTGAAACAATCGACCCATTGAAATCTAAATTCTTCCTCGAACGCCGCGAACTGGGTGTCATCAACATTGGTGGCGAAGGTATCGTAACCGTAGACGGTAAAGAATATACGCTGAAATTTAAAGATGCTCTGTACGTAGGTAGAGGCAAGCAGAAAGTGACTTTCAAGAGCAAAGATTCCAGCAATCCTGCCAAATTCTACATCAACTCGGCTACTGCCCACAAGGAATACAAGACTCAATTGATTACTATCGACGGACGTAAAGGTTCTCTGAAAGCAAACTCATTTGCTGCCGGAAAGCTGGAAGAAAGCAACGACCGCGTTATCAACCAGTTGATTGTTAACAACGTACTTGAGGAAGGTCCTTGCCAATTGCAGATGGGATTGACTGAACTGAAACCGGGTAGCGTATGGAACACCATGCCGGCACACACTCACTCTCGTCGTGTAGAAGCATACTTCTACTTCAATGTACCGGAAGGAAATGCTATCTGCCACTTCATGGGCGAACCTCAAGAAGAACGCGTCGTATGGATGCAGAACGAACAAGCTATCATGTCACCGGAATGGTCTATCCACGCTGCTGCCGGAACAAGCAACTACATGTTTATCTGGGGTATGGCAGGTGAAAACCTCGATTACGGAGACATGGACAAGATCAAATATACAGAAATGCGCTAACCGTTGCGTATTCCTGTATGACATATAATTTTTCAGACGCAGATAACGCGGATAGCACGGATCAAAAAATAAGTATCCGCATTATCCGCGTCATCTGCGTCTAAAAGATTAGACTCATTTGCTCTTGATTCACAAACTCGTTTATCTTCTTTCTGTATTACCCCCAACGTTGCAAATGATAATGCTATGAGACATTTTTATATCCTTTGAAACAAATAGCATATATAATGCAACGAATAATACATGATTTTGACCAATTTTTACAAATAAAATTCAGTCGAAATACCGACCTTTGTCAACGAAACAAAATCTATTTAAATCCATTATCATGAATGCATTTCAAAAAACAGGCGAAAAGATGACAAACTACAGATGGACCATCTGTGCTATGCTATTTTTTGCTACTACAGTTAACTATCTCGACCGTCAGGTTCTCTCATTGACGTGGGATGAATTTATCAAACCGGAATTCCACTGGGACGAATCTCACTACGGTACTATTACTTCTGTTTTCTCCATTGTATACGCTATATGTATGCTGTTTGCCGGTCGTTTTGTCGACTGGATGGGAACTAAAAAAGGTTTTCTATGGGCTATCGGTGTCTGGTCGGCAGGTGCTTGTCTTCATGCCGTTTGTGGTATTGTTACAGAAGCACAAGTTGGGCTTCATAGCGCAGCAGAACTGGCAGGTGCCACAGGAGATGTGGTAGTGACTATTGCTACGGTCAGTATGTACTGCTTCCTCGCCGCCCGCTGTATCCTCGCTTTAGGAGAAGCCGGTAACTTCCCTGCTGCTATTAAAGTAACTGCAGAGTACTTCCCTAAAAAAGACCGTGCTTATGCTACTTCTATCTTTAATGCCGGTGCATCTATCGGAGCATTGATCGCTCCTCTTACCATTCCTATCCTGGCAAAAATGTTCGGTTGGGAAATGGCATTTATCGTAATTGGTGGACTTGGCTTTATCTGGATGGGATTCTGGGTGTTTATGTATGATGCCCCGTCGAAAAGCAAACATGTCAATCAGGCAGAGCTTGACTACATCGAGCAAGATAATCGCGAAGCAGGCAGTGCTCCAATGACAGATGAAAAAGATGAAAAGAGAATGAAGTTCTGGCAATGTTTCAGCTACAAACAAACATGGGCCTTTGTCTTCGGTAAGTTCATGACTGACGGCGTATGGTGGTTCTTCCTTTTCTGGACTCCGTCTTATCTGAATACACAATTCGGTATTAAAACCTCCGACCCACTAGGTATGGCGTTGATCTTTACGCTTTATGCAGTGACTATGTTATCTATCTATGGTGGTAAACTACCTACTATCTTCATCAACAGAACAGGTATGAATCCGTATGCAGCCCGTATGAAAGCGATGCTAATCTTCGCCTTCTTCCCGCTGGTTGTACTGTTAGCACAACCGTTAGGTACTGTTTCTCCATGGTTCCCGGTTATCTTAATCGGTATTGGTGGAGCTGCTCATCAATCTTGGTCGGCCAATATATTCTCTACCGTAGGCGATATGTTCCCAAGAACAGCTATTGCAAGTATCACCGGTATAGGTGGTATGGCAGGAGGTGTAGGCTCTATGATTCTTCAGAAAGTGGCAGGTAACTTGTTCGTATATGCTTCCGGAACAACGATGATCGACGGCAAAGAGGTGGAAATGACAAAAGAATTACTCGAACAAGGAGCACAATTCGTACACCCAGCCATGACATTCATGGGATTCGAAGGTAAACCAGCCGGATATTTCGTTATCTTCTGCGTATGTGCAGTAGCTTATCTGTTGGGTTGGGTTATCATGAAGGCATTAGTTCCGAAATACAAACCTATCGTATTGGAGTAAATCTATTCGAACAGATAGAATCGTTAAAAACAAAAGAGTAACTCGTCGCCGAGTTACTCTTTTGTTTTAACCAATTATTCAAAAAAATGAAAAATGAAAAAATAAAAAAGCCTCTTCTCACGAAGAAGGCTTTTTAGGTTTACTTATCCTGCATCATCCTCCTGCAAAATTTTTAACCGAAACACTAGAAACAGTGTTTTTGCATTCCTATAATGAAGTATAGTAAACGTTAAGATGAAAAAAAGGGAAGTCTCACGACTTCCACAATTCTTCTAACCTTAAATCTAAATCTCTATGAAAAAAACGTGTTGCAAATATAGGCGTTTGTTCAACATAGAGGTGTTAATGAATTGCATAAAGAGAGAATAAAAACTAACATCTGCAAAATGATGCAATTTTTCAGAAGCTTTCTATTAATTTTAATAAACTTTTATAGAGTGGATTGCGTTCGAGTAGTTCGGGAACTCCTGTAATGAACATCTGTTTTCTTGCACGGGTCAAGGCAACATTCAGTTTCCGGTCGATCAAAACACCCTCTTCTTCCGTCAGATTGGATAGAAATTTTAGTTGGTAAGGGTAGTTGACACAGAAGGAATAGATTATTACATCACGCTCGCTTCCCTGGAACCGTTCTACTGTGTCAACCAGGATTCGGTTCAGAGCTGGAATACCTAATGATTCTATTTCTTTTTTTATCAATGCTATCTGACTCCGGTAAGGGGTAATGATCCCTAAAGTACGGGATTCGTCAAAATCTGCCTGATGATCTTCATAAATGCGAACAGCTAAGTCGGCAACAATACGTGCTTCCGAATAGTTGATCTTTGCAGACGCTCCGGCCTTCTCCGGCACAGAGGGATAAAAAGCCAAACGACAGATGGTATCGGATGATTCTATTTGGTGAGGTAGGCCGACAGGGATCAGACGCCCTCCATAAAAGGCACGATTAGCAAACAAAGCAACTTCCGGATGCATTCGCCCTTGACGGCATAGCATATCGTAGGAACGATGAACCGTTGCAGTACAGTTCCGGTAGAGGCGTTCAAACAAGGAATCTTTCAAATTGGTCAACCCGATAGACAGTAAAGATTCATCATAAATAGCCGATTGCTCCGTATTTTGCTGTACCACAGCAGGCAGTTGCTTATGATCTCCGATCAACACAAACTTATCTATTGCATCTTTTCCGTCTTCTCCACGTGCACAGAGGATGCCTAACAACTGCGGTTCCAATATTTGGGTAGCCTCATCAATAATGGCTACATCAAAATGCTTCAAACGAAACAGTTCCGGTTTGCCGGAAATAGCCGCTACCGTTCCCACAATAATCCGACAATTCCGGATGCGTTCGTACACTTCCGAACGACGGTTACAAGAGGATAATTCATTTTCAATCAGATGCCCGCGGTAGGCTTCATCACATGATAATTCACTTCCCACACGTATAAAATCAACAGCCGGAGCAATGGAAGCCAGCGACTTGCATATCTCATCGACAGCCCGGTTGGTGTATGAAAGCAAAAGAATCTGCGCATCTTTATCTGCATGAAAAGTCTCTACCATTTTCTTCAGGGCACATGAAGTTTTGCCTGTTCCCGGAGGCCCGATAAGAAGGAAATAATCCTGTGCGGCTTTTGCTTTCAAGGCGATTCGCGTAAAATCGTCTTCCGAACGGGAAATCATGGAATCCAATGATTCATCAAACCGAGGAGGACGCTGTGACAACAATAAGTCACGCCGCTCCTTCCTTGCAGAAAGATAAATATATAACCCCTGATACATCGAGCGGAATGTTGTATCCATTGTATCATGTTCTATCGCATAAAGGCTTTCGGCAGGAAGTACGGATGGATTCTGCTGGGTAGCACGTAAGCGGATACTTATTTCGTTTTCTGTCAAATATTCAATATTGCCCTTGAAAACCATTTTATTGGTGACGTTATCTGTATCGCGGTTACGTTCATAAAGGATAATGGCGTCGCCTTGACGGAAATTAGGAAGAGAAGTCTCTGTTTCAAGAGCTTCACTTCTGACAGTCTTACTTGCAGAGGCTTCATTTCCGGTAATATCATTTCCAATAGCTTTATCTCCGGTAATGCCATTTACGGCAGCTTCATTCAACAAAGTTTTCCCAGCTTTTTCCTTTTTAAAGAAAGAAAAAGTAAGTCCGGCTTTATGTTCATCGGCAGCATGATTCTCCTTTATTTTCAAATCATAAATGATTTCTCCGGCCTCGCATTTCTCCGCTAATGTAGAAAGCCATAAAGAAGCTGCCCCAGTACGTCCTTCATAATCCACATCACCGGATTTTGAGGTATAAAGTTCCTTTGTAATGAAGTTGTACACCGCATAGAAGTAATTCTTTTCCAGTGGAGAAAGAGCTTTCAGTTTCGATTGAAAGTTATCAATAGAGGGACGCAGATATGTTTCCCAAAAACGTCCTTTCAATCCTCTTTCATTCAAGGTGGAGGCATTGATTTCTTCCAGTTTTTGTGCCGTATATTCCAGACTGTTGCGTAATTGGACGCCATATTCATCGGCCACAATGCGGTTACGCAAATCAATCACCCGACGCACCATCGCCCACGAAGGACGGGAGGGATAAAGAAGCGGATAACGGGTATAAAGCAAATAGGCTTTCACTTTCCGGTGATCCATTCCCATCGAATATTGCAAGACTGCTTGATAAAGTAACATCTGTACTTTATTATTCTCCTTCGGCTCTACCTTGCCCCGAATAGCGTATTCATCCGCCTTGCCGGATTTCATTTCTATGAAAGAAGACATGTCCCGCTGCATATAGTCGAGACGTCCCTGAAGTCCGAGTGCTTCACAGATATAAGAAGGTTCGAGCACGGCATCCGTCTTGTCCAGTTCATAACCGGCTGCATGAAAGGTATCATTGACCGTTTCACGAATATGATCGAAGTGCAGTTTGCAGTCCTCAAAGAATTGGCGTTCTTTCTCTTTGTCGCGCAAATCGGAACAGGCAGCCAGCTCAATAGGATAACGCCGGAAGGCTTTCTGCATACAGGTACGATAATCTATGTCTTCACTCTTCGCATAAATCCATTCGTCCAGGAAAAGATTGGCTATATTTCCCAGCAACAGAGGCCGGGCATTTTCGATCGGTTGAAGACGGGAAAGAAAATAATTGGCCGGATGATGCCCGTAATCACGGAAACACTCTGCCAAAGAACTGATGTCAAGTAAATAATCCGGTTCGAGTACAATGAAAGAAGGAGTCAGGATTCCCGCCTCATCCACTGCAACATCCAATAAATTGACCTGGGCATGACGCCAAAGCAGTTTGCACGTTTCTGCAAACTCTTCATTGATTTGAGGGATATTATAACGAACTAAATATGGTTTCTCCGAGACTTCGTCCAAGGGAGTCACATACAAATATTGCTCGTCGGCATACTGGAAGCAGACACGCATTCGCTGCACTCGTTCGCGGGCAGGAGGCGCAACCAGGTAGGTAGCATCCGCACGCGGAAGTAGCCGGTATAGTTCCAAGGGAATATCCTCTTCCAGGAGTTTACGAATAAAAAAAGCTAATGTTTTCGCATCGCGCAAGAGTTGTTCCCGGTTGGGCTCCTGCTGGCGGTTCAAGATAGCATTCGAAGTGAGCCGGAAAGTATGCAGCCGGTTCTGCTCTGCAACAGAAAGACCGACCTTAGCCGCCACGAAACTGATTCGTGCGGAAAGGTCGGTCATCTGTAAGCTTTCGTTTTGCATTTGCGCGCGACAAATACGCTCCAGCAAGTCGCGCATTTGCTTATATCCTACGGCAAGATAAGCATCTTCCGTCCGGCAAACTGCTAAAAGGATTTCATAAGATTCTATCGCTTCACTCTTCGGACAGGGCAACTTCATCTCCAGCTTCATCTTCAACTTCCTCTTCTGTTTTCTTCTTGTCCTTTATCATCAAAATACTCATCTCGTACAACAGATAAAGCGGAATAGCAACAACACTCAAGGTGAACGGGTCTCCCGTCGGAGTAATAATAGCAGCAGCTATCACTATGACGACAACCGCATGACGGCGGTATTTCCGCAGGAAGGACTTGTTGACCACTCCCATTAAAGAAAGCAACCATGTAACCAATGGAAGTTCAAAAGCCAATCCCATGCAGAGAATCAGCATCATAAAATTGTCGATATAAGAATTGAGCGACAGGATATTCTCCACTTCCGAACTCAACTGATAAGTAGAAAGGAAACGGAGAGTCAACGGATAAACCATAAAGTAGCCCAACAGTACACCGATGAAGAACATCAGTGTTCCGATAGTCAATGCTTTACGCACGCCCTTTCTCTCATTCGGATAAAGGGCGGGATTGATGAAACGCCATATTTCAAAAAAGATATAAGGCATAGCCGTCACCACCGACATCCAGAATGCTGTCGACATGTGAATAAAGAAAGGAGCAGCCAAGTTGATATTGACCAGCTTCACATAAAATTGTTGCGTGAAGAAGTCATCGGTCAAATCAAATGTTTTACCGATATGCCGTAATAAATCGTAGAATATGAAATCATTGTGGCAAGGCGCAAGTATCACATGGTCGAAGAGGTAGGGCATAGCAATAAAATAGCCTATTGCCAATACAAACCAAACTCCAACTACTCGAAAAAGTACTTTACGCAGTTCGTCCAAATGATCCCAAAAGGTCATTTCTGCCATCCGTATGTTGTGCTCTTTTAGTTCTTAGAAGGATCTACAGGTTTGTCCAACTCGTCTTTTGCCTTGTTTATTTCATCTTTCGCTTCGTTCACACCGTCTTTGAAGCTCTTTACGCCTTTGCCTAATCCGCGCATCAGTTCAGGAATTTTCTTTCCACCAAAAAGAAGAAGGATAACCAAAGCGATAATAATCCATTCGGAACCACTGGGCAAAAAGCCTAACAATAATAAGTTTGTCATAAGTTTATTTGATATAAGAGGTTTTTAATAGCTGATGCAAAGATAATTATTTTAATGAAGAATGAAGAATGAAGAATGAAAAATTCGCGATGTGAGTGATTCATCATAATCGCGTAGCCATTCTTCATTCATCATTCTTCATTAAAATTAGTCCTGATAATATACCCGTTTCACCCGTGTCGATATACTTGTCAACACTTCATAAGGGATCGTTTCCAGCTTATCGGACAACACCGTAATCGGCAGATCATCACCGAAGATGATAGCCTGATCGCCTTCCCGACAATCAATATCCGTCACATCGATCATGCAAACGTCCATACAGATATTCCCCACATAAGGAGCTTTCTTTCCGTTCACCAGGCAATAGGCGTTGCCGCGTCCCAAGTGGCGGTTCAGTCCATCCGCATAACCAATAGGAATAGCTGCAATGCGGGAAGGGCGTACCAAATGCCCCATCCGGCTATATCCTACCGTATCTTCTTGAGGAACATCCCGGATCTGAAGGATGGTGGTCTTGAGCGTACTTACATTATGTATTATCGAATTGTCTATCGGGCTGACTCCATAAAGTCCGATTCCCAAGCGTACCATATCGTACTGTGCTTCGGGGAAACGCTCGATTCCTGCCGTATTACAGATATGACGGAGAATCTTATGAGAGAAGGCGGCCTGTAATTCTTGCGAACCTTTCTCAAACAATTCAATCTGTCCGCGGGTGAAAGCGTCGAACTGTGACGAATCACTTCCTACAAAATGAGAGAATACCGAACGGGGAATCACCGCACTCTGATTCTTCAGTCGACGGATGAGCAATGGAATATCCTCCACCGCAAAACCCAAACGGTGCATACCTGTATCAAGTTTCACATGAATGGGGAAGTTGGTGATTCCTTCTTTCTCCGCAGCTTTGATGAGTGCGTCGAGCAAATGGAAATTATAGACTTCCGGTTCCAGTTTATAATCAAACATGGTTTTGAATGCGGTAAGTTCCGGGTCCATAATGATAATAGAGGCGGTAATGCCTGCCTTGCGGAGTTCGGAACCTTCGTCAGCAACGGCTACAGCCAGATAATCGACATGGTGTTCCTGTAAACTCTTGGCAATTTCATACGAACCGGCTCCGTAAGCTGATGCTTTCACCATACAGATCATCTTTGTTTCCGGATGGCGAAGCATAGAACGGTAATGGTTCAAGTTGGCTACCATCGCCCCGAGATTTACTTCAAGAATGGTTTCATGCACCTTCAATTCGAGGGCTTCGGATACCAGATCAAAGTTGAACACGCGGGAACCTTTCACCAGAATCACTTCCGAATGAAGCGATTTGAGTATATTGGATGCAAGGAGTGCTTCTGTGTTAGGAAAGAAATAGCGTTCGAGATCATCATCAAAACGGGCGGAACAAGAAGATATCTCCTGCCCTACTCCAATCAGTTTATTAATACCTTTACTCTGTACCAATTGTGCCACACGCCGATAAAGCGTAGCGGTACTTTGTCCGGTTTCCAGTATATCCGACAGGATAAGCGTCCGTTTCAAGCCTTTCTTTTCCGAGCGGCGTACAAGGAAATCGAGAGCAATATCCAATGATGCCAGGTCTGAATTATAGCTATCATTAATCAGTACACAGTTATTCTTTCCTTCTTTCACCTCCAGACGCATGGCAATCGGTTCGAGACGGGCCATCCGCTCGGTTATCTGGTCGGCAGGTGTCATCAGGTAAAGACAAGCTGCCAGACAATTCAGTGCATTTTCAATGGAAGCGTCATCGATGAAAGGAATACAGAAAGTATTATCCATCTCCAGATAACGATAGGATATAACGGTATGATCTTCTTTCTTGGTCACACGGCTGATATACAACGGGCGTTCAATGTCGGTACGGCTCCAGGCAATCTCACGTGCCGTCAGCATTGATTTTGCGACACAATTGCTGATTAACTCGTTATCACCGTTGTAAATCACGACATCACAGTCTTTGAAAAGCGTTAGCTTTTCCATGCATTTCTCCTGCAAGGAGAAGAAGTTTTCCTGATGGGCACCACCGATATTGGTCAGAATACCAATAGTAGGCTTAATCATTCGTT
Organism: Bacteroides sp. AM16-13; assembly: GCF_003602705.1. NCBI lineage: Bacteria > Pseudomonadati > Bacteroidota > Bacteroidia > Bacteroidales > Bacteroidaceae > Bacteroides > Bacteroides sp. AM16-13. The sequence goes on from NZ_QTLK01000011.1 coordinate 67,369, forward strand.
TCAAAGCTCCCATCTCCCCCATCTCGGAAATGCCGGCTTCGAAAATACCCAGTTCGGCTTCTTCAGAAAGTTGCCACACAGAAAGTGGGACTCCGATCTGCGAATTATAACTGCGTGGAGAACGAACGATGCAACGATCCGGGCTAAGCAACTGGTGCAACCACTCCTTCACAATGGTTTTTCCATTACTGCCAGTGATACCAATCACAGGGATTTTAAATTTATCACGATGTGTTTCAGCAAGCTTCTGCAAAGCTTTCAGAGGATTGGGAACGATGAGGAAGTTGAGAGTTGAGAGTTGAGAATTGAGAGTGGGCTGCGCACCATCATGCTGCATAGAACTCTCAACTCTCAACTCTCCATTCTCAACTTCTTTAAAGTCTTCTTCCGTAATTACAAAATTACGTACGCCCCGGTCATATAAATCAGGGATATAACGGGCTCCGCTATTTCGTTTGGTAGTTAAAGCAAAAAAAAGAGTTTCTTCCGGAAAACTCAAAGAGCGGCTGTCTGTTAGCAGCCAATCAATAGTCGCTTTATGTTTGCCCACACGGCGGGCACCGATACTTTTGGCTATGGATTCAATCGCATATGACATAGTTCTGTTTCTTTTTGAAAATCTAAGTACGGGTATTTTCCGATAAGTCGTTCTATTTTTAACACTATTTGTCCTAAAAAGCGTTGATACGCCTCTGACTCGGGATGAAAGGGCTTGTGCGCCAAGTCCCGGCGGATGTCTTGCACAGCTACGATAACCTGCTTTGTTTCAGAAGAAAAGAAGGTTTCGGAGAAGCGTTCCCACAGGTAACGAATCGCTAGAGGAGACGGATGCAACATGTCGTCGGCATAGAAACGATAATCACGTAATTCGTCCAATATGATTTCATAAGAGGGGAAATAGAACACTCGCTCCGGGAACAGTTGTTGCAATCGGTCGATGGCGAGTAGCAGAGTCGATTTGCTTAACTGGTTGGCGTGCATCCCGTCGCGTATATGACGGATCGGGCTGACTGTAAACAGCCATTTTAGATCCGGATTCCGGGCGGCCATTTCGGTGATGAGTGCTGTATAATCTTCTACAATTTCTTCAACAGACAGAAGCCTACGATTAAATTTATTCTCAGGCAGTTTATGACAGTTAGACACTACCTTTCCCGTTTCTTTCTGCTCATAAACATAAGCAGTTCCAAAAGTCAACATCAGCCAGTCAAGTTTTTGCATAGCCTGATGAACTTGTAACAGCCGAATATTGATATTCTGCAATGTACTTTCCAAGGTAGGTCCAGAAAAAAGACCATGATGCATAGGACTATGCCAAAGGTCATTATGGAAAAACAAGTCACCCTTCTTATATACTTTTCTTTTTAAGATTTCAATCAGAACAGCAGAAAGAGAAGAAGGGTTGTAAAGAATACCAAAAGGATTCAAATCTAATTGAAATTTGGCATCTTTCAAAAAATTCCCTACATTTTGGACAAAGCAAGATCCCATCATGAGTATTTGTCCGGCATGAGTAATAGGCGGTAAACCAACAGGTAACTCTATTTGTGTACGGAAATCCATATTATTTTCTCTTTAAAAATTTCAAACTATTCTCCAAGCACTACCCAATACCCATATCGTTTGCTTCCTACGCGTTTTAATAAGCCCAACTCCTGTAAACGTGCCAAGTTATATTTTATACCATCGACTGTTATACCTTCAATATGACTATTTAAATCCGCCCGTGTGGCCTCCGGATGTTCTCTTAGATAACTTAAAATCATATTTTGGGCTTCTGTTAATTTCTGGGTAGTGTATTGGGTAGTAGATTGGGTAGTAGATTGGGTAGTAGATTGAGCCGGTCTTCGTTCATTATCGGCACTATCTTCCATATTTGTATTCTCCTGATAATTCTTTTTAATAAACTGTACTTGAAAAGACAAACCAACCTCCTTCCAACATAAATCAATTTCAGGATAAGATTTCATTTCTTCAGCCACCATTTTCAATCCATTACCCCATTGGTCAATGATGCCAAGTCTTTTAAACACAGGAGCTATTACTTTATTTCTTGCATCTGATTGGCGGCTCTCCATTGCCGAATAATCAATAGAGGGTGGTAAAAGACCAGGACTTGTGATCTCAACCATATCATCATATATGGCAACTTTGACATCTTTTCCTGTCAGAGAATAATCTCTATGTACAATCGCATTACGGATAATCTCCCTTATTGCCTTCACTGGATACTCCCAACGTGAAACCGTATATACTCCCTCTATATTTGCTGCTTTATTAATATGCCGAAGTACAAAGTTATAAGTTTCTTCCGCCTGTAACCCAATGTGGACAATAATACTTTTTTGATCTAAAAACTCTTCCGTTCCTGTCCCTTTGAAACGGGCACATTCAACTTTGGCATTCGGAAACATAGAATTACGCAAATTATCATCCGAAAATAGAAGTAAAGCTTTTGTAGGATATTCTTTATCCTGTTCAGTCTTAACCAATTCCAGTTTACGAAGCACTTGAATATTTAAATCTTCACCTGTTTTCTCTTTGTAGAGTAATTTAAACCCACTTATATCCAATTCATCTGCGGACTTATCCATGACAACCTCACTATCAAAAGAAATATTTCTCCGTCTCCGCTCTAACTCTGCAATAATTGTTTCATCAGCTAGTTTATTGGTTGAACCAACCCTAATATAAGTTCCTTTCAGCTTCCCTTTATCTTTAAGATAGTAAGGGGGCATACTTCCACGATAAATACACACTTTAATAAGGTGTTTGTCCTCTATAGTTAAAAAAGAGACTTCAGGTAATATAATCGGATAACATCTATCATATATTAAATTACTAATTTGCTCTTCAATACGAGGTAATTCTTCTTCGGACAACCCTATTATCTGTCGCGGGTTATCATTGATACCTATATAAATTTCACCTCCCGCATCATTGGCAAAAGCCACTACAGTTTTTGCTAAATCAGAATTTGTAGGAAGCTCACCTTTAAATTCTAAACGCCGACCTTCAGACTGGTTTATAAGTTCATTAATAGACATCTATTGAATATATTGTTTTTTAAACTTTTTCTCGAAGCAAAAGTACAATAAAGATATGACAAATAATTGGAGAAGCAAAAGAACTTTCTTATCTTTGTCTTTATCTGATAATCAAACCAACAAACTGCAAAATATAATTATCCATAATATGAATAACATACAAGTTAGCCTAAAAGCAGATAACCAAAACGGAATACTATCCATACAAGGAGTTGATTTATTTAGTATCATAGATACCGACTGGAACTGGAACAATATTTCATTCATACAAATCAGCTATCAATGAATATTTCTAATCAATTATTGGATGAAATAGCCAATGAATGCCAACCATTATTTAAAGGAATAAAACAAGAAGACATACATGTAAAATGATTAGTTCATTGATAAAAAGTAACCATTTAGATTAACTGGATAGTTAACCTACTCTCATTTATTCATTTATTATTGGTACTACAGACTGATTAGACAGTAGGAAACAAAATAAGTTTTTCGCCGAAAAGGAGGTCGAATATACTTTCTTTTCGTATTTTTGCACTAAATTTCCTAGAATCATGAATAGTGAACCAACATATAACTTGTTAAACTCCATCAATTACCCCGAAGACCTACGTAAACTAACCGTAGAGCAACTGCCGGAAGTATGCGGTGAACTAAGACAAGACATTATTAAAGAACTCTGCTGCAACCCCGGACATTTCGCCGCCAGCCTGGGGACCGTGGAACTAACCGTAGCTCTGCACTACGTCTACAATACACCATACGACCGTATTGTATGGGACGTGGGACATCAGGCATACGGCCACAAAATTCTGACAGGACGCCGTGAAGCATTTTCCACAAACAGGAAACTCGGTGGAATCCGCCCTTTCCCGTCTCCGGAAGAAAGCGAATATGATACTTTCACGTGCGGACACGCTTCCAATTCGATTTCTGCCGCTCTCGGTATGGCTGTCGCAGCCGCCCGGAAAGGAGACGCCAAACGCCATGTAGTAGCCATTATCGGCGACGGATCAATGAGTGGCGGACTGGCTTTTGAAGGACTGAACAACGCATCTGCCACGTCGAACAACCTGCTCATTATCCTGAATGACAATGATATGGCAATCGACCGCAGCGTAGGAGGCATGAAGCAGTATCTTTTCAACCTGACAACTTCCAACCGTTATAATCAGCTACGTTTCAAGCTCTCGCGCATGCTATTCAAACTTGGCATTCTAAACGAAGAACGCCGCAAAGCACTTATTCGTTTCGGAAATAGCCTGAAATCAATGGCGGCCCAGCAACAGAATATTTTTGAAGGGATGAATATCCGTTACTTCGGTCCGATAGACGGACACGACGTAAAGAACCTGGCAAGAGTATTACGTGATATCAAAGATATGCAAGGACCTAAAATCCTGCACCTGCATACTATCAAAGGAAAAGGATTCGGTCCGGCAGAGAAACACGCTACCGAATGGCATGCTCCCGGCAAATTCGATCCCGTCACCGGCGAACGTTTCATTGCCAACACCGAAGGAATGCCCCCGCTTTTCCAGGACGTATTCGGAAATACACTGGTGGAACTTGCCGAAGCCAACCCGAAGATTGTCGGTGTCACTCCCGCCATGCCCAGCGGCTGTTCGATGAATATACTAATGGAGAAAATGCCGAAACGCGCTTTCGATGTCGGCATTGCCGAAGGACATGCGGTTACCTTCTCCGGAGGGATGGCTAAAGACGGACTGCAACCGTTCTGCAATATCTATTCTTCTTTTATGCAACGGGCGCATGATAATATCATCCACGACGTAGCGATTCAGAATCTCCCAGTTGTTTTGTGTCTCGACCGCGCCGGACTGGTTGGCGAAGACGGTCCTACTCATCACGGAGCTTTTGATATGGCATGTTTACGCCCGATCCCTAATCTGACTATCAGTTCCCCGATGGACGAACATGAATTACGTCGCCTGATGTATACGGCACAATTGCCGGACAAGGGACCGTTCGTGATCCGCTACCCCCGTGGACGCGGCGTACTGGTGGACTGGAAATGTCCGCTGGAAGAGATCCCGGTAGGAAAAGGACGGAAACTGAAAGAGGGTAGCGACCTTGCAGTGATTACTATCGGACCGATAGGAAATGTAGCCGCCCGTGCCATCACCCGGGCAGAAGCAGATTTAGGTCTGTCCATCGCCCATTACGATTTACGATTCCTGAAACCGCTGGATGAAGAGCTGTTGCATGAGGCAGGACGCAAATTCCAACGTATCCTGACCATCGAAGACGGAATTATCAAAGGCGGTATGGGTAGCGCTGTCCTCGAATTTATGGCAGACAACGAATACAAACCGACCGTGAAGCGTATCGGTATCCCTAATATATTTGTAGAACATGGGGCAGTCGCCGAACTGTACCAACTGTGCGGCATGGATGAAGAAGGGATTCTGACTAAAATAAAAGAATTTATCAATTGACATGAAGATTATTATTGCCGGTGCCGGCAACGTAGGCACCCATTTGGCCAAACTGTTATCGCGCGAAAAGCAAGATATTATCTTGATGGATGATGACGAAGAGAAACTAAGTGCTCTTAGCGCCAACTTTGACTTGCTGACTGTTGCCGCTTCTCCTTCTTCCATCTCCGGATTGAAAGAAGTGGGCGTCAAAGAAGCCGACCTGTTCATCGCAGTCACACCGGACGAAAGCCGCAACATGACTGCCTGTATGCTGGCTACCAACCTGGGAGCCAAAAAGACAGTGGCGCGTATCGACAACTATGAATATCTTCTACCCAAAAATAAAGAGTTTTTCCAGAAGCTGGGAGTAGATTCGCTGATTTACCCGGAAATGCTGGCTGCTAAAGAAATCGTATCTTCCATGCGCATGAGCTGGGTACGCCAATGGTGGGAGTTCTGCGGAGGTTCGCTGGTTCTGATTGGTACGAAGATGCGCGAAAAGGCTGAAATCCTGAATATACCGCTGCACCAGCTGGGCGGTCCCAACATTCCTTACCACGTAGTGGCCATCAAACGCGGAACGGAAACGATTATCCCTCGCGGAGACGATGTTATTAAATTGCATGACATTGTTTATTTCACCACTACCCGCAAATACATTCCTTATATACGTAAGATAGCCGGCAAAGAAGACTATGCCGACGTACGCAATGTAATGATTATGGGAGGTAGCCGTATCGCAGTCCGTACCGCACAATATGTACCGGACTATATGCAGGTGAAAATAGTGGATAATGACCTGAACCGTTGCAACCGTCTGACAGAGCTACTGGATGACAAAACAATGATTATCAACGGAGACGGTCGCGACATGGACCTGCTTATCGAAGAAGGGCTAAAGAATACCGAAGCATTTGTAGCCTTGACCGGCAACTCGGAAACGAATATCCTGGCCTGTCTTGCCGCCAAACGTATGGGAGTGGAAAAGACGGTGGCAGAAGTGGAGAACATCGACTATATCGGTATGGCAGAAAGTCTCGACATCGGCACGGTTATCAATAAAAAAATGATTGCTGCCAGCCATATCTACCAAATGATGCTGGACGCCGACGTGTCTAATGTAAAATGCCTGACTTTTGCCAATGCGGACGTTGCAGAATTCACCGTACCGGAAGGGGCCAAAATAACCAAACACCTGATTAAAGACCTGGGACTTCCCAAAGGCACCACCATCGGAGGAATGATCCGTAACGGAGAAGGTATCCTGGTGACAGGTGATACGCAAATCCGCCCCGGCGACCATGTAGTCGTATTCTGCCTAAGCATGATGATTAAAAAGATTGAGAAGTTCTTTCACTAAGTATCAACAAATACTTGTATATGATTAACTCGAAGATGATATTCCGGATTCTGGGTTTTCTGCTTCTGATAGAAACAGTTATGCTATTATGTTGTGGGGGTGTTTCTCTTTTTTATAAGGAGAATGACTTGCAGAGTTTTCTGGTTTCATCGGCTATTACCACTAGCATCGGTATTCTGTTGCTCGCCATCGGGAAAGACGCAGTGAAATCCCTGAATCGCCGTGATGGATATGTCATAGTCAGTGTAGCATGGGTCACCTTTTCCCTTTTCGGAATGTTACCTTATTATATAGGAGGGTATATCCCAAGTGTTACGGATGCATTTTTTGAAACGATGTCCGGGTTCAGCAGTACGGGTGCCACCATCTTGAATAATATAGAGTCAATGCCTCATGGAATACTTTTTTGGCGGGCTATGACACAATGGATAGGCGGTTTGGGTATTGTATTCTTCACCATTGCCGTTCTACCGATTTTCGGTGTGGGCGGGATTCAGGTGTTTGCAGCAGAAGCCAGCGGTCCTACTCATGACAAAGTGCATCCCCGTATTGGTATCACTGCCAAATGGATTTGGGGTATTTATGCCGGAATGACAGGGACATTGATTGTCTTATTAGTATTTGGAGGTATGAGTGTGTTTGACAGTATATGCCATGCTTTCACGACAACCAGCACTGGCGGATTTTCTACCAAACAAGCAAGTATCGAATATTATCACTCACCCTATATAGATTATGTAATCTCTATTTTCATGTTTCTTTCGGGCATCAACTTCACGCTATTACTGTTGATGTTCAATGGAAAAATAAAGAAGTTCATTCATGATGCAGAGCTAAAATTCTATTTCTGGTGTGTTTCTTTCTTTACTATATTTATTGCAGTCTGGCTTCATCAGACTTCTTCTATGGAGATAGAAGAAGCGTTCCGTAAATCACTTTTCCAAGTGATTTCCTTGCAAACTTCTACGGGATTTGCCACAGCCGATTATATGCTTTGGCCTTCTATCCTTTGGGGATGCCTTGTAATAGTGATGATCATCGGAGCCTGTGCCGGCAGTACAACAGGAGGTATAAAATGTATTCGTATGGTTATCCTGTTTCAGGTTGTGAAAAACGAATTCAAACATATTCTTCACCCTAATGCCGTGCTCCCGGTGCGAGTTAACAAACAGGTTATTCCTCCTTCCATCCAGTCTACAGTATTGGCCTTTACTTTTTTATATGCAGTCATCGCTATCATCAGCATACTTATCATGATGGGGCTGGGAGTCGGTTTTCTGGAATCAATCGGAACGGTTATCTCAAGTATGGGTAATATGGGACCGGGACTCGGCACATGCGGCCCGGCTTTTTCATGGAGTCAATTGCCTGATGCCGCCAAATGGCTGCTTTCTTTTTTAATGCTCTTGGGACGTTTGGAATTGTTTACAGTATTACTACTTTTCACTTCCGATTTCTGGAAAAAGAATTAAGAATTCAATAAAGGTAGTCTCTTTAATGTAAAAGCTACAATAAGATATACATTATCAAGCTATTACAAAGAGTACTTATCTATTCATATATTCTCAATGATACTCACTGTAATGAGAAAAAATACTCATCGCAATGAGAAAAAGTTCTCATTACAGTGAGAATTCTTTCTCATTACGGTGAGTATTCTATCGTATTTCTACGCTGTTATCACATCATATCTTTCTAAGTAAAATCTTTCTTACAACAGGCTTATTTATTTCATAAATCTTATTGATAAGAACATCCATTTCCTGTTGGCGAGCATCACGGACAGCTTCAAACATCATCTTTGAATACATATCACGACGTCCCTTCAACCAAACGTTTTTATCCAAGTTTTCATCCATCACCTCGATCGCTTTTCTGTCGTCAGCATACAACAATCCCTTTTGCTGGAAAAAGCCGAATTCACACCACGCATATTCTCTGAATGTTCTTTCAATTTCCCAACGATATTCATTCAGGTGCATCACCGTCAATGCTTGTTGGTATTGGGGAGTTTTGGATTCAGCAGCAAGATTAATGCCCTTTGCCAGTTCATCTCCACTCCAGGTTCCAATTTCTTCATCGTCTATCAACAACTTATAATTGCCTTTTAGTCCTGTTACTTTCAACGTTTCACGGTTCATCTCTTCCATAAAAGGAACAACTTTCAGCACTTCTGCCTGGCTCTTTTTCTGTCCCCAACCACGAGCAATAGTATCTAAAGGATAAGGAAGAGCTTCTGCCAAATAGTCAAAACTCAAATCTTTTCCATTCTTCTTTATATTTGAAACGGTACAATTTTCCGACTTAACGGCTTGTTTCTTATTAGCATTAATCTCCATATCCGCTACTTCTTTACCTACAAATCCCTGGGCTTTCAGGAAAAGATAGGCCATCACCATGTGCCCGTCGTTATCGGGATGAATACGGTCACTGCCACAAAGGGTAAAGGTAGGATCTTTCTGCTGATATTGCTGATTAATAGCTGTCATAGGAGCATTTAAATCGGTAAATTCCCAATTATTCTTAGCTGCCGATTCTTTCTGATATTCAACAAGCCGTTTGATGGTTTCATTTTTTGTCTTGAACGGTGTATTCTCTTTCAGTTGTACGGTTTCATCATACGGAGAAGTTCCGACCATCACGATACGGGTATCAGGAAGATCTTTAAAACGTTTCTCCATCTGCTGGTAATTCTTTATACTTTCCTGATATTTCTGCTCACCGAATTCTTTGGGCTTATCACCGTTGTATTCAAAATATCCGGAATCATTCATACCAAAAGTAACCATCAACACGGAAGGTTTCATAGCAAAAATATCACCATCCAGACGTTTGTTCATATCATAGGCTGTATCTCCACCAATACCACCGTTGAAAACACGGATAGGCATATCTGGAAAGCGGGTCATATAATACAACCAGATGTATGAATGGTAATGCCCACCATCCGTTATACTATTTCCCAGGAACACTGCTCTCTCACCCTCCTTAAAAGGTTTCACAGTTTGTGCAAACGCAGCAGTACATGTCATACAAGCCGCTGCAATCAATACAAAAAGTTTTTTCATGTCTTAATTTCTATTTTATAAACTGTTATTTTCATTATGAACGTTCTCTTTATTTTTTGAGAGGATCATATACGGCAACTGCCACGCGTGAATCGGCACAGCCATAATATAAGAACCATTTCTGATTGTGGAATACAAGTCCTTCTATAAATACGGTTCCGGCTGGATATTGTCCGCTCTTTTCAAAGTCTGATTCGGGAATATAGAAAGGTTTATCCAAGCGATCGATTAGTTTAGTAGGATTTTTGGCATCAAATAAAGCTTGTCCGGCGCAATAAGAGTTGGCTGTATACAGTGTGTCTCCTTCTGCGCCCGATTTATTTTTGCCGTTATAAAGCAGCAGTATTCCTTTGTCAGTCAGGATGGCAGGAGGACCACATTCGGTCAGGTCACTGTCGAACTTACCTGCGCGGGGAGTCATCACTTTCAGAAATTCTCCATTTTCATCCAACATCGGTTCCCAGTTGACAAGGTCTGTGGAAGTGGCTACATTCACAAACTTTTCTCCCCAGTACATCCAGTATTTGCCGTCAATCTTGGCAATCACTTGTTTGCCGTCGATTAATTGGGTTACGATAGAGGCAGATTTGGAAAATTCATCTATGAATCTTCCGTTGTATGCTTTTGCGAAAGCCGGTCCATGTTTTTCCCACGTTTGAAGATCGCGCGAGGTGGCCACTGCCAAACGTGCCTGTTTGCGGTTCCATTGTGTGTAATGCATTACGTAAAGCCCGTCTTCTGTTACAGCAACACGTGGGTCTTCGCAACCGCCGGGATTTTCCAGTTCTTTCTGACTGTCGTCTGCCGGATAAAATACAGGTACGGACATTCGTTTGAAGTGTAGTCCATCGTCAGAAGAGGCATATCCCAGACGGGAGGTACGTGATCCGATACCGGTTGCCGAGTTATCTTCAGCCCGGTAGAGGACTACTACTTTCCCATCATAAACAGTAGCAGCGGGATTAAACGTATCACTCGCTTCCCATGCTACTGACTCCTGTCGCATCGGACAATAGAAAAAGGTAGTAGTGTCAGGAGAAATAATCGGATTAATTCCTTCCGGACGCTGGAAATCTGCCCACGCCCAATCCGGAAATTCTGCAGTTTGCTTCTTCTCGCCACAGGAAGTGATTAATGTGGCAGCCATCAGTAGATAAGCTATGTTTTGTAGTTTTCTTTTCATTTTTACGTTTGATATTATAAATAAGTGCTCTTACAAAATTATCTTATATCATAAATTTATATACCTCGTTGATTTGCTTTAAGGAAAAGAGGGAGGCGTCACTTTAGTTCCCCATTTCACGTCAGGCTTGGACGAGGTAGTGTATTCTATTGTAGCCCCATTATTCAGTTGATCCCAATCGATCCATGTACTGTCATACGGTTTACCGTTTAGCTTCATGGACTTGATATAAATATTCTTTTCCGAACCGCCTTTTATCACCATATCCCCTTTCTTTAAATGAACTTTCACGGATGAGAATATCGGAGTGTTCACCGTAAAGCCTCCCACTCCCGGTATTTCGGGATAAAGACCGATACAAGCGAACACATACCAGGCGCCCATCGTCCCTAAATCATCATTACCCGGCAGACCATCAATTTTACTTGAATATTGTTCATTCAATACACGGTTAATAATCTCCTGTGCTTTATAGGGAGTTCCTACCCAGTTGTATATCCAGGGAATGTGGAAGCTCGGTTCATTGCCGGAAGCGAACCAGGCATCATTATAACCGGCATCCAGACGAGTAAAGAATTCATCCAGGCGTTTTTCTGCCGCTGCTTTGCCTCCGATGATTTCTATCAGCCCGGCAATATCGTATGGCACCATCCAGAAATAATTCTTATAGGTCGATTCACGGAAATCTTCAGTCAGTGGTTTCCACGAACCATCCGGATTACGTGATTGCAACCATCCGGTTTCCGGGTTATACAGATTCTTCCATGAACGTGCAAAATGGAAATAACGCCAACTTGCAAACTCATCTCCTACGGCATGTAAGGCAAATTGTGCGATTGCAAAATCAGCGGAAGTATATTCTAGTTGTATAGAAGCGTTGTAATATCCTTTATCCAAATACTGTTTCAGTCCCGGACGAGCCTCAACCTCCTGTGACATTGCTCCCGGTTCTTCCGCTCCTTTTCTCATGGTTTTGAAAATCGGTTTCGGGTCATAATTGCGGGCACCAAAAGCGTAAGCATTGGATATTAGGATAGGAGTCGGATCTCCTTGCATCACGCCGGTCTCTATATTAGCCATCACCCAACGCGGGAAAGCACCACCAGCTTCTTCGGCAAACAATTGGTGAGAAATAACAATATCAGAGGCTACTTCAGGATCAAGGATTGACAATAGTTGAATCTGTGTACGATAGGTATCCCAGTTGCTAAAAGAAGTATAGTGCTTGGAACGGGATTTATGCACTCTGAAGTCAGCTCCCATGTATTCTCCGTTCACATCGCTGCATACATTCGGGTGAATGAATGAACGATACAGATGAGTATAAAATTGAGTGGTACGATCCGGATTGGTTCCTTCTACTTCAATCTTACCCAAATAATGATTCCATTTGGATTCTGCCTGATTCTGAATCTGCAGGAAATCCCATCCGGTATTCTCCGCTTTCAGATTCTCGCGTGCATTTTCTACTGATACATAAGAAACCCCAATCTTATATTGGATATTTTTCTTCTTATTTACATCAAAAGTAAAATAGACTCCGGAGTATTCTCCTTCAGCAAAAGTCGTGTTCGGCTTCAGTTCATCTCTTTTCCATGTTCCCGATTCCAACGCATCCGTATCAAACTCTGCTACAAAATAGACTTTATACGGTGTACGGAGTCCACAGAAATTACCGCCTTCTGCATATCCTTCACACTTATTCGGTGCAGTAATAACGATGGCGGCCTGCTCTATCGGAGTTGCGGAAATGCCTCCACCGATAATTACCGTACCATATTGCTGATCTGCCGGATATTCATAACTCGCCATACCGGTCCTTTCAGTTACTGTCAGTTTTGCATGAATATCTTCCTGCACCTTTGCTTCATAATAACCGGCGTGTCCTTTTTCTTCAGAAATATTGATGCGGTAGTTGAGAATATTGTCCGGAGACATCTTCAGTTTACCTTTTACCGGAAAAGTGGGAAAGTTGCCCATGTGTTCGCAACCGCCACCACTCAACTGATTGATGACGAATCCGGAACGTTTGGAAAAATAAGAGGGGGTGAACTGCACCATTCCATAAGGATAGGTGGCTCCGGGATAAAGATATCCCGAAGTCAAACCCACGCCCTTCGTTCCTATTAGGGTATTTACCTGACGGGCATAATTACTCCCAGCGCTCTGCGCCGAGAGACTCCCCCACCCTCCAATCAAAACCAATAATAAACCTGTTAAAATTTTATTTTTCATACTGTATTCTTCTTATATCTTTTTAGTTTCTTATTCTTTCGATAAAGAGAAGGGAGCGGCATACTTCGACGTACATCGTTCTTTATTCGGTTGACTTCCCATTTCAAAACGGATAATTCCTCCGTCTGCTATATCGTCGTATCTGATAAAATTCTTATCCAACACACGTCCATTTAAGGTAGCAGACTGGATATAGAGATTCTCTTTACTATTGTTGTTCGCTTCAATCACGAATTTATTGCCGTTTTCCATCGTTATAGTAGCTTTCTTAAATAATGGACTGCCAATTACATACTCATCCGTACCCGGACAAACGGCATAAATACCTAATGAACTCAAGATATACCATGATGACATACCACCTTGGTCTTCGTCTCCCGGATATCCTCTTTCTGTGGAATTATACAATCTTTCAACGATCTGACGCACCCAATACTGTGTTTTCCATGGCTGGCCGGCATAGCTATACAAATAAGGCATGTGCTGAATCGGCTGATTGCCGTGTGCATATTGTCCCATACCCGCCAATTCCATTTCTTTCATTTCATGGATCACTCCTCCGTAAGTTCCCGGTTTAATAGTGCTGGGAAGGGCGAATACCGAATCCATTTTGGTCGTAAATCTTTGGTCGCTTCCGAACAAGTTTATTAATCCTTCTACATCATGGAATACGGACCAGGTATAATGCCAGGCATTACCTTCGCAGAAAGGTCCACCCCACTCCAACGGGTCAAACGGTTCCTGCCATTTACCATCGACGCCTTTTCCACGCATAAAACCGATAGACGGATCGAATACGTTTTTATAATTATACATCTGACGGGCAAAGACTTCCTGATAATGTTTGTTTCCGGTCATTTTAGCCAGTTGGTAGCCACAGAAATCATCGTATGCATATTCCATTGTCTGTGCACTCGATCCCATTGATTCCGGATAAGGAACATATCCCAGTTCAAAATATTCTTTCCAGAAACCACGTCCGTTGGCACCTCCCCAAGGACCTTTATTCATGGCTTCGTGTGCGTAGGCTTTCAGAGCTTTCTCCGGATCAAAAGTCCGAATCCCTTTTGCCCACGCATCTGCCAATAATGAAATGGAGTGATTACCCAACATTCCTCCTGTTTCTCCGGGTGCTGACCAAGCAGGTAACCATCCGCATTGTTCTTGTGCGGCAAGCAAGGCATTCATGTAACGTCCCTGCATAGTAGGATGAAGAATATTAGTTAATGGAAATTGAGAACGGAAAGTGTCCCAGAAACCATTATCGGTATACATATATCCGTCATATACTTTACCGTCATAAGGACTATAATAATAAGGTTCTCCGTTCGCTTTACGTTCATAGAATTTGCGTGAGAAGAGATTGGCACGGAACATGCAGGAGTAGAAAGTTTTCATTTGTTCGTCTGTTCCACCTTCTACCTGGATTCTGTTCAATAATTCATTCCACGTTTTATGTCCACGTATTTTGGTGGCTTCCAAATTCTTATCTTTACCCAGTTCGTCGTTCAGTGTAATCACAGCCTGCTCTGCGCTGATATAGGAAGAGGCAGCCTTTGCCTGTACTTTCGATCCTTTCTTAAATTTGATATAAGCACCATAGCCTTTGCCTTCTCCTTCCAACTTTTTAGGATAAATCTCATCTTTCTGATTTTCCCACATACCGTAATCCTCAAATGCTTTATCGAACTGCACTACAAAATAACTACGGAATGTCTTAGAGTTATTTACAAAACGTTGGTTATTCACCCAACCGGAGATTTGTCTCTTAGCCGGATCAATCTTGATTTCACTCATATCTGTATATCCGTCAATTACCAGATAGGCGTCTTCGGTAGAGGGATAAGAAAAGCGTAAATGTACACCACGAGTAGTTGGAGCCATCTCGGTTGTAATTCCATTATCCAGCATCACTTTATAATAATGCGGCTTGGCCATTTCATTATCATGGCTGAACTTCGTTGCCCGCATCTCCTGATTTACAACTAATTTCCCCACCATCGGCATAAAAGAATACACTGCATAATCACTCATCCACGGACTGCATTGGTGAGACTGGCAGAATCCTCTGATATTATCTACCGCATATTGATATTTCCAGCCTTCTCCATTTTTCCCTGTTTGGGCAGACCACGTATGCATGGCATAAGGCATACCGGTAGTAGGGTATGTATTTCCATAACTTAATCCGAAATGAGAGTCGGTACCTTGCAGTGTATTGACATATTGCACAAGGTCTTTCATTTGGGCATATATACCTGTTGAGAAAAAAGAGAAGATCACTAAATAAATGAGCTTGTTCATGGTTATTTTTTTATGTGTTACATCTATTTCACTTGGCAAATCGAAACAACTATATCTATTTATTACCATAAGTAATACCCTGCCAGTCATCTGTACGGAAAGGGGACGCCGGAAGGTTAACTCCATTGTATAAATTACAAATTGGATTATCTGCCCAAGCATAACGCACTGCTATTGGGAAAGCAACTTCAGGAGATGAGACGATGATGGAATTACCATCAATCACAGCATCAGCCCAGTGAAACTTATGATCAACGCCAGAGATAGTAAATCCTTTTAGAGTTTCATTATTTTGAGTTTTCAGTCCCCCGTCTGTATGCTTAAAGTAAATGCGTATCTTATTACCTTCAATCTGATAAGTATCATACATAGGACCAGAATAAGGAATCTTTTCTCCATAGGTTTGCGCCCGGGCAACTAACGCCAAGCGTCTTCCTACTTCCTGTTTGTTCTTCGGATGAATATCAAAAGCATCACCTATATCAATTGTCACAGCCATACCTGTATTTGCAAGATGCAAGGTTCTTGTCTGAGCTTCTCGTAACTCTGCCCAGGTTGCGTCTACCGGAACAGTTTGTTGAGCTGTGAAACTAGCTAACTGTACCATATAAAATGGGAAATCATATCCCCAACGATCCCGCCAGTCTTTTATCATTAATGGCATCAATTCGCGATATTGATATGCTTGCCCTGTATTAGCCTCTCCTTGATACCAGATCGCACCCTTAATAGCATAAGGAATTAGGGGATTCAACATTGCATTGAACAGAAAACTGGGAACATTCGGTTCATTAGCAGTATTAACTGGCATCTGTGGAATATCCTTAATATTCAAAGAAATCTGATATTTCCAATCTCCGGCCAACTGTATGACATCTGTTTGAGAACGATGGAGCGAGATACTCTCAGGACTACCATTAATTCCACCGGTACCACCAGTATCCATTACACGCACAGCAATCACTGCCTTGCCACCTTTCACCAATTCTTTGGGCACTTTATAGCTTCTGGGTGTCATCCATCCTTCAGTATGTCCTATTTGCACGCCATTGAAATAAGTAAAGTCATTATCATCAATCACCCCTACATTTAATGTCAGTTCTTTGCCGGCCCAGTCGGTCGGAATATCAATTGTCTTTCTAAACCAAACAATACCATTGAATCCTTTCAAACCTTGATCCTGCATCAAACCAGGCACTTTCATTGTTTTCCAGACGCTATCTTCAAAATCCGGAGTTGCCCATACAGCCTGACTGTTCACAAATCCTTTATCAATCTTTTCAATCTCTTTTTTCCAGTCTTCTACATCCGAATGGAATTTCTTCTCCCTATCTTCTTTCGATATCGGGAGTTTATTCAGTACATCCAGTTTCTTTTGCATATCCGGCATCGTTGCCAGTGCATCTTTGCTCGTCCATGTTTCAATATAGGTACCTCCCCAAGAGGTATCTATCAATCCAATCGGTACATTCTGATACTTATGCAAATCGCGTCCGAAAAAATAACCGGCAGCCGAAAAGTCTGCCACACTTTTGGAAGAGCAAACCTGCCAGCCATTACCTGCCGCTTTAATGTCATTTATTGGTAATGGGCTTGTCGCTTTCTCTACCAATAAGAAACGAATATTCGGATAATTGTTCGCCTCTTCTTTTTCTTGTTGATAGTTCATCACTTTACCCCAACCTTCTACCTGCATTTCCATGTTGGATTGACCGGAGCACACCCATACTTCACCAATCATCACATTGTTCAATTTTATAGGTTTTCCGTCAGAGATTGTTATCGTATATGGACCTCCGGCTACTGGGGTATAGACTTCAGTCTTCCAATTCCCTTGTGCATCAGCTTGGACAGTATATCTTCTCTGATCCCATGAAGTAATAATTTCTACTTTCTTATCAGGTTTAGACTTGCCCCATATAGGGGCTTGTGTCTGTTGCTGCAACACCATATTATCAGAGAATATCGGGAGCAAATTCACTTGTGCAGAAAGCATAGCACTCCCCAAGAAAAAGAACAGAGAGATTGCAATATTCTTATACATATTTACGATTTTTAATCTACAATAAAGTTGAAAAGCATAGAAACAAACAATTATTTATAATAGTAAACTATCGTTTTTTAGAAACTATCATCCATAGATACTTTATTCAAGCGGAGCGTCATTGTCATATACTGATTCCCAATTAAATACACGGTAGAAATAAGGACGATAGAAATCGGCACTTCCCGGTGCATTGAAATTATCCCAGAAGCTGGAACAGTCTGTGTTTGTAGAGAATACCAACTCACCCGTACGTGACAAAGCCGGATGAATATTTACCATATAAACGTGTTGGTAACGTTGTTCGCCAATCTTATCAAGAAATTCCGGCAATGTAAAGAGAGTCTTTTGATCAACAAACGGTCCGTAAGGATGTTTACTACGGAACATTAACACATCCCGTCCGAACCAAATGGATTGCCCGATCATATAGTAAGTATCTCCTTTCTTAAATACCCATGGCATGGAACATCCACTTTCTAAAGGGATAATCGTTGAGTATTCTGCATCTTGGGTTGAGGGATACTCTGTTGTCCACGAGAAATTCCCTTGCGGATCAGCTACATAGTACTCCCATTGGCTACTAAGGTCATGCGTAGCAGTACGTGCTACGGCTACTTTATAGTTGGAAGTTGTATAAAGATAGGTATGTCCGTCTTCATCCTCCCACATAGTATCACCATATCCCAATGTATGATCATTGAAGTCGTCGTTGCGACTGATAAGTTTCATGTAAGTGTCATCACCCGGTTTTCCTTCCAAGCTGTAAGTTACCAAACAGGTGCCAAAACGACGCATCAGGTTGTTTTCATCGGTATTGTCAACAGCTCCCCACAACATTTGCATCTGGTTATTGTATATCGTAGCATCTCCTGCCCAATAAAGATAATCCTGGTCGATTTCTCCAGCTTGTATTTTATCTTCCGAAAGTGTAGCTTTCGGATGACGAATGTGAGTACGTACTTGATAATATCTATCGGCATTAGGATCATTGGTTTGCACATAATCAGCCAACCAAACAAGGTTCTCATCCTTCTCGCCAGATGTTTGTACCATAATACTGTTACGTGGGAAACTGCAATTGCCTCGCGAACGATTCTCGTTGACTACGCCGTAAAAGCTATCATTAAATGACCAAAATATATTCCCATCAGGCAATCCAGTGGTGAACACACCATCTCCTCCATTCCAGCCTAATGAACGGGTGAAAAGGGCATTGTATTTCAAATCTTTATAAACAAACACTTTCCAATATTGTCCTGACCGATTAGGGATTAACTTAAGGTTCCAATCAGGATCAATTTGAGGTATCTTCACTTCTGAATTACCGTAATAGGGGTCTTGTTGAGCGTCACATGCTCCGGTGAGTAGTGCAACAACAATACTTAAAATAAGATGAATTGATTTCATGTTAATTGTGATATTTAAGATTACTATTTATTTACTTTATTTTTCCATATACAGCACAAAGTATCCCATTCCATCAAATAACCCGTATTGAAAATATTGCCAACGAACAAGATTATAGTTATGATAAGAATAAATTCAGATGGTTTAATGGGAACAAATCTTTATCACTCTTAAATAGGAGTAAGAGTAACTCTGTGCATCACAGGTTTATTGATTTCATATATTCTGTCGGTAAGAAGTTTGATTTCTGCCCAGTAAGCATCGCGCACATCTTTGTGGATCATTTTCCCGTAGAGATCGGCTTTACTCCTTACCCATCCATCCGACATTCCTTTTTCAGACAAAATCTTAACCGCCTTTTGGTTATTAACATTGAGTAATCCATGTTTTAAGAAAAAGTTGTATTGCAACCATGCATAATCTCGAAATCGGCGTTCAATTTCCCAACGTTCTTCATTGAGTGCCATAATAGTTAGTGCTTGTTGATACTGTGGAGTGTTAACACATTCAGCTAAGTTTATACCTCTAGCTAATGATTCGGCTGTAAATACGGCAATAGGTTCATCATCAATAAGAAGTTGATATTGGCCTTTGAGACCCGAAACAGAGAGTTGTTCCATATTCATTTCACTCATGAACGAAGGAATTATTTGCTTAATATCGGATTGAGGAAATTTCATATTCCAACCTCTTGCAATAGTATCAAGCGGATAAGGTAATGAATTAGCCAAGTAATCAAATGATAATACACGACCATTTTTTTTCACGTTGGAAATTAGACAATTCTCTGTAAAAATTGCTTTTCCGGCTTTGGCATCAATAGAAATGTCCGCCACTTTCTTTCCGACCATGCCCTGCGCTTTAAGGAAAAGATACGCCATCACCATGTGACCATTGTTATCGGGATGAATACGGTCACTGCCACAAAGAGTGAATGCAGGATTCTTCTGTTGTCCGGTAGAATTAATGGCAGTCATAGGGGCATTAAAATCCAAAAACTCCCATTTATTCTGCCAGGCAGCTTCTTTTTGTAATTCGATAATACGCTTGATAGCTTCATTCTTTCTCTTGAATGGCGTGTTATCTATTTGCGCCATTTCATCGTAGGGCGATGTGCCAATCATTACAATCCGGGTATCATCCAATCCTTTAAGGCGTTCTTGGATTTTTGCGAAATTCTTTTTAGCAAAAGCTACCCGTTGGTCAGCAAAAGTTTGAGGATTATCACCGTTGTACTCAAAATACCCACTGTCGTTCATTCCAAAAGTAAGAGTAAGTACTGTCGGATTTTTAGCAAATACATCATCATCCAATCGATTTAAAATATGCTCACTTGTATCTCCTCCCACACCACAGTTGAATATTTGCAGTTCAGAATATGGGAAATGGGTCATGTAATAAAGCCAGATATACGAGTGATAATGTCCCCCGTCTGTAATACTATTACCCACTATAGCCACGCGATCTCCCTTTTGAAAAGGAGTAATCGTTTGAGCAGCAGCTGTTGCAAAACCGATAATAGAAACCATTAAGGCTGATAAAAAGATACGTTTCATTATATTATGCTATTAAAGTTTATAGAGTAAAGACGATTTAGAAATCAAAAACCACTAATTAGAAAGAGTTGCAAGCGAATGCTATTTATCATTCGTCATGCAACTCTTTCTATTAATTTAGAAAAAGAGAATTAAACCACCAAGAAGATAACTTTTTCCATGTTCTCTCATTATGATACATCTCCTTTTCACTGATATTAAAAAATGATCAGTTTACTAGAATGTTAGTTGTACTCCAAAGTTAAATACACGCTGATTCATATACGCATCACCGGCCGAGTTGGTACTGATCTCCGGATCTTGCTGATATTTATCATAACTTGTAAATGTAAACATGTTATAAGCATTCATATAAACCCGTAAGTTAGTCAGCCATGAAGGAAGAACCTTCACCGGTACTTGATACGATAGATCGATTGTCTTCAAGCGGATATACCAAGCATTAATGAGCCAAAAATCTGACATGTACGACTCCGCGCTATTCACCGTAGAAGGATTGCTTGTCAATCGAGGAAATTCGATAGCCTCTCCGTTCAAATAGCGCTCTAATGTCCAACGTTTCTGGTGCAAAGGCTGAAATTGGCTTTTGAAAGGTTCGATACCTGTTCCAACCACCGAGAAGCTGTAATTAAATGAACCTTGGAAAAGCAGGCTTAACGAAAGACCCTTCCACGACCCACCAATCGTCCATCCCAATGTTGTATTAGGAAGATTAGGCTTGCCGATAGCACCTTTATCGAAATCATTGATTACGCCATCTCCATTCAAATCTTTATATTTCAGGTCACCGGCTTGTATAGGCACATCAGTATTCGGTATAGCAGGTGCATTAGCTGCGCCGGCATGAATCAAATCAACGTCTTCAGGAGTGTAATATCCGATCCAAGTATATCCGAAAGGTTGACCAATAGGGCGCCCCGTTGCCGACAACCATTCGTAACGCTGCTGGGCTTCTGCATTGTATTCTATCTTATTCTTGGCATAAGAGAACACAAAATTAGTATTGAAATTGAAATCCCCAAAACGATCCTGGTATCCTATTTGTCCGTCAAACCCTTTATTACTGGTTCGTGCCACATTGATAGGAGAAGTTCCAACTCCTAATATTTGAGGAATATCATTGCGTTTCACCAGCTGATCGTATCGCTTATCATAGAAAAAATCAATTGTAAATGACAATCGGTCGAATGCATTGAAGTCGAGACCTATATCAAATTTCTTTGCTTTTTCCCATGTCACGTTATCATTACCCAAATCACCTTCTATAATAGAATTAGATTGCACATCAGTCTGACCGAAATTATAAGCGTTCTCATTTTCAGTATATTGTTGATTGTAGAGGTAACGATTTCCCATTGCTACGTCTGAACCTACAATACCATAAGACGCTCTGATTTTCAGTAACTGAATAAAGGATATATTATCTTTGAAGAAAGATTCTTCAGAAATACTCCACCCCACGCCAATGGCAGGAAATACACCATAACGATGTCCTTCTGCAAAACGGTCGGTACCGTTATATGCAGCATTGAAGTCTATCAAATATTTGTTTTTGTACTTGTAGCTTAAAGTAGCAGTCAAGCCTTGAAAATTTTCAGGAATTTTCTCCCCTTCATCTTCCACTGTGCGACTTTGACGACTATAAAGCAACATGCCACTAACATCGTGTGCTTCATTAAATACACGTGCATAATTTAACGATGCCTGAATATCTAAATTCTTTATAGCTTGATGCGTTCCTGCCGTCAATGCGTAATTGCTATAAGCATATTTACGATTCGGATTGATGGTGTATTGTTCCGTTGTGGCATCATAATGATAAGTAGGATAGCCATCTTTACCACGACTTACTTTTCGAAAATTTTCATCAACAGTAGAGTACGCCATACGTGCATTGGCTGATAATCCCTTAGTGAGCCAGTCCATTTTCCAATTCACACCGTACAAGATATTGTTATCGTTGCGGCGCGTACGTGTATAACCTTCGTTAGCCAAACGGGCATTCAGCGTAGGGCCATATCCATCTACATCACTAAGGTAGGCATAGGATCCGTCAGGATTAAGGACCGGTGCCGAATATGGGTGCATGGCAGTAAAGTTATAAATTTCTCCTGTAGCATTCAAGCTACTCGGTTCGTTGATGTTCATAAATCGCGAGCTGAAATCCAGGCGCATGGTCAGATTATTAGTTACAGTGAAGTCCAGATTAGTACGATAGTCAAAACGACGATAGAAATAGCCTGTATTCACATCATCCCCCGATTTATCAAAATTACGAACCAAACCGCCTTGCGAAAAATATCCACCGGATACAAAGTATTTCAAACGTTTTGTACCACCTGATACGTCAACATTAATATTCGACTGCATAGCCGATTTCTTAAAGACTTCATCATACCAATTTACATTAGGATGTCCATAAGGATCGGAACCGTCTTGAAACAAATCCAAGTCACGTTGAGTAAATGTTTTTGCCAAACCATCGTTAGCACGCGCTTCATTGACCAATAAGGCAGTATTATATGAATCTAAGAAGTTGGGAGTACGAACCGGAATCTGTCCACCGGCTTCAGCCCGTACATGTATTACAGGTTTTCCTTCTTCACCACGGCGGGTCTTGACTACCAATACACCATTAGCCCCTTTAATACCGTAGATAGCAGTAGTCGAAGCATCTTTTAAGATAGAAATACTTTCAATCTCGTTGATATTGATTTGCGAAAGTTGCTCATAGGAATATTCCACATCGTCCACCATAATAAGGGGCTTGTTTCCATCCGAATTGAGCGAACTGACACCACGAATAAAGAAATCGGAAGCATCTTTACCGGGCTGACCAGAACGTTGCTGGCTAAAGAATCCGGGTAATTTACCAGCTAATGTATTCTGTAAATTACTTGTCGGAACTCTTCGTAGTTCGCTAGCCTGAATACCGCTCACTGCACCGGTCAAAGTGATACGTTTAGCACTACCGTGTCCTACCACAAGCACTTCATTCAAGTTGTTGGCTTCAGAAACGGTCAGGCTGATGTTGAGCGTGCGTTGGTTGGTTATCGCTATCTCTGTACTTTGATAACCGACATACGAGAACACCAATGTTTCTCCACGTTTCACCTCCAACGAATATTTTCCATCCATATCAGTGATGGTACCTCTTCCGACTCCTTTCACCAAAATTCCTGCACCGATAAGCGGCTCGTTGGATTCCCTGTCGGTGATAGTACCACTTATCGTAAACGATTGGGAGTATGCCTGTACAATACAGAGTAGGCATAAGAATGTTATTATTACTCTTTTCATAGTATTACCAATTAGGGTTTTGAACCATATTTTTGTTTTTTATCACTTCCGAATAAGGAATCGGATAGAGATAACGTTTATTATCCCAATCCACCGTCAATACATCTTGTGGAATATAAGTAGTTCCAGTTAGAGAAGTCGTAATGAACATTCCTTTAACAGGTTGTGCATAGATCATCTCGGCAAGTCGCCAACGACGGATATCCCAATAGCGATGTTCTTCAAAAGCTAATTCAATACGGCGTTCGTTTTGGATCACTTTACGCATATCAGCTTGAGACATATCATCCCTAAGTCCATATAAATTATCATTGCCGGCTTCAATACCTGCACGTTTACGTAGTGCGATAATAGCATCGTATACATCCTGCGAAGGAGAAGACAGATATTCATTTTCGGCTTCGGCAAAGTTCAGAAGAATTTCAGCATAGCGAAACATGACCCAATTATGCAAAGTAGCTTGGTATTCACTGCCAGATTCAAAATTACCCATAAATTTACGCATATAATAGCTGGTAAGCGAGTACGATGAACCTAAAGGATTGTTAGCACCTCCTTGCCAAGTTTGCATCGTATTATTAAGCCAATTGGTTCCGTTATGTATAATGGTATATTCCAAACGTGGATCCCGATTGTCATATGGGTGCTGGGGATCATATTCATAGGCAGAACCTTCTTCATTGATAAAGTATCCATCTTTCATCAAAAAGGCATCCACTAAATTCTGTGTCGGATTCGTTCTACCGTTTCCTTGCTTTGCTCCGCTAAGTCCCAACGGACCATTGGCAGTTTCTATTGATGTATTGCTATCATTTTCACGGAAGAATATCATTTCTTTATGAATGGTATTGTCATACCAATTAGTAAACACATCTTTAAAGTTAGGATCAAGCCCGAGAGGTCCGCCGTCTGTTCCATAAGCATTCATAAATGAACGAGCAGCGTCGGCAGCCGTTTTCCAACGTTCACGGTCATAAGTAGCATATCCTACTAGTTCATTACCTGATTCAACAGGCTTCTCGTTGAATAACGGACTAGCTGCATAAAGTAACACACGAATCTTAAGTGCTTGTGCAGCCTGTGTTGTAACCACATGAGCATTGGCTGCAGCATCAGGCAGGGGTAACGAACGAAGGTCATCCTTAATGGCATCCAGTTCACTTACAATATATTTCACTGTTTGCTCAAAAGTACTACGTGGCAGTTCGATGTTTTCGTTCAAATCATATACTTTATCGCCAATTATGGGAATTCCTCCATAACGTTTCATGAGTTCGAAATAAAAATATGCACGCAGAAAACGGGCTTCAGCTTTCATGGATACATTCAGCGGACGCGCATTACCAAGCGCGTCAATATAAGTAGTATTGAAAGGTACCACATCAATACCATTTAACAGAATATTCACCCGGCGAATTAATCCGTAAGGATCTGTCCATATCATATCCGAGGGTATAGTAGAAGATGCACTATAGCGGCCTACGGCTAATTTATAAACATCGGGGTCTCCAGAGTTAACAGAGAGTGCGTCATCCGAGGCAGCATCCAAGTAATCTCCGTTCACACCGTTATGTCCGTTACGCATATACCAATAGATGCGATTGAGAAATTGACGGGCAACAACACCGTTGGAGTCAGTTCTCGAGAAAAGATAGTCTTCCGTAAACATGTTTACCGGTGTACCCTCATAACTATCTGTACATGATACAGCCGTCAGAAGCAGCATCCATGCTCCAATAGCCCATGCACCATATTTATTTTGTTTCATATTTATAGTTTTTTAGAAATTAAGATTGATTCCGGTTGTGATGGTACGTTGCAACGGATAGCTGGTGAAAGCCACTTCAGGATCTTGCAACTTAGTGCCTGCCCATGTAAGAAGGTTTTGTCCTTCCACAAATATCTTCACACGAAGTCCACCTAAGTAATTACGACAGAAGCTTTCGGGCAGTTTGTACGAAACCACAGCATTTTTGAGTCGAATATAGTTCCCATTCTGAACAAAAAGAGATGAATTCCAATTATTTCCGTAGTTGTACATATTACCTCCGGCAGTCAATCGCGGATATGTAGCGGTTTCAGCTGTTTCAGGTGTCCAACGGTCCAACAGATTGGTATAAGCCTGTCCGAAACTTTGTCCGCGAACTTGAAATCCTTCCAGTAGAGTCCGGTCACTATTATAGAGATCACGGTTGTAGGCTCCTTGTATCAATGCAGATACTTCCAGACCTTTCCATTCCAGACCTAAATTAATCCCAAAATAACACGTCGGTTTATCGCCACCAATCACTGTACGGTCAAATTCATTAATTTCACCATCATGATTCATATCGACATATTTCACATCACCTGCTTGAATATTATCGAATCCGTTCATTACAGGATATCCGTCAGCAATGTCTTTAGCACTAAGGAAGCCGTCAGCAACCAATCCATAGATAGCACCGATTGGTTGGCCAGTCATACGCATATAGTCATAAGGTACATATTGCTCATCCATGAAGATTCGTTTAGTTTGTTCCATACTCCAATTAGCCGATGCGTAATAATTCACTTTACCAATACGGTGCATCCAACTTAATTCCAATTCTAATCCAGAATAACGTGCCTTACCGATATTTTCTGCAGGATAAGAAATTCCGATCAATTCAATGCTCTTTCCGCGAGCTTGGAGCATATCATAATAATTATCGTTGTAATAATCGGCCGAAAATGTCAAACGGTTCTTCAACAAAGCCACATCGACACCAACATTGAATTTCTTACCTTTCTCCCATGTAAGTAATGAGTTCGCTAAAGGAGTTATTTCCGAAACCGAACCTCCATTCGATCCAGAAGTACCATTTAAATACCAGAATCCACCATCAACAGCATAACGTTTCAGGTAACCATAGTATCCGGCATTGTCAATACCATTACCTGTATAGCCATATGTAGCACGAAGCTTGAGTTGGTCAATCCATTCAGCTTGTTCCATGATTTTTTCTTTACTGATATCCCAACCAAGACCAACAGCCCAAAAAGTACCCCAACGACGTCCTTCAGCATACCGATTATAGTAACTTTCAGTTACAGCAGCTTGAGCGAAATATTTATTATCATAATTGTATTCAACTTTCTGTCCTACGTTCGATGGTATCATCGGCAAGTCGAAATTGTTCAGAATAGAACGTGTATCTCCAAACAGTGAAGCCTTCACTCCATGCATGCCAAACTGACGCTCCCAATCTACATACAATTTTCCATACATATATTGATAAGTTGAAACCGAACGGTAATCATTACTTTGCGAACTAACATTTCCATACATTGAATAGACATCAGTGCCACTCTCTGTTACGTCATACTGGAATACTTGTGCTTGCTTGGTACGAACGATAGCATTACGTACTTGAGCAGAAATATTCCCTATTGCACCTACGGAAAGTCCTTTTACTAATTTATTGAAATCATAGTTCAAGTGAATTGTCCCCACTACATCACGGGTATTACTCGATATATATCCGGAACCGACAGTTTGAGCATAGAGATTCTGCGTATATGATGCATTCCCACCATAACTACCGTCAGGATTAAAGATGGGATAAGCATTATTGGGTGTCTGCCATATATTGCTTAAAAGATCACTATATCCTGTACCGGAAATTCCTCCGGGCTGTGTCCCTTCTTCCACACGTCCTAACAAACTCATGTTTACCTTAAATTCATCGGTTACATTAATGTTGACTTTCGAAGAAATCAAATAACGATTATATTTGAAATTTGTGTTATAACTATTCGCATCGCTCGTCTTAAACAATCCGTTCTCGCTGTAGTATCCTAAACTCACAAAATATTGAGCGACTCGTCCTCCCCCTGTTACATTCAAATTATAGGCTTGTGAAGTGGTGGAGTTCTTCATGATTGCATCCCTCCAGTTTACATCAGGATGCAAATAAGGAGAAGTACCATTACGATAAGCTTCAAAATCATCATAACTATATAAAGGACTTTTCCCATCATTGAGCAAAGCTTCATTCAGTAAGTAAGCATATTGATAGGACGAGAGGGGATTCGGCCCCGATTTCAACGCACTGGATATGCCAAACTTACCAGTAAGTGATAAATGAAAACCACCTTCCGGATCGGGATTCTTGGTGGTAATGATTAATGTACCACGAGAGCTACGCATCCCCAAAAACATGTTAGAAAGCGCATCTTTCCGTATTGTAACTGATTCTATAGCCTCGGGATCTAAAGAATAAAGGTCACGCTCCACACCATCCACAATAGCCACCGGTGATTGTCCGCGTGCAGAAATCAGAAATTCAGAATTATCTCCATAAATACCTCCACCTACATTAGGAATAGCTCCTACTATATCAGATGAAGTATTGGCATCAGTACGTAACAACATCATACCGCGAAATGGTGATACATTAAGTCCTTTCAGGCGACCTTGTAATCCGGTAAGAATAGTGGCCGACTGATATTTCGTCAGATCATTAGTATAAATAGTGGACGTCGCGCCTAAATTAGAACTTTTTGCGCTAACACTATCTATCGGCGTATTTTGTGCCTTTAACACGACGGCAGCCATACATAGCAAGCTCGTCGTTATCATTTTATACATATTCTGTTTCATTATCTAGTAGAGTATAAGGTTATCACTCGCAATAGAATGTATACGTAAATGGTTCTTTCTGTTCTGGTAGAGGCGTACCTAACATCACGAAATCATCATCAGATTGTGTTACCGAGATTGAACCATCAGCATTAGTAAAAGCATATTCAATATCAGTAATTTCTGTTCCTTCCGGAATGTTAAAAAAGCCCTCCGGCCACAAGGTGATGTTATATGTTTTGACATATTGATTTTCACGTTTCATCAGTGTTTTAGCACTTTTCTCATTCACAGTATAACGGTGTCCGTCACTACCTATCGCTGTTGCTTCAAAATAGACATTATCAGCATCAATAAGCTTATTTTCACCCATGCCTCCTACAAAACTAAAGGTAATAAAGTCGTTTTGTAATGCTGTCAACGGAGTTGTTTTATTGAAGTGCTCACTACAGAAGTCGGTTACAAGTCCTTCGCCTTCTACGACTTCAAAACATCCACCTTCTTGATATTTTTTAGCATCACTACTATCACTGAAATTATCATCTGTACTGTTAATAAAGAATCCCGGCTTGAATCGTAGATTTTTTGTTCCTACCGGCACACGGATATAGATTGTAAATTCAATGTGTCCAGCAACTCCATTATATGGTTTTGTCCAATAGGCAGCCCATTCCATATCTTCGAGAATATTTGTTCCCTGACCATACTCCTGCATGAGAGCAGCCGACCATGACTGTCCGGGTTTATTAGACGGTTGTTCGGTTAAAGGGATAAACGTCATCTCTTGCTCACCGGCATCCGGGTCAAAAGTATTCTCTGTATAAGTGACTTTAGCATTTTGTGCCAAATTCCAACTTTTGGGGGCACAAAATCCTACAACTAATCTTTTATCATTACGAGGATCTCCATTTACATCAATATGTCCGTTGATTTTAAAAGTAGCTACAGTACCTGCCTTGGCATAGTCTACCAGTTGTCCATCCACCTCTTGAGTGATATCGACAGAGTCTATAAAAAGACACCCCGTCACAACAAAGACTATTAACAGAGTAAATAACGCTACGATATGTCGTTTGCGTTGAAGCAAACTGGTTGTTTTCTTCTTCATAAAGCGCTATGTTTTTTAGTTTTCAGATATTTTTTTAAATACATATGTATAGCTATTTTTCACGCATCCCGGACTATGAGTAATGATGATATTACGCTCACCATTGATGATAGGGAATTGTATCTCTGTACTTGCTTGATACGTAGTTCCTTCCTCTGTAAAGTAAAGGTGAAATGGAAAATAAGCATCATCGACGTTCCACTTACCATCATGACGTACCACAAACGGCAAGTAGTTCTCTATGCTGTAGTTACCGTCTTTTTTCAAGTGGATTTTGAATTGGCTGAAGTCCATAACATCGGTTATATCGGTTCCGTTACGGCTCACAGTGGTTAGTTGCCACATGCCCGATACATCTTTTACTTGTTCCCTATTTTTATCCGGATCTAAAGGCGCGGAAAACGTATCACACGAAACCATAAATAGCATGGTCAATAAGGTCACTGCCACTAAGTATATGCAATGTTTCATATCTTTAATATTTATATTAACAAGGTATTAGTTATAATAAGGGTTTTGTATTAACCCTTCGGACTTCACCGTCTCATTATAAGGAATAGGGAAGAAGTACATAGCAGGACGCCATACATGAGTACGAACATCAAACTCTCTCCATGTCTTTGTTCCGTCAGTAGCACGAGAAATTTCGATGCCGTGCATGGTTTTGCTTTCGGTTGTTGGTGCAATCATCCAACGGCGCACATCAAAGAAGCGTTGTCCCTCGAAAGCAAATTCAATACGACGTTCTTCTTGAATAGCTTTGCGCATTTCCTTTTGATCCATGTTGGGGTCAAGTCCATACCAACCGTCACCTTCTTCAATACCTGCCCGTTTCCGAATCAGTTTCAATATGGGATAGCAACCCAATTGTTGGCCACCTATAGTTTCCTCATAATCAGGTCCATAATATTCATTAGCAGCTTCGGCAAACATCAACAAAATATCGGCATATCGTATCAATGGGTCATTATGACGGCTAGGATTCCATGTACCACCTTTACATAAACGATCACATCCCTTACGTACATAGAAGCCGGTAGCAGTACCTTGATATACAGCATCACTTGTTTGCCCTACACCAATCCATGTATTAACCGTTGTAGTTGCACCATAATAGTCATCTGCAGGAACCAACGAACCGTCATAAATTACAGTGTTCTTAAAACGCGGATCACGATTTTCTGCCGGATTCAACGGATCAAATGTATAACTACTTTCATTGATAGGTTTACCATCAATCATCGGAAAGGCATCAGCCAAGTCTTTATAAATATATCCTCCATGACGCGTACCAGAATAACTACCACTAGGTGGATAATAAGCAGCTTCATGTCCGCTTTCGCGAGGATATTTTCGATCAAGGATATTACCAGCAAAAGCACCGTCGTGTTGTTCACCGTCATCATCGATTAACTGTGCATTTCGTGTATCACCAGCTTGGAATAAAACGTAAAATCCAAAACCGGGTTCACTAGCTCCATTTAAGTCTGTACTTCTGATAAAAAGTTTGTACGCGCCCAAATTAATTACTGCACGAGCTGCATCCATTGCCGTTTTCCAACGTTCTTTATCATTAGAGGGATAACCTACCAACTCTTTAGTTTCGGCCGGAGCGAAATCACTACCATTAAATAACGGGCTAGCTGCATAAAGACACACACGCGCTTTCAGCCCCAATGCGGCTGCCGATGTAGCACGCCCGTTTTCATTACCTGTCCGTCGAACAGGAAGTACATTCAACGAAACAATAGAATCACACTGATGCGTAACATATTCCACACATTCAGCCCATGTATTACGAGTCGTTTTCATCTCCGAAGTAGCATCGTAGACATTATTACCTATAATAGGCACACCACCGTAATGTTTCATTAAAATAAAGTAGTACCAGGCACGAAGAAAAAGTGCCTCCGCCTTGTATTGAGCTTTTCGACTGGCTATCATTGGTGATCGATCAGCATTGGCAAGAAAGACATTACACCGACGAATGTTAGTATAGCATTTTTCCCATGCGTCACCACTCACAGTTACAGGATTCACCGTACCAGTAGCAAACATCATATTTGTCCAAATGGTAGACGAAGGATAAAATTCAGCTTCATCGCAAGCACTTTGTAGACCACCGCCATTAGCCAAAAGGTACGTCCAACGGTTGAAGTTAATATCAAACCCGATGTCGGTGTAAATCCCAGTCAGGAAATTAGCAGTATACGTACTATCTGCAAAAACAGTTTCACGATTCAAATCTGAAGTCTGGGTTTGATCGAGGAAACTGTCGTTACAAGATACAGCGGTTCCTAAAAGTAGGAGCAGCAATAGTGATTTCACATACAATTTCATAGTAGAACATATAAATTTAAATTAAACAAATCAAACAAATAGAAATAAAACGAATTAAAGCTAATAAGCGGAGACCAATTCGCGACTTAAGTTTACATTGAGACGATTGACAAGATATATACCACTAAACAATACAATACTTTTTTTTACGTATTGTTGTCGTGAGTAGCTGAATAATGGTATTCTTTCATAACTCGTTCTTTTTTTTATAAGTTTACTGTAATGCCTTTAGCTATATCACCAGAAGATTTATAAGTATGACCAGCATGCAATACTTCTACCTTTATCATTCCAAAATCAATTTGGTCTTCCCCTTTATCGTCTGTCACTTTTACAATAAGATGATGCCCGTCTACTAACTCTGCTTTAAAAGTTAGCTGTTTATAATCTCCTTTCTGAAATCCCCATCCATCTCCTTTGTCCCAATACAGAGAGCCTTCCGCTTTGCCATCCTCATCCGGGCAAACAACTAAAGTCAATGGGTCGAATGAATTTTCATTCACATTCTGAATTATTTTGCCTACTGGAATAATAGAACCACCTCTCACTTTTAATTTAGCCTGATATTTACCTTTTGTATCTCCTTTAACCAAAGATAAATTTTCCCAAATTCCTTTGGGTAGAGAAGGATTCTTTGCAAATGCAGGAATTATCAACAGGTCTGTCCCCAACATGAAAGCTTGCTCTTCAGCACGCAAACTTTCATCTTTCGGATCGGCAAAGAAAACCGGAGCCATCACAGGCTGTCCATCTTTATGAGCCCCATGAAAAGCAGTGTAGAGATAAGGCAGCAAACGGTAACGACGTTCTAATGCCATGCGTGATTCCTTTTCTATATCTTTAGTAAATGCCCACGGTTCCTTGTTATTTGTATCACAGGAAGCATGTCCTCTGGAAAAAGGGAAAAATGCACCGAAGCCTAACCAGTTTCCCCACAAATCGGGAGTCGTATTCCCAGCAAATCCACCTATATCCGGACCATTGAAAGGTTGACCGGACAACCCCAATGTAATAGACATCGGTATAGAAAGTTTCATGTGTTCATAAGTAGCTTCGTTATCGCCCGTCCACATGGCTGCATAACGCTGTCCGCCAATAATATTGGAGCGGGAAAGAAGAAATGGACGTTTGCCTGGATTAGCAGCCATCATGCCATTATAAGAAGCTTCGACCATCAGACGACCATAAGCGTTATGATACATTAAATGGCTACCAATAGGTAAATTGCCTCCTCCTAAATGAATATTGTTCTCCGGCATCGTTCCCCCAGGACCATCAAATACAGACGGTTCATTCATATCATTCCAAATGCCATCTATTCCATTAGCCATAAAGTCTTTATAAAGTCCGGACCACCAAGTGCGCGTCTCCGGACGGGTAAAGTCAGGAAATGCGCAAGCACCCGGCCATACTTTCCCGTGAAACTCATTACGATAGATATCACAAACAAAAGCATTTTGCTCTTTTCCGGTTTTATATACAAAATAGTTATCATCCACTTTTACGCCTGGATCTATCATATACACGGAATGGAATCCATTATCATGCAGATACTTATTCATGCGCTTCGGATCGGGAAAATCCCTGTTATTAATCGTGAATACACGGAATTCATCCATATAGTTGATATCAAACCATATTACATCGCACGGTATCTTCTTTTCACGAAAAGTATTGGCAACTTCTTTCACTCTAGCTTCCGGCACGTAAGAAAAACGAGACTGATGATAACCGATTGCCCATCTGGGAGGCATACTTATAGTACCGGTCAATTCGGCAAGTCCTTTTAATACAGCTTGCGGAGATTCACGATCTATGATATAAGTACGAAAAGGTGCTCCTTCAGTATTAAATTCAATTTTATCTGAATTAGTAATCAATTCAGCCTTCCAAAAACTATCAAACAATACGCCAAATGCTGTCCCGTCCGGACGAACACCCAACACCCACGGATGCGTTTGATACAGACGTGAGCCACCATCAACCCGATACATACCATTATCCGTATTCCACATTTTAATCTTTTGCCCATTACGCAGCAACGGACCGGTCACTTCACCACCTCCATACAGACTTGTTCCGGCTGGAACATCCAATGAGGCATTTGCCTTGCCATCAGTCATCGTAAATTGAGGTACTAATTTCCAGTTTTCCGGTACTTCACCTTTCTTTTCCGGTTCATGGGAGAGAATTAATGAAGGCGTACGGGAAACATCATACCCTACGGGGATAAATTCTACAATTCCATTTCCTACCAGTGTTACTTTTTCTGTTTTTATATTACCTGCCCAAGCTACCTGAGCCGTAAAGAAGAAAACAGCCATTTGCAATAACGATATTCTTTTTCTCATTTAAATATTATTTTAGTTATTAGTTCCGCCAACGGATTTTAGTCTGGCAATTTCATTATCAAAAGCTTGGAAAACAGTCCTCATGATATCATATTTTCATTTTGGTCAAACAGGATTTCCAGCAACTCCTCCGGTCACTCATAAAAGAAGAATAAACAGACCGGAGGAATATTGTGGAATTTCAAACACCAATCCTAACTTTTTACCTATATCTATTGAACTTTATACTATGAACGTTTGAAATTTAAGAAACCACTAAAGAGAAATTTAAAAAGAATCATATAAAAATAATAATCAAGGCGATTAACTTCAAGTCCATTCACTGGACAATTTTCCTAAAGTTAATTTTGTTTCTGCACAGACTTAAATTAAATGATAATTTAGTTTATTACGGTGCGTTTTTAAATGTATCAATAAAAAATTCAGCAGCCTCTAGAGAAGATTTTTAAATTTCATTTCTCATATTCTCATAGGTGACTGATAAACAACAAATAATCAAATAAATAGCTTATGAGAAATACTTTCTAAGACGGCATTTCTCATAATACACCTTCTATTTTAGCTTAAAATTCACCTTATTCTCATAGTATTTCAGAGTATTTCTCATAGTTAAATACTATACTTCTCCTTTTTTCTGGTTGAAGATAAACTGTAGTTCCGATTGTCCCATATATTATGGGAAAATGTTCCCTAATATTATGAGAATTTATTCCCACAAAATAAGAGAATCTTTTCCCTGTTAATAGGGAATACCTTCCCACAATATATGGGACAAGAAGAATATGTACTTCCCTGATAATCGTTGACTAGTTGCTTCTTTATTCTTGTATAGGTTGATTGGAAAAACACTATGAGAAATGAATCCAACAAGTATGAGAAACAAGGTAAAATACGGGGTATTTGACGGAAAAATTATGAGAAATGCCGTCTTAGAAATCATTTCTCATAGTCTATTCTATTAGTTTTCTGCTATTTATGATTAATGAATGAGAATATGAGAAATGAAAATCATAAATACACTCTAGTAGGGTATCTATTTCAAATTAAATAGAAAATCATAATGCCCTGCTTCTACATCAACAGTCTGCTCCTTAACGCTCACTTTTTTCTTATTCTTTTTACATGAGACAGCATTATTAGGGATGCAAACTGTAGCCGTTGTTCCGGCAGGAACTGTCAATTGAAGATTCAACTGATTATCATCTTTCAACTTCCAATTAACAGCAATTGTGCCATAAGGTGATTCTTTCGTTACTTTTGCCCAGGTCACACCGTTTGGAATTTGAGGATCGACATAGAAGTGACGATATCCAGGTTTAGCCTCGTCAAGACGTATTCCTCCTACAGCCTGATAAAACCAAGTACCAATTCCATTGTAACAATTGTGCACACGACTTCGTTCTCCGCTCCAATATTCCCAAGTCGCTGTCGCACCATGGTCAATCATATACAGATAACCGGGATAATCACGTTTCTTCATCATTTGATAGAAGAAATCCACTTGTTTATTCCGAACAGCCCATTCTGTCAAAATAGGCACTCCAACCAAACCAACAGCAATATGTCCTTTATATTTTTCTTCGGTCATGGCAACGACATTCTCTTTCACTTTATTGTACAAAGAATCAGGTACAACACCTACCAACATAGGATAGCACATATCCAACTGTGAGCCGGTAGAATAGATCCCTTCATCCTCACGGTAGAACGTCTGATGAATCAACTTGTTGAGTTTTTCTCTACGCATAGCAAACTCTTCCGCCTCTTCTCTTTTTCCTAATGTTATGGCTGTCTTATACATAGTGCTCAAGCATTCGCTGATAAAACAGTTACTTACCAAATCCACTGAAGCCTGATTACCTGCATCTACTCCCATAGGTGCCAGCCAATCACCCAAATACCAGTCACGGTATTTGGTATCGGGCCAACGTTTCAGCAAACCATCCACTGTATATTTATCAACATACTTAAACCACTCTTTCATTTGAGAATAATATTTCTCAATCAAGCGGGGATCATTATAGTTGACATACGTTCTCCAGGGAGCCTGTACAAAGAATCCGCACCAATACGGACCGCCGCCACCGGC
This sequence comes from Bacteroides sp. AM16-13, assembly GCF_003602705.1. Lineage (NCBI taxonomy): Bacteria > Pseudomonadati > Bacteroidota > Bacteroidia > Bacteroidales > Bacteroidaceae > Bacteroides > Bacteroides sp. AM16-13. The sequence continues at coordinate 103,808 of NZ_QTLK01000011.1, forward strand.
ACCCGGATTAGGACCAACATGCGGCAAACTTCCTCCTTCACGCATGGAGTCTCCCCATGTTTGCACCCAGTTTTCAAATGTTGGAGCTACATCGTACATCGTTTGCAAAGACATCGTTGAGGAGTTTCCATCACCACCATATCCTGCACGTTCCAAATGCGGACAGTCTACCATATATCCACTAAAAGTCAGACATTTCATCGTATACTGAATCATTTGGTGAATAGCATTCAAGTCGGCATCCGAACATTCAAAAGTTGCGGTCTGTTTATAATCTCCATAAATCTGCAGAGATTTCATAGCAGCTGTTTCCGGTTTTTGAGGAAGATTGGAGATGCGCACATATCGAAAAGCGTGATGATTGAATTTATTTCTGAAGTATTCTCCTTGCTTACCACCAGATATATAAATATCACTTTCACCTTGCTTGTCAAATTCACCGTCTTTCGTCAAATTATCACTATATTCCATAATAACTTCATGACCTGCCGGCAATATAGGTATTTGCATCTCAAACCATCCGGTCTGAACCTTTCCCATATCTACCAGCCAGAGACCTTCACCCAGCTTCTTTACAGAAACAGCCTGCAAAATCTGATGTATCTTGTTTATCTCACACATTTGAGGGGAAGCGATATGATCGGGAACATTCACTTTCACAACAGGAGTCCATTTCATTTTATCTAAAGCTTGTGTTGAAAGATCTTGCGGAAGAATCCTTCCATCCACCCTCTCACCTCCAAACTGCAAAGCACGCCAAGTACCTGTATCAGAATAGCCACTTTCACGTCCGTACCATGATCCGTCTGTCTTCGTTACGACTTCCCATTTACCATTTCTCAACACATCCAATTCTGCTTTTACCAGCGGACCTTCATAAGCTGCTCCGAAAGTCGTCGTTTTATACCAACCTTGTCCCAGCCAGATAAGCAGATCATTTTCTCCTTCTCTTAAATAAGGAGTAATATCATAAGTAACAATTAGTGAACGTTTAGATAAATGTGATACAGCAGGGGTCAGAACGTCCTCCCCAACCTTTCTCCCATTGATATAAATTTCGTGATAACCTAACGTATTTACATGCAGGAAAGAAGTCTCTCCCTGAGTCAATTTCACTTTCTTGCGAAGAATAGAAGCACAAATCTTACCACCTTCAACAGAAGCCCCTATATATTCTCCTTTCATCTGTGACTGATCCAAGATGCCAACTCCAAAACGGGCAACAGGACTCCATGATGAAGCTTGTTTTTTAACATCCCAAACGCGTACCCGCCAATAACACAAAGAACGAGAAGTTAAAGCCTTTCCCTGATAAGGTACCATAACCGAAGCATTGGATTTCAATTTCCCGGTATTCCATAAATCAGCTTTATCCTGCACCAACAGAATACTATCCGAAGCTACCTGTATTTCATAATAAGTTTGCCCGCCTTTCCAGCCGTCCCCCTTTAACTTCCAACTGAAGTGAGGAGTCACATTATCAATCCCCAAAGGATCAATAAGATTCTCACATTTTAATTCCGCCAAATAGAAAGTAGATATTTTCTTACTTCCATACACTATCACAGACAGCCAACAGAAACAACAAACTAAACATAATAATCGTTTCATTCTATTCATCTTCTATTATTATTCAACTCTTACCAGCCTCACTTTATGAGTGACAGGTTTATTGATTTTATAAATTGTTTCAACAATAGTCTTCATATAATTGCTCCAAACCTCCCGTATTTCGGGATTCATCGCTTTTATATACCAATCGTAGCTCATCCTAAGAAACCCGTCTTTAGGTAAGTACTCTTTTAGCCTATCGATAGCTTTCTGATCATCAGCAAACAGTAATCCTTCTTTTTTCAGGAATGAATATTCGGTCCACAAGTATTCTCTGAAACGTTTCTCCACTTCAAATCGTTCTTCATTCAGATACATGATTTTCGCAGCTTGTTGATATTGGGGAGTATTCGGGTAATCTGCCAAATTCACTCCATTCGCCAACTTTTCGGATGAGAGATTGTCAATAAACTGATTGTCTATAGTTAACCGATACATTCCTTTCTCTAAGTTTGTTACCTGAAAACGTTCCTGATTAAACTCTTCCATAAATGGAACCAACTGCATTGCATCACGTTGTGACCTTTTATTTCCCCAGCCACTTCTAGAAATAGAATCCAGCGGATAAGGAAGAGCATACGCCAGATAATCAAAAGTCAGATCAGCTCCGCTCTTTTTTAGTTTTGAAATCTTACAGTTCTTATGGGTTATTACAGATGAATGATATGCATCAATAGATACTGATGACACTTCATCCCCAGCCAGTCCCTGTGCTTTCAGAAACAAATAGGCCATGACCATCTGTCCGTCATTATCCGGATGAATTCTATCTATCCTGCAGAATGTAAATGTAGAATCTGCCTCCTGCTCTTTTCTGCTTATCTCACGCATCGGTTGGTTAAAATCAACAAAACCCCAGCCATTCTTTTTAGCCGATGTACGTTGGGCATCTATGATTTTTAAAATGGCGTTGTTCTTATTATGCAATATAAAATTATTAAACCGGGAAGTCTCATCATAAGGAGAACCACCAATCAAAACTTTCTTTATTTTATTTTTAGCCAGTAAGCGTTCTTCTATTTCCCGATAGCTTTCCAATGACTTTGCAATCCGTTGTTCCGACAGTTCTTTTGCATCGTCTTTCATGTAAATATCATAACCGGTATCATTCATACCGAAAGTTAGAGTCACATAAGTTGGTTTCCTGTTGAAAACATCATAGTCCAAGCGATCCTTCATATCCCACGCACTCTCTCCACCAATTCCGGCATTCATGATAGTAATCGGTTTATCCGGGAAACGAGTCATGTAATACAACCAGATAAATGAATGATAATGTCCGCCGTGAGTAATGCTGTTTCCTACAAATACCACACGTTCCCCTTCTTCAAACCGAGGTATTGTTGTTTGTGCCTGTAAGTAATCGCAATTTATATAAACTAAAGATAACAACAAAAGTATCCTCATTTTTAGTCTATTAGCCATTTTCTTTATTCTTTTAATCAAACCATAAAGATAACCGTACAACAATCAATCTGCTATATCCAGCTTATTCTTCTCTGCTTTCCCATACTGTTTCACCAATACACTTACGCCTCCTTTCAACAGTTCGGGAGTCGCCTCCATAGTGATAACCTTTTCTTCGCCCGGCATCAACGTCACATAATTATCGGACATAATAATTGGAAGTATTCGTTTTTGCGTAGCCTTATTAACAAGCCTCACCCGATTAGCAAAAGCCACAGTCTCGGAATTGTTCTTTACAGCTATATTTATCTTTCCGTCAGACATCGATTTATCCACCAATCGGCAAGACAAAGCAACTTCCGGAAGTGTGTTCAGCAATGTATAGTCAAGATCTCTCACGCCATTCCGCCAATAGAAGTTTTCAGAGATTAAATTACCTTTGGCATCTATCAGTTCCAACTTGATAAAATGAAGCGGAGTCAGTTCTTCTATCTCTTTTGGTTTCTCACCGTAGATTTCGAATTCGAACAAAGAATATCCAAACTGTGTGGCACGGCTGATGCCTGCCAATTTCACATAACGTGCTGTAACAGGTTCCAATTCAATCTGTTCAGTACCACCTCTTCCATCTTTGTTGGCATAAACGGTTTTCCATTCTTGCGCATCATTCGATACTTGCAGTTCGTATTTCTTAGCACAAGCTGCCTCCCATTTCAAAATAACCTTTTCTATCTTTTCTTCTTTACCAAGATCAATGTATATCCATTGAGGATCACTGTATGCACTTTCCCAACGACTTCCGGCTCCTCCGTCAGTAACCATTGAAGCACTTTTAGAGGCACCTGTTGAAGAAGAAGCTACAGCCTTCTTTCCATAAGCCAGATTGAAAGGGTTAAAGTTCAAAGAAAAAGCTTCTGCAATGTTGCTGGCTGCCACATCGACCTGTTTTGTCTGTCCGTATGCAGGCACTTCTTTTCCATTCAGGTCATAAATTGTAGCTTTAGCTATTGCACCTTTCAAGTCCTCTGCTGTAGTATTTATTACTTTTATATTGTTATTGGAAGCATTCCATTGGATATGTAAAGGTTCACAAGCCTTTTTTGCTCCCCAATAAGCACCTGTAGGATCATAATAATAGTCATAAGTCTGCCATACAAACGAGGGATAAGCCGGATGGCTCATCCAGATCAGAAGTCCGGCTGCATCATTCCACATCTTATCGTTCCAAGCCTCATACATACCTTTCATCACTTCGAGATTCAGCATTTGCGCTTTCTCGCAGAATTCTTCCAATCCGGATGATTCTCCGTACTGTGTGTTCACTGAATTCTTATAATTAACCGGGTTGGCATTAGACGCTTCCTTACCGAAGAAATGTTTGTTCCATACATTGTCATCATCATTCTTCAACTGCTCATCAGTAGGCAGAGGCCACCAGTCTTTTTCCGGGATAAACTCTTTGATACTTTCAAATGTGGGGAAAGTGGCCGTTCCTATTTCTGTACGCATACCGTAACCGTGATCAATACCGTATGGATAAGCCGGTGTATTAAATGCCAGATTACTGCCTGAAGTTTCAAAATGGTGTCTTGGAGGTTGATTTCCCCACCAACCACTTCCGGACAATCCATCCTGATTGGAGCAAGACTTATACATACGGTCATTATTGTCCTCCTTCGCAATCATTTCACGCAGGTAATTATCCAAATCAGGTGCCGGATGCGTTTCATTTGCTCCACACCAAATAGCAATAGAAGGATGGTTTCTAAGACGTCTGACTTTATCAAGGGCATTCGCTTTAAATGCTTCCGGTTGCGCCACGTCATTGTATGCTACATATAACCAGAAATCATTCCATACCATAATCCCATATTTATCACAATAATCATAAAACTCATCATCAGTAACACAACCGGTCCATAGACGGATCATATTGTAATTCATTTCCTTATGAAGTCTGATTTTCGTTTCATACTCTTTACCCTGACAGCGAAGCAGATATTCGCTCATTCCCCAGTTTCCACCTTTCAGATAGATCTTCTGTCCGTTGATAAAGAATGTAAGAACAGGATATCCCACTACATTATCAACCATTTTATACTCATACTTCTTGATACCGAATGTCATTTCTTTTACATCCGACACTTTTCCATCTACAGAACAAGTCAGCTTACAAGTATAAAGATTGGGATCACCATAACCATTCGGCCACCAAAGTTTCGGATGGTCAACGACCAATTGCGCTATGTCATCTTTGTTAATAGATAGTCTGGCTGTTGTTCCTCCTTCTACCCGAATGTCTTTAGAGAAAGAAATATTCCCCGGCTGAATCACTCCGGATACAACGACATCTTTGGGGGAAGAAGAAGCATTTCTAATATCTGTTGAGACAGAAAGCTCTGCTTTCTGCAAGGTCGGTAACTCTGAACGTACCCAAGGATCTTCCATCACTACATCTCCCGTTACCACAAGATAAGCATTGCCTGTGATACCAGCCAGACGTCCCGGTACGTATGGCATCCAGTCCCAACCGGCACCAGCCAGATAACTGGGGCTACACGCAACTCCATACGGGTCTTTAGCCTTACGCGTCTTTTTCTGATCGGCATCGGTAATCAGAACAGCTATTACATTCTTACCGGATTTCTTTATCAGATTAGTTACATCAAACTTCGAACGTAACATGTGACCGCTTACATCTTTAGTAGATGTTTTTGTTCCTGATATCTTCTCGCCATTAAAATAGAAATCGGCAAAGCGGTTCGTATTGTCGAAATGAAGCCATACCCGCTTCCCCTCCGAATAAGAAGACGGAAGTTCGAATTCCGTACGATACCAGAAAGGACGGTTATAAAACGTTTCGTCTACTTTATAAATATTATCGGCATAATTAGGATCTGGAACGATTCCTGCTTCAACATAAGCAGTAAAAACAGTTCCGGGAACCACACCTTTAACGTAATCGGACATTTTAAATTCCGGAGTAGAAATCTGCTCTCCGGTTATGTTCTCTAAATCTGCCTGGGGTTTCACTTCCCAGATAATCCGAGGATTAGAGCTGTTCAAAGACATCCATGTACTCTGCTCTGCACACCCTGTCTGGATTAGAGCTAATATAACCGATACAATGATAAGCCCAAGTTTATTCATCATACTATCAAGATTTTAAAGTAACAATTTGTTTTAGAGTATGTTATTCAATCAAAGTCCCCACTCAACATTAGGTTTATCACCCATAAACAGCTCTAATGTACCTCCGGCTGCAATGTCCGCAAAATCAAGATAACATTTATTGTATTCCTGACCGTTCAACAAGGCCTTTTGTATGTAGACGTTATTTATGCTGTTATTATGAGCTATCACCGTGAATTTCTTCCCAGTATAATAGCTGGGATCAAGATTGAACTCTACTTTATCAAAAACCGGACTTGTAATCTCCATACGTGTATTTCCCGGACAGGAAGGATGAATACCGGAAGCAGCCAACACATACCACGCCGACATCTGACCTACATCTTCATTGCCAACAATCCCTTCAACTTTGTTTGCATAAGCCTTTTCACATGTATAGCGTGTCCATTTTTGAGTATACCAGGGAACTTCAAGCTGATTGAACAAAAAAGGAACGAAGTGCACAGGTTCATTCGCATGATTATAATATTCATTCCACAGCATATTAGAAGGAGTTTTATTAAAGAAATCTGTTAAATCCGCAATAACTTTCTCCTTACCACCCATCAAATTCACCATTCCCGGAACATCGTGAGGTACAAACCAACCTTGCTGATAAGAGTTTGCTTCTATACACCCATACCATTCTTTAAGACGTGCATTCTCCGGCCATTCTACCCATGTACCATCTGCTTTACGGGGACGGAACCATCCCTTTTCTTTATCAAAAATATGATGATATGCCTGTCCCTTTTCATAGAAACATTTGGCATCGTCTTCTTTCCCCATAGCTTTCGCTAATTGAGATATACACCAATCAGTATAAGCATACTCCAAAGTGGTTGAAATACTCAATGGTTCCGGAGCATACCCCAATGAATCATTACCAAAACGACGGGATGTGTTAATGGCATAATGATATGCTTTCTCTGCATCATACGTACGAATCCCTTTGATATAAGCATCCGCCAAAACAGACAAAGCAGGATTTCCCAACATACAGCCGGAATAGGAATTCAGCAATTCCCAACGTTCATAGTATTCGCACCCACTCTGATCTGCCATAGTAATCAATGAGTTCAGTTCATCACTTACTAAACGCGGATTAATTATAGTCTGCAAAGGAAACTGACTACGAAATACATCCCATCCACTGAATATAGTACGTTTTGTAAAAGTGCTGTCAGCCGTATGTATTTTATAATCACCGCCTACATAACGTCCGTCTACATCTGTATAGATACGAGGATCAATCATCGTATGATACATGGCAGTATAGAATATCGTTTTTTCATCATCCGTACCACCGGATATCCGGACACGATTAAGTTCTTTATTCCACAATTCAGTAGCTTCCTGCTTTACTTGTCCAAAATTTTTAGAGGCTATTTCTTGTTCAAAGTTATTTGCAGCACCCTCCATATCAACAAAAGAGATACCAACTTTCATCTCTACAGTCTCTCCCTCCTTCGTTGGAAATTCAGTAAAAAAGCCTAGATGTTTACCCGTCAGTTCTTTCTTGTCTTTTATAACCGGAGCTTGTGATACACGAGTCAAATAAGGAATACTCACTACTTCATCACGTTTCCGAACCCAATGTTCGGGAATATCTGCACTCCAAAAGCCATAATTAGTCAAAGGTTTACTAAATTGTGCATAATAATAAACGGTATAATCGGCTTTTCCTTCACCATTACCCCATCCACCACCATCAGGTGTACACTTCATCCATCCTTGAATTGTATAATCATCTACAACTTTAATATACTGTGAAGTAGATGTTCCCCCTACTCTACGAGCTAAATCAATCTGAATACGCGATTGGTCACTAGAAGGATAAGTAAAATGTAAAATTCCACAGTGTGGTGTCGCGCTACTTTCTACTTTGATATGATAATCAGTCAATTCTACCGAATAATATCCGGCCTTAGCCGTTTCAGTGGCTTTGTTATAAGCCGAACGATATCCTTTTATACTATCATTATTCTCTTTACCTGCCACTTTATATAATTCACCAGTTGTAGGCATCACAAGAAAATTGCCCAAATCACCAAACCATCCCACACCACTCATCTGGGTAAAGGCAAATCCTTCGATTGTCTTATGTTCATCACTGTATCCGGAACCGTTATCACCTCCCGTTATTGTATTAGGACTAACCTGTACCATACCATACGGAGTCGTAGCTCCGGGAAAAGTTTTACCTAATCCGTGATAAACACCGGCAGCCCCTACACTAGTACTGGCACCAATAAACGGGTTTACATAATCGGTCGGAACCAAATCTTCCGATACGGTATTGGTTGATGAGCAACCCGTCATCCAACACAAAAAGCAAACAATTAAAAGATTAGCAGTCGCTTTATACATAACAATAATCTAATTATTTTAAGTCAAACTAAGAACGAAAGTCTTAATACCAAAACGAGGCATTGAAATCATCATTTCCGATTTACCTGCACGTGTTTTTATCTTCTTTCTTTCGATACATTGTCCATTCAAATCAACTTCCTCCACACCGGATAATGGCATGTCAATGGTAACCTTTTGTAATTTTTCGTTCCCTTCAGAATTGAACAGGCGCAATAGTACCTTTCCATCTTTCATTTGAAGAGCACTCACTTGATAACCAGTATTCTGTAAATCAATAAATGATTTCGATTCCGGTTTTGCCACTGGATAGCAAGAATGCAGCAATGGTTCATTCCAACAATCGCTATCATCTGCGATTGATGCTTTGTCCCATTTGCCACGATGAGGTATAATTGCATACTTCATCCTCAAAGGGTGTGTTATTTTATAATCAGGTCCCCAAAGTCCTCCACCCGAATATTGAGCAGTCAGTCCTAATGGATAGTCCTCTCCATAAGAATAAGAAGTAGTATGGTCTGATAATAAAGCCAGAGCATAGTCGCCTTCCTGTTCAGCCAAGTCAACCCAATGAAGTATAATATTATGTTTGATTTGATCCCAAGAACCAAAGAAAGTATCAGTCAGTTTGCTTTCGCATACATCAAACGGTGCATTTTTATAAACACGGGGAGAATGTAAATCAGTCGGGAATAATACACTTAGTTTAAACCGATCGTCACAATAAGCCCGACGATTATCACGCCAACGTTCCTCTTTATATTCACCAATACCTACATTCTTTTTCCAGTCAACCGTCAAATCAAAATCGATTCGTCTCGTTCCTTTAGTGAGAGTGATTACCTGTGTAAACGGATGGGAAGCAATCTCACCCTCTATCTTAATTTTTTGCTCATATACATTATCCCTTACTACTGTCAGCCTAGCCGGAGTCTCTATAGAAGAACGAAATTTGCCTTCTTCATAAAAAAAGCCTCGTAACTCCCCTAAAGCATATTTCTCCGTTTTACCTGCAAAATCCTTATTCCCTTCTTTTTTAGCTATCAGGCTTTTTATGGTTCCTCCCTTTGATAAGTCAAAAACAATTTTATACATATCATTTTCAACCACGTATTCCTGTTTATTCACCTTATTACCTTCCAAAACGAATCTACTCTCCGAAGCCTCTTTCTTACCGGCTTCTTTCTTTTTTATACAATACGTGGAATAACCAAAGGGAGGAATCTCTGCCTCAAAAAATAATCTTATCTCTTTACCTTCATTTTCTACCAAACAACCTATATCTTTACCTTTCCAGTCATAAACACTTAAATCCGCATTTTCAGATTCCGTAGGCAGAAGAACACTTACGATTTCCTTTCTTCTCATTCCTAATGTATTAAAAACACGCATATATTGCTGTTGAGCATTATTTTGCGGAATAAACTTTTCATTAAAGCTCCGCATAGATGCCTTAATAATTCCATCTGCAAGATGATTGGTACTGTCTGTCCATCGCTTAATCTGATCAGCCCATGTTCCTTTTCTATTCAGTCCATTATAAGGCACAATCCACGAATCATGATGTTGTGCCAACATCAGTGTACGCCAAGCCTCATCCATATCTGCCTGTCGACAAATATATTTATTTTCCAGATAAGCCATTACAGACATTTTCTCTGCCATGACAATTCTATTTTCTGAAACACGTACTTCTTGCGCTATTTTTTGCAAAACCTGACTTCCCCACATAAGATTCACATGTATATCTTCCTGTGAAAAATACCAGTTATCATCCGTTTTTCCAATGGAGACATTTTCAATGTAATCTCTCCATGTCACATATATAGAGTTATTTTTTGTGTTCTTTCCACTTCCCAGCCATGGGCCGTTTTTCCATCCGGCATCCTGAAAACACATACCAACGGGGTGTTTGATACCTGCGTTACGGCAATCTTTTAAATAAGCATCCGAATTTCCCCAAGCAGTTGTCTGCCAAGTTGATCCCGGCTCTAGTTTTTCACAAGCATACCTGGGAACGGTCAATATTGCAGTCCCGTCCGGTCCCACCCAATTAACCAATTCTCCGCCATAAGCAGCAGTATACCCTCCCCAACAGGTGTTGGGACATTTTAATACAGCATATTTAAAGCCGAACTGTTTAAGGATTTGTGGCAAGCAACTTGTGAAGCAAGGTTCTTCTACCGAATAGGTTACAAAATCCACCCCCGGAAAATGTTTGTTTATTTTAGCAATACCATATTGAAACTGTCTTATTATACTCTCTCCCGAGATATTATAACAATAAGGCTGTGCATAAGTAGGATTCGTAAACTCTACCTGATTACTAGTAGCCATCTCTTTAAAACGCAAATAAGCCTCCGGAGTCTGTACTCTGACTGTATCCCATGTTTCAGGCTCTATCTCCATACAAATCCGCCAGTCCGGATGCATAGCCAGCTGATCCACAATGAATTGAGTTTTCCACTTTACCGGATAATGTCCATATATCCCGCCATGATACCCATCAACAAAATAAGCTTGTTGAGAATAAACATTTGTATAAAAGAAAACAGTCAGTAATATGATATAAATTTTATTCATGGTATCCTAAACCTATTTATCTTTGTGTTGCTCCATTCTACACATAAATTCATATAATTTATGTTGGACAACTTCTTTATTATTTTCATATTCCGGAGATATCCAATCAACGAGTGCCAGCAAAGTCTGATTTTCTATAAATTCTTCCTTCAGCCTTTCGTTGTTTTCCACTTCTATGAGAAACTCTGTTTTTTCATCAGAAGTAAATTCATCCGCAAAATATTTATTCAGACAATTCTCCATATACACAGTCCTTTTTTATCAAAGAACGATTATCTCAATAAATACCCCTAAAAAACACCGATAAATTCATTAAAAAGTTATGCAGCCAATGTTACATTGAGTTTTGCTCTCAACTTTTTTAGTGCTATTCCCATCTGACATTCCACTGTATTTACCGAAATGCCCAAACGTTCGGATATTTCCCTATACTTCAATCCTTCCATGCGACTTAACAAAAATATGTCACGGCATCTTTTAGGCAAACTATTGATAGCATCCCGTATCAGGTTCTCCATCTGATTTCTTTCTGATATATCATATACATCAAAACGATCCAAAGATTGTAATTTCAGATTCAACTCAATCTCAAAAGAAGCCTTCACATTCTCGACATACTTTTGCTCGAATACTTTATGCTTTAAATAATCCAAACATTTGTTTCTCACAAGTCTGAAAAGATAAGCATTCATATTCTCAATATGATTCATTGACTCTCTCTTTTCCCATAAGTCTGTAAACACATCTTGCGTTATGTTCTCAGCATCCTCTTCCGACATCACAAATTCTTTTGCAAACCGAACTAGTTTGGGATAATAAATAAGATACAATTCTGAAAAACTCATAGTTGTGTGTTTCTTTAGATTAGTATTCAGTTATCAAAAATCTTGTGATGCAAATATAGAGATGAAAAAAGCCTACTTCTTAGTGGAAGTAGGCGGGAAAGTAAACGTTTTATAAGTCAATTATTGCATATACGTTTAATAATCAACAATTTACAATAAGACCATTTTTTAGTTTTGGTAAACCGGATAGAATCATTTTTGAGACAAAGAACCAAGCTTTTTTACCTCCTCCTCAAAGATATTACTATCAAGAGTGGACATTCTCTTCACTTTACTTTTATAATTATAGATTGTCTGCACAGAATAATGCAAAAATACAGCAATCTGTCCAACATCGGTAATTCCTAACCGTATCAATGCAAATATGCGTAATTCTGTATTCAGTTGGTCCTTTTCCAGTTTATAACGCTCCTCCGGTTTCAACAAAGAATTGAACTTTTCCACAAAGTTAGGATACAATTTAAGGAACGCTTTATCAAAGTTATGATATAGTTCTTCAAGTTCCTTTTCAAAAGGTCGGGAGGATGACTTATATAAATCATCAATCTGTCCGGTCTTGATTTTCCTGTTCACATTCTTCCTGTACTCATCGAGTTTATTAATATAAACGGCACATTGATTCATAAAATACCCCACATATTTTTCCTTAATCAGATTAGCTTCGTCGAGATTCTTATTCAGCCCGACCAGTTCCTCATTCATAGCTTTAAGATGCCGTTTAGCCCGGGATACAATTTTTGTTTGTTTATATGTAAAATACAGGGTGATAGCAAGAGCTACCACAAACAAGCTAGTCAGAAATATATAGAAACGAAGGTTCTGCTTTTGTTTTTCCAACCGGATCAAGTATGTATTTTCAATAATCGGATGGATACGGGCAATTACCGTATTCTTAAAACGGGAATTATAAAAGATGGCATCATCCAACGCTACTTTAATATAATTATAAGCCCTGTCTATATCTCCTTTATGATACAAATTAACTGCCAATGTCAATAATGCCTCATTCTCTTTGACAGCCAGTTTTGTATCTGTCATAGCAGCCAGCATTAGAAACTTTTCTTCCAGTGCATAATTCCCAATCAACCGATAAGCTCTGGCAAGCCCCATAGCCATCATAGCATATCCATGAGATGCCGGCTCTTGTTTATCATATATCTCTGTCAAAATCAGAAGAGCCTCTTTGGTACTTCCCTTATCTTGAAGCTTCACAGCTTTTTCTTTTCTATATTCATCCGACTGGTCAAATAAGATGCTCATCACAGTATCCCGATAAGCTTCTTTTTCCGATATATACTCGTTTGAAAACCGTACATCGTCCGTGTATTTAATGAGATTTTCATAATAACGTATACGATTCCAGCAATACAAAGCTTTCAAATGATCGGGTAAATCCGCACATTTTATCGACTTAAAAATATCATTTGCTTGAATAAACAAACCGGATAAAGAATAGACAAAAGCCAACCGGAGCTGCTCTTCCAAAAGATATTCTTTATTACCGATCGTTTTTGCTATATCAATATTTTCATGAATGTATTGTTCTGCCGAGTCACAGACAAAAGTCTCATATTGATGGATAATCTCTTTATTTAAATTATATATATCCTCCAACGAATTAAGGCCAACCTTCTTTTTCTTTAATTCTTTTATGGTAGCTTCTTTTTTCTGGGTATATATCAAACGTTCAGAAATCACTTTGTCTAACACCTTCAACAAAGAATCATTCTCACTATCTGCATAGAGGTAAAACAAGGAGTTTAGAAGGAAAAATATAAACCAAAGTGTGCGTTTCATAATCATGTATTCTTTCTTAATCTGCAAAAAAATGTATTTTCTTTGTGTAATTCGCAAAAAAGAGCGTAAATCATTCTTTTTATTGCATCTTTTAACAAATGAAGATGGAGAAATTACCCCATTCTAAATGATATTTGTGAAACCATACTGATTAAAAAATGAATCTAAAAGATATGGAGTTAAAAAAAGCTTTTTTGCCATACGGACTTTGCAAAAAGTATAAATATTAGTTCTATATTTGCAGCCGTTAAAGGAGAAAGATGAAACAAAGCTTAAAATTCGGACTACTTTTAGTGTTGGCTTTGCTCATCCATTGCGCAACTAACGGAGCAATGGAAGATATGTGCAAAGTTTCCTCCCCGACTTATCGGCAGGAGAAATGCTATGTATCACAAGATCGTCCGATTCAGGATGCTTTGGAACGTCTTTATAATCTTTATACGACTCAAACCTGTGATATGAGTCATACAGACGTCGCACATGTTCCGACAGATAAAAGCATGTTTTTGTTAATCGCTTATTTCTGTGACCATTACAAACATCAAAGTCCACCTTACCCTGTCTCATCCCATTCTCCTACATACTATTACGATCCTATCTCCTATTATATATATGGGTTGAGAAAGATTGTCATTTAGCCTACAGTACAGTAGACTCTTTTGCTCGTCATTTATTACAGTTGGTTTTATTCTCCATAGGGCGAATAGACTAATTGCTTATTTCTATATAATATTCAATCTAAACAGCTATTGAATTATGAATTTTACATTTTTAGTTGTTGTTTTACTGACAGCGCTTGCTTTTGTCGGTGTAGTAATAGCCCTCTCGCGTGCTATCTCTCCCCGTTCATACAACCTGCAAAAGTTTGAGGCTTATGAATGTGGTATACCGACACGTGGTAAATCATGGATGCAGTTCCGTGTAGGCTACTACTTGTTTGCCATCCTATTCCTTATGTTCGATGTCGAAACAGCTTTTCTGTTTCCGTGGGCGGTAGTTATGCGTGACATGGGACCACAGGGACTTATTAGTGTTCTCTTCTTCTTTATCATTTTAGTTCTAGGTCTTGCTTATGCCTGGAGGAAAGGAGCTTTGGAATGGAAATAACCAAAAAGCCAAAAATAAAATCTATTCCGTATGATGAGTTTATTGACAATGAATCATTGGAAAAGTTGGTCAAGGAACTTAATGCAGGAGGAGCCAATGTTGCCCTCGGAGTACTTGACGACTTTATCAACTGGGGGCGCAGCAATTCACTGTGGCCGCTTACCTTTGCAACCAGTTGTTGTGGTATCGAATTTATGGCACTGGGTGCCGCGCGTTATGACATGGCCCGCTTTGGGTTTGAAGTAGCACGTGCCAGCCCGCGTCAGGCTGATATGATTATGGTATGCGGAACAATCACCAATAAAATGGCTCCGGTACTGAAACGACTTTACGACCAGATGCCCGATCCGAAGTATGTGGTTGCCGTAGGCGGATGCGCTGTCAGCGGAGGTCCTTTCAAGAAGTCCTATCACGTAGTGAACGGAGTGGACAAGATTCTTCCGGTAGATGTATATATTCCCGGATGCCCGCCACGTCCTGAAGCATTCTATTATGGCATGATGCAATTGCAACGCAAAGTGAAAATAGAAAAGTTCTTTGGTGGAGTAAACAGAAAAGAGAAGAAACCGGATTATTTAAGAAATGAAGAATGATGAATGATGAATGAAGAATTCGCATGCAACATCCCGGCAGATTTTTCATTCTTAATTTTTCATTCTTAATTTAATTTGATTTATGCAAGAAATACAATTTATAGCTCCTGCAGCGTTACACGACGAGATGCTGCGCTTGCGAAATGAAAAACAGATGGACTTTCTCGAAAGCCTCACCGGTATGGACTGGGGAGTAGCCGATGAGAAAGACGCTCCGGAAAAACTCCGCGGTTTAGGCGTAGTCTACCATCTGGAATCTACCATTACAGGCGAACGGATAGCACTAAAAACAGCGACAACCAACCGCGAGCTACCGGAAATTCCGTCTGTCAGCGACATCTGGAAGATAGCCGACTTCTACGAACGTGAAGTTTTTGATTTTTATGGCATCACCTTTGTCGGTCATCCTGATATGCGCCGGCTCTACCTGCGCAACGATTGGATCGGTTATCCAATGCGTAAAGATAACGACCCGGAAAAGGATAACCCACTGTGCATGACCAATGAAGAGACGTTTGATACGACTCAAGAAATAGAACTGAACCCGGACGGAACCATCAAGAACAAAGAGACGAAACTGTTCGGCGAAGAAGAATATGTAGTCAACATCGGTCCGCAACACCCTGCTACCCATGGTGTAATGCGCTTCCGTGTTTCTCTGGAAGGTGAAATCATTCGTAAGATTGATGCGAACTGCGGGTATATCCACCGAGGCATCGAGAAAATGAATGAAAGCCTCACTTACCCTCAAACATTGGCTTTGACAGACCGTCTGGACTATTTGGGCGCGCATCAGAACCGCCATGCATTGTGTATGTGCATTGAAAAAGCCATGGGCATTGAGGTCAGTGAACGCGTACAGTACATCCGTACCATAATGGACGAGTTGCAACGTATCGATTCTCACTTGCTGTTTTACTCTTGTCTTGCTATGGACTTAGGAGCGTTGACAGCATTTTTTTATGGATTCCGTGACCGCGAGAAGATTCTCGATATTTTTGAAGAAACTTGCGGCGGACGTCTGATTATGAACTACAATACGATTGGCGGTGTACAGGCTGATCTTCATCCTAATTTCGTCAAACGAGTAAAAGAGTTCATTCCATATATGAGAGGAATTATCCACGAATATCACGATATATTCACGGGTAACATCATTGCACAAAGCCGTATGAAAGGCGTCGGTGTGTTAAGCCGTGAAGATGCCATCTCTTTCGGTTGTACCGGAGGTACAGGCCGTGCATCAGGATGGGCGTGTGACGTACGTAAACGAATGCCATACGGTGTATATGACAAAGTCGATTTCAAAGAAATCGTTTATACGGAAGGCGACTGCTTTGCCCGTTACCTGGTGCGTATGGATGAGATCATGGAAAGTCTGAACATCATTGAGCAATTAATAGACAATATTCCCGAGGGACCTTATCAGGAGAAGATGAAACCTATCATCCGTGTTCCGGAAGGCAGTTACTATGCAGCAGTAGAAGGAAGTCGTGGTGAATTTGGTGTCTTCCTGGAAAGTCAGGGTGACAAAACGCCTTACCGCCTGCACTACCGTGCTACGGGATTGCCGCTTGTTGCTGCAATTGACACCATTTGCCGGGGAACAAAGATTGCCGACTTAATTGCTATTGGCGGAACAATAGATTATGTCGTTCCGGATATTGACAGATAATACTTAATTATTAAAAATATATGTTCGACTTTAGTATAGTAACAAACTGGATACATGAGCTACTGCTCTCCATTATGCCGGAGGGATTAGCCATCTTTATAGAATGTGTAGCTGTCGGCGTGTGCCTCGTAGCACTGTATGCCATCCTAGCTATCATATTGATCTACATGGAGCGTAAGGTCTGCGGTTTTTTCCAGTGTCGTCTTGGACCGAACCGTGTTGGTAAATGGGGTTCTATCCAAGTGGTCTGCGACGTGCTCAAAATGCTGACCAAAGAAATCTTCATGCCGAAGGGTGCCGACCATTTCCTTTACAATCTTGCTCCATTCATGGTGATTATCGCTTCATTCCTGACTTTCGCTTGTATTCCTTTTAATAAAGGTGCGGCGATTCTGGACTTTAATGTGGGCGTGTTCTTCCTGTTGGCAGCTTCCAGCATTGGAGTTGTCGGTATCTTGCTGGCCGGTTGGGGTAGTAACAACAAATTCTCTTTGATCGGTGCCATGCGAAGCGGTGCACAGATTATCAGTTATGAACTTTCTGTTGGTATGAGTATCATGACAATGGTAGTGCTGACGGGAACCATGCAATTTTCTGAAATCGTAGAAGGACAAGCTAATGGTTGGTTCATCTTCAAGGGACATATTCCTGCGGTCATTGCTTTCATCATCTATCTGATTGCCGGAAATGCAGAATGTAACCGTGGCCCGTTCGACCTTCCCGAAGCGGAAAGTGAGCTGACAGCCGGATATCATACTGAATACTCCGGTATGGGTTTCGGTTTCTTCTATCTGGCAGAATACTTGAATCTGTTTATCGTAGCCAGTGTTGCCGCCACTATCTTCCTGGGAGGATGGATGCCGCTGCACATTGTTGGTTTGGATGGATTTAACACTGTAATGGATTATATTCCGGGCTTTATCTGGTTCTTCGCCAAAGCATTCTTTGTGGTATTCCTTCTGATGTGGATCAAATGGACTTTCCCACGCTTGCGTATCGACCAGATCTTGAATCTGGAATGGAAATACCTGGTTCCAATTTCTATGGTAAATCTATTATTAATGGCATGCTGCGTAGCTTTCGGCTTCCACTTTTGATAAATGTAAATTATGGAATATAAAGATAAAAAATATACGTACTTAGGTGGTCTGGTGCATGGCATCAGTACACTGGCAACGGGTATGAAAACCAGCATCAAGGTATACTTCCGTAAGAAAGTGACCGAGCAATACCCCGAAAACCGGAAAGAGCTGAAAATGTTCGACCGTTTCCGTGGTACGCTGAATATGCCCCACAATGAGAATAATGAACATCGCTGTGTAGCTTGCGGACTGTGCCAAATGGCTTGTCCGAACGATACAATCAAAGTGACCAGCGAAACCGTCAAAACAGAAGATGGAAAAAAGAAGAAAATCCTGGCAACCTATGAATATGATTTGGGTGCCTGTATGTTCTGCCAGCTCTGTGTCAATGCTTGTCCGCACGATGCCATCACGTTCGATCAGAACTTCGAACATGCAGTCTTCGACCGGGCGAAACTTGTCCTGAAGTTGAACCACGACGGTAGTAAAGTAATAGAAAAGAAAAAAGAAGTTTAGATATGGGATCAACACTTGAAACAGTAGTATTCTACTTTTTGGCAGCATTTATTATTGCTATGTCCATCATGACGGTGACTACCCAACGTATCGTACGCTCGGCCACCTACCTGCTCTTCGTGCTCTTCGGCACGGCCGGCATCTATTTTTTGCTGGGTTACACCTTTCTGGGTTCCGTTCAGATTATGGTTTATGCCGGTGGTATCGTCGTTCTTTATGTATTCTCCATCCTGCTGACCAGCGGAGAAGGCGACCGGGCCGAGAAAGCAAAACGAAGTAAAGTCTTAGCCGGACTCTTCACTATGATTGCCGGTTTGGCCATTATCCTGTTTATCACACTGAAGCACGATTTCATGCAGACTGCTAATTTGGCCCCGCAAGAAATTAGCATTCATGCTATCGGGAACGCTTTATTAAGTAGTGACAAATACGGTTATGTATTGCCTTTCGAAGCTGTCAGCATATTATTGCTGGCGTGTATCATCGGTGGCATCATGATTGCACGTAAGAGATAGGAATTTTAAGTATTAACTATCAAAATAGAGTTCGAATATGATACACATGGAATATTACCTGGTAGTTTCTACCATCATGATGTTTGCAGGAATCTATGGATTCTTTACCCGCCGAAACACACTGGCTATCCTGATTTCTGTAGAGTTAATGCTGAATGCTACGGACATCAACTTCGCCGTGTTCAATCGATTCCTTTTTCCGGGGGGAATGGAGGGTTATTTCTTTGCACTCTTTTCCATCGCCATCTCGGCTGCGGAAACTGCAATAGCTATCGCCATCATGATTAACATTTATCGTAATCTTCGAAGCATTCAGGTGCGCAATCTGGACGAGTTGAAGTGGTGATTTGTTTCTCACCAAGAATTAATAATAATAACTCAAGTAATTAAATAAAACTGTATGGAACTAACAATTCTAATACTCCTTCTTCCTTTCTTCTCCTTTCTCATATTGGGAATCGGAGGTAAATGGATGTCCCACCGGACAGCGGGTACAATCGGTACGCTGATACTGGGAGCAGTAGCAGTACTATCCTACGTTACAGCTTTCCAATATTTCTCCGCTCCACGACTGGAAGACGGAACATTCGCCACACTGATGCCTTACAACTTCACGTGGCTTCCTTTTACAGAGACTTTACACTTCGATTTGGGCATCTTGCTCGATCCTATATCGGTAATGATGTTGATCGTCATCTCTACAGTGTCACTGATGGTACATATCTACTCTTTCGGTTACATGAAAGGAGAAGTCGGTTTTCAACGCTATTACGCTTTCCTATCCCTGTTTACCATGTCTATGCTGGGATTGGTCGTTGCAACCAACATCTTCCAGATGTACCTTTTTTGGGAGCTGGTGGGTGTAAGTTCTTACCTGCTAATCGGTTTTTATTATACAAAACCGGCTGCCATCGCTGCTTCCAAGAAGGCGTTTATTGTTACTCGCTTTGCTGACTTGGGCTTCCTGATCGGTATCTTGATTTACGGATATTACGGTGGTACATTCGGATTCACTCCGGATACAGTATCCTTGATAAGCGGTGGAGCTTCTATGCTTCCGTTGGCTCTCGGACTGATGTTTGTCGGTGGTGCCGGTAAAAGTGCCATGTTCCCGTTGCATATCTGGTTGCCGGATGCAATGGAAGGTCCTACTCCGGTCAGCGCATTGATTCATGCGGCTACCATGGTAGTTGCCGGTGTATATCTGGTGGCACGTATGTTCCCGCTTTTCATTGCATACGCACCGAATACGCTGCACATGGTTGCCTGGGTAGGTGCATTTACAGCATTCTACGCGGCAAGTGTGGCTTGCGTACAATCAGACATCAAACGTGTACTGGCTTTCTCTACCATTTCACAGATTGGCTTCATGATGGTAGCTCTGGGTGTTTGTACTTCCATGAATCCGCACGAAGGAGGTTTGGGCTACATGGCTTCCATGTTCCACCTTTTCACACATGCCATGTTTAAAGCATTGCTCTTCCTCGGTGCAGGTAGCATTATCCATGCCGTACATTCTAATGAAATGTCCGCTATGGGAGGTTTACGCAAATATATGCCGATCACTCACTGGACCTTCCTGATTGCTTGTCTGGCTATTGCCGGTATTCCTCCGTTCTCGGGCTTCTTCTCGAAAGATGAAATTCTGGCTGCTTGTTTCCAATACAGCCCTGTAATGGGATGGGTGATGACAGTCATCGCTGCAATGACAGCTTTCTATATGTTCCGCCTCTACTACGGTATTTTTTGGGGCAAGGAAAACAAAGAACTTCATGCACATCACACACCACACGAGAGTCCGTTGGCTATGACTTTCCCGTTGATGTTTCTGGCAGTTGTAACTTGTGGAGCAGGATTTATTCCTTTCGGACACTTCATCAGTTCGAATGGTGAATCTTATTCTATCCATCTCGATCCGTCAGTGGCTATTACGAGCGTTGTTATTGCGATTATTTCGATTGCAATCGCTACATGGATGTACAAGAATGCCAAACAGCCTGTTGCTGATTCGTTGGCAAAACGATTCAAAGGTCTGCACAAGGCAGCCTATAATCGCTTCTATATTGATGATATCTACCAGTTTATTACGCATAAGATTATCTTCCGCTGTATCTCTACTCCTATCGCATGGTTCGACCGTCATGTAGTGGATGGATTCTTTGACTTCCTGGCATGGGCTACCAACACAACAAGCGACGAGATTCGTGGTTTGCAGAGCGGTCAGGTACAACAATATGCGTATGTGTTCCTTTGCGGTGCATTGGCACTTATCCTACTGCTGATTCTCTAAATAGTAAATAGTAAATCTTTAAATAGTAAATCATAAAGATGAATTTCTTATCCATATTCGTACTTATCCCCTTATTGATGCTGGCCGGACTTTGGGCAGCACGAGGAATCAAAGCCATCCGGGGGGTTATGGTTACTGGCGCATCGGCACTTCTGATTGCCTCCGTCGTACTTACATTCCTGTATCTGGGAGAGCGTAGCGCCGGAAACACGGCAGAAATGCTTTTCCGTGCAGATACGCTTTGGTATGCCCCGCTTCACATATCTTATTCAGTAGGTGTTGACGGAATTTCGGTAGCCATGTTGTTATTGTCTGCTGTCATCGTATTCACCGGTACATTCGCTTCCTGGCGCCTGCAACCGCTGACGAAAGAATATTTCCTCTGGTTCACCCTGTTGTCTATGGGAGTATTCGGATTCTTTATATCCGTCGATTTGTTCACCATGTTCATGTTCTACGAAATTGCGTTGATACCGATGTACTTGCTGATTGGTGTATGGGGATCAGGACGTAAAGAATATGCAGCCATGAAACTGACTCTTATGTTGATGGGCGGTTCCGCTTTCCTATTGATTGGTATTCTCGGAATCTATTTCGGTTCGGGAGCAACCACCATGAACCTTCTCGAAATTGCACAGTTGCACAACATACCTTTTGCACAGCAATGCATCTGGTTCCCGCTGACTTTCCTCGGCTTCGGTGTATTGGGCGCCCTTTTCCCGTTCCACACATGGAGTCCTGACGGTCACGCCTCCGCCCCGACTGCCGTATCCATGCTTCATGCCGGAGTATTGATGAAACTGGGAGGTTACGGATGTTTCCGTATCGCCATGTATCTGATGCCGGAAGCAGCCAACGAACTTTCCTGGATATTCCTGATACTGACAGGTATCTCTGTAGTCTACGGAGCCTTCTCCGCTTGTGTACAGACCGACTTGAAATATATCAATGCTTATTCATCCGTATCTCACTGCGGATTGGTTCTTTTCGCCATTCTGATGCTAAACCAGACAGCAGCAACAGGAGCAATCCTTCAGATGCTTTCACACGGATTAATGACAGCCTTGTTCTTTGCTCTGATCGGTATGATATATGGACGTACACACACACGTGACGTCCGCGAACTTGCCGGTTTAATGAAAATTATGCCGTTCCTTAGTGTATGTTATGTGATTGCCGGTCTTGCCAACCTCGGTCTGCCGGGATTAAGCGGTTTCATTGCTGAAATGACCATCTTCGTCGGCTCTTTCCAGAACAACGACGTATTTCACCGTACACTGACCATCATCGCCTGCTCTTCGATTGTGATTACCGCAGTCTACATCCTGCGCCTGGTAGGTAAGATCCTGTACGGAACCTGCACCAACAAACATCACCTCGAACTGACCGACGCAACGTGGGACGAACGTGTAGCCGTTATCTGCCTCATCGTTTGCGTTGCCGGACTAGGTATGGCTCCTTTCTGGGTTAGCCACATGATTGGTGAAAGCGTATTACCGGTTGTCTCACAACTAATCCCCTAACTCATAAATCATAATTCTTAATTCATAAATAAACAAGATGGATTATTCACAATTTCTAAATATGCGAGAAGAGCTGTCGCTCATAGCTGTCTTACTGCTGCTATTTCTAGCTGACCTCTTCATGAGTCCGGATGCACACAAAAATAGTGGGAAAGCACGCCTGAACACCATGTTGCCCGTTATTCTGATGGCTATCCATACGGCTATCAACCTGATTCCGGGAACTGCTGCCGATGCATTCGGTGGTATGTATCACTATGTACCGATGCACACAGTTGTTAAATCGATCCTGAATGTCGGTACACTGATTGTTTTCCTGATGGCGCACGAGTGGATGAAAAGAGAAGACACTTCATTCAAACAAGGAGAATTCTATGTGCTTACACTCTCTACCTTGTTTGGTATGTATCTCATGATTTCCGCCGGACATTTCCTGATGTTCTTCATCGGGCTCGAAACAGCTTCTATTCCGATGGCAGCATTGATTGCCTTCGATAAATACCGTCATAACTCTGCCGAAGCAGGTGCCAAATACATTCTGACAGCTCTTTTCTCCAGTGCATTGCTGTTGTTTGGTCTGTCCATGATCTATGGTTCTGCCGGGACTCTTTATTTCGATGACCTCCCTGCCCATATCGACGGAAATCCGTTACAGATCATGGCATTTATATTCTTCTTCACAGGAATGGCATTCAAGTTGTCACTGGTTCCGTTCCACTTATGGACAGCAGACGTTTACGAAGGCGCTCCGAGTACAGTTACCGCTTATTTGAGTGTTATATCAAAAGGATCGGCAGCATTTGTATTATTGGCCGTCCTTATCAAAGTATTCGCTCCAATGATTAATGACTGGCAGGAAGTACTTTATTGGGTAACCATCGCTTCTATCACTATTGCCAATATATTTGCTGTCCGTCAGCAAAACCTGAAACGTTTGATGGCGTTCTCCAGTATTTCGCAAGCGGGATATATTATGTTAGGCGTTATCGGAGGCACAGCACAAGGCATGACGGCATTGGTATATTATGTATTAGTGTACGCTGCCGCCAACCTCGGAGTATTTGCCGTTATCACTATCGTGGCATTACGCAGTCAGAAATTCACGCTCGAAGATTACGCAGGACTTTATAAAACGAATCCCAAAATCGCTCTCTTGATGACTCTGTCTCTGTTCTCATTGGCAGGTATCCCTCCGTTTGCCGGATTCTTCTCTAAGTTCTTTATCTTCATGGCTGCGTTCGATGCAGGTTTCCACTTGCTGGTATTCATCGCATTGGTAAATACAGTGATTTCATTATACTACTATCTATTGATTGTAAAAGCAATGTACATCACTCCTTCCGACAACCCGATTCCTACTTTCCGCAGCGACCGTTGCACAAAATGGGGACTAGCACTTTGCACATTGGGTATCATCGGACTGGGTATTGCAAGTATCGTATATCAATCCATCGATAAACTGTCGTTCGGAATTTAAACGGACTACACCTTTTCACCAAAGAAACGGTCTTGGTTTCATGTCAGTATCAATCGACATCAAAACCAAGACCGTTTCTTCTATATAAAAGCCGCTTTTACTCTACCGGGCACAGCCCACCTCTTCCGTCACGATCACTCCGGGAATAGTAAACCAAAACCTTGATCCTTTTCCTTTTTCAGAATCAACGCCAATCCGCCCACCTAATTGTTCAACGATGCTCTGACAGATAGAAAGTCCCAATCCTGTACCGTGTACAAAAGAATTAAGCTTCACAAAACGCTCAAAGATATGTGGCAATTGCTCTTTCTCAATACCGATGCCTGTATCTTCAACATAGAATTCCAATTCGCCATCTTTTAGTTTATATCCCACATGAATACTACCTTCAGAGGTAAACTTCATTGCATTGTTAACAAAGTTAGAGATCACCTGATGTATACGGTTACGGTCACTAATGACATGACAAACCGGAAGATGATCATCAAACACCAGTTCCACCTCTTCTTTCGCTTTCATCCCCATAGAGCGGACAATATCCTCACATAACAGATTTACATCTACATCTCCGTTAGTAAACTCAAATGTACCCGCTTCAATCTTTGACAAATCGAGTATATCTGAAATTAATTGCAACAAAAGTTCATTATTCTCACGTACAATCTTAATATACTCCTGACGTTCTGCCAGCTCTTCAGTTTCTACCAGCAAATCGGAGAAACCGACAATGGCATTCAGCGGCGTACGGATTTCATGACTCATATTGGCAAGGAAAGCACTTTTCAAACGATCCATCATCTCTGCTTTATCACGTGCCTGAATCAATTCGGCTTCAGTCTCCTTCAATTCTGTAATGTCATAATTGATACCGATGATTTCTATTTCATTTTCTTCCGGTTTATAATTGGTGACCATTACATTACTGCTGACCCAATTCCATTCGTTCTTCGTTCCGGGACGACGAATACGCATCTCCCCTTGGAAATGCCTCCTTTTTCCGTCTCTGACTCCATCATAAAAATCGAGGAAACGCTTGCGGTCTTCGGGATGCATTTGGCTATAAACTGCTACCACCTCACTCAAAGGAATATCTTCCTCCTCACCTAAATTCTTATACCACTGTTTTATAGCATAACCTTTGCGGTTCAAGAGATTCAATTTGGCATATCCTACTTTTGCATAATCGGATATCATCAAGAAGAAATTCTCAAAATCACGAATACGGTTCATTGCATCAATACGCTCCGTATTGTCAATGCTTATTAAAATATATCCGCTGAAGTTGCCCTCATTATCATATAGTTTACTAACCTTCGAATATAGTTCTATCACATTAGAACGGCTTGTCTCATAATATCCTCCTGCTTGCTCAAAAGAATAATTAAGTCTGAAATCCACCAGATCTTCATTCCGCACACGATCACGAATCCCCTGCGGCACATTCGGATTCTCAAAGAAATTAACCCCTATCACATCCGATTTATTCACTACACCGAATATTTCTAAATCCTTATTATTCAAATCTATCAAATAGCCGTCCTTATCGTAGATCTCTACTCCTGCCGGAATATTAGCAAAGATATTCTTAAAGAGTTTTTCACTACGATCCAATGCTCGGTTAGCTTGTACCGATCCCGTAGAATCGAGGAATAAACCGACTATTTCATCTTTTCCGGGAGAATAAATAACCCAATGCGTATACCGTTCCGTTCTTGGAAAATATTCATCTTTCTCCCTATAAGAATTACTATCCAGTATTTCTTCCAGAAAATTAAGTTTTTGGAGATAGTCAGGATGCTTTTCAGATGCCAAAGAACCAATATACGACTCCAAAGGAAGCCCGAAGAAGGTTGAACTGACCTCATTCGCATCCGTCACCCGATAATCGCAAGGTTTATTATTCTCGTCACGGATAATGGACATACGTATATATCCCATCGGCATAAAATGAAACAGATTATTTAGGAAAGTCTGTTCACGGATTACCTTGTCCTTAGTTTTACGCAACTCGATACAGATATTTATAATATTTCCCAATGAGGAGAACCATTGAAAATCTTCATTACTCCAGTCATGGTAAGTCTCAACCAAATCAATCCCCATATATCCCCAAACGCGGTCGCCTGTCATCAAAGGAGTCACCATTAACGATTTGATTCCCTGAACTACAAGAATCTGATATTCATCAGGAGCCTCTTCTAATAACTGCTCCAGTGTATTTAAAATAATCGGCTTGCCCGATAATATCTGTTCACTCCACCATTTTGACTCACTGGCAGGCATGTCCTGCAGATTGTCTATCTCTGCCGACACTCCTTCAGAAACAACTTCGTAGATACAACTATGATGGGCATAAATTTCGTCGTATTCAAAAATATAAACACGCCCTTTTCCATTATAAAGATTCAGAATATCTCTCAAAATATCTGCGATACAAGATTCTACTGCCTCATCACGTAGGAAACGAAGCAACGATTGCGAAACAAAATTCTGACGACAAAGCAAATCATTCACACGCCTTAATGCATCCCTTTGATCTTCTTCCTTGGGAGCCTCAACGCGCTGGATTATTCCGAAAGACTTATCACCTCCATCAACACCTGTACCCTTCTCACGAAAAGCCAGACGGGTATGCAACCAGATCTCACCATATTTTGAATGAATAGGGAAAGTTTGTTCATAAAAGTCCTTATGGATAGAAGAATTTGCCCGGAACTCCTGGGCAATCTGCTTGCGATAATCTTCACGTATCAGGTTCAGAAAATCCGAAGTAGAGATGGTGTCGCCGTCCAATCCCAAAAGATCAGAAAGATAATCGGAACATAAATAATATCCTGCCGTTAAATCTACTTCCCACCACCCGATTTGTGCAAGAGAAGCCATTTTTTTGTATCGCTCGTTGTCGGTTTGCATATTTTGTATCATTGTAAAACAATAGGTTGACAAATATACAAAAAAGGTAATCACTGATACCATAAAGGAGCAAATAAAAAAGCTAAAAGAAGATTACGAAAATAAATAAATAAAATATGGGAGAATCTGTTTGTTACAAATTCTCCCACACCTCCTATTGAAAAATATACACTTTGCTACTCTATATCCTATTTATAAGGAAGAGAAATTATATCCGCTCCAAGTGAACAGGGATGCATCTGCACCTGTATTCGTAGTCGGCTCGGTAAATGTGTTCAATGTACCGTTCAGCTTATTCTTAAAGTTCAATGTATGAGTGATGCTGATGCTGGAAGCTGCACTTCCTGCCCCTTTACTGTCATTCATATCAATCAAATCGATTGTACCGCCGGAACCTTTGACAAGAGCATTGGTGATCGTAGCTTTTGCTCCACGACGGATTTTAATCACGTCTTGCATACGGTCTACATTATCCATTGTATTGGCAGCATTATTTACGATTGTCATATTTTCAACCGTAAAATCCGACTGACGTAAATGATCCGAATAGTCACCATCCAAGTTACCATCTGCTTCAATGCCGCGCGGATCTGCTTCCGTACTGGTATAACCGCTTTCCCAAACACCATAGCAGTTTTTCAATTTACCGGAATATCCTTGAGTGAAGTCGAACATATCATCATCCGGGTTCACAGCCAACAGGTTGGTTACATTCACCGTACCGCCAAAGAATTCGATGGCATCATCCGCGCTCTCAAGAATGTAGATATTCTCGATCTTGGTACCGTTTCCAACACCGTTCAGTGTCAATCCGTTGTGCTCGATATCGGCAGTAGAGCGGGCACCGGCATAGCAGATTTTCACATAAGTCAGTGAACCGGAATTGTCATTATCGACATTACCACCGTATTTATAGTTGTTGTCGATTTCCGTCAGACCTGTATCACTCTTATTGGCGTTCGAACCGGAAATCGGAGCTTTACCATTGATAATGATTCCTCCCCAATAGCCGGATGTAGGGGTTGTTGAATTGGCAGTGAAAACAATCGGTTTATCAGCTGTACCGTCAGCATAAAGTTTACCGCCTTGTGCTACCAGCAGATAACTGCTGAAACCTTCGCGAGCCTTAATCGTTGTTCCGGCAGGGATATTCAGACGGCCTCCATTTTCAATAACTACCGTTCCGTTCAGAATATATTCCTTAGCTTCCAGTGTCTGTTCTCCGGTCAGCGTGCCGGACAGGATATTTTCGCCCACAACAATAGAGCTACCGGTCCCACCGTTGTTTCCACCATCTCCGTTACCATCACCGTCTCCGTCACTATCACTGCTACATGCAGTCAATGTAAGTGCTGTTGCCATAACGGCAAACGTCATAAAGTTCACAAACAATCTTTTCATTTTGCTTTCATTATTAGTTAATAATCTTATTTCATCACCCGGCTTAGAATGTACACGACACTCCCAGGCTTATATTTATTCCTTTCTTATAATCATTCAATATCACCTTTTCCCCGTTTTCGTTCGCTTTGCGGCTTAACTTATAAGAGGGATTCAGCAGGTTGCGGGCTTTCAGGTTAAGGGAAAGATGCTTGTTCAGTTTGGCTTGGGACACAAAATCCAGTGTCAGTACTCCCTGCTCCATCATATCCTGATACCCCTGCGTGCCAATGGTATATATCTTATCACTCACATAATTAAGTACCAATGTATTGACAAAACTGCGTTCTCCCTTCGTGAAGTTATGCGAGAGGTCGAAATTGACAATCCACGGTGCAGCTCCTTCCAGTTGCGAGCCGGTGGTAACCGTTGCCAAAGGCATTTTTGCATTCGTATAGATATAAGAGCCATTCAATCCCAAAGAGAGTTTATTCATTCCGTGCGCAGCATTACTCACCGGACGGACAAACAGATTCTTACGTATTTCTATCTCCACTCCCGCCACGGTTGCCTTATCCGCTATATTCTCATAAGAAAGATAACCTCCGGCGCTTGCCACTTCGATGCGGGATATCGGATTCTTAATCAATTTATAGAAAGCTGTGAGAGAAATCAACTCGGTCAGAGTGAGATTAAAGTCCCACTTCAGATCAAGGTTATAATTATCCGAAGGTTTCAGATTGGGATTACCCTGACTGTTGAAGTTCACGCCGACATAACGGTAAGGAGATATTTCCTTTGCCTGCGGAAGCGTATATGTTTTACTAGCTCCCAGACGAAGCGAGTTTTTCTCATTCAGATTGTATTTGAGATTCAAGCTGGGCAGGAAATAATCTTTTTGAATGGTATTGTTTCCTTTAGATCCTCCACGATTCACATTATAATCCACTTCAATATCTACCTTATCGTATTTCATTCCCAGATTCACAATCCAACGAGGAGTAAACTGGTAGGTAGCCTCGGCATAAGCAGAATGGATATTCTTTTTTACGGTATATTCATCTAAGTTCTTTTGTATCTTGAACCAGTCGGAAGCAAAGTTTTCCTGATTATAATAATCGTCAAGCGAGAAGTCATCCAAAGAAGGGATGGTAGCAACATGTCCTACGGTCAAGTTATACTCCGTAGCTTTGAAGTTATCATCTACGAATCGACCTGTATATCCGAAACGGACATTCGAAATCTCTTCTATATTATCTTTCAGACGATAGACCAAGCCTGCTTTTACATTCAAGTCGTCTTCATCTAAAGTTGAGAAGTAGCGCTGTTGTGAGTTGCCCCTTAGCAGCGTATAGCCGTCTTCCGCTTTAGTCAGGTTATTGATACGACGATCCGGTTCGTACCCTTTCACCATATTATAGGAAGCACCTGCATCGAGACTTAATGATTTGGTCAATCCCCAGTTAGTCATCAGTTGGTTAACGATCAGCATATTATCATTCGTTTGTTGGCGACGGGTGAATCCGAGGTTTTCATAGTCGTCACTAAAAATCGAGTTCTTACCGTTGTAATCGCCCACCGACTGGGTATTGGCATGAATCATCATCAAATTATAACTGATGTGATGACGGTTCTGCATATCGAAATCCACATTGGCAAGTGCCAGCTGACTGATATTCTCCGCATACTTCTTTCCATTCATATCTTTGTAGACCGTACCACCGGTAGTGGTATTACGTATGATTTCATCCGTATACTGATAGTCCGTCGTATGTCCGGCAGTCAGGAAGAAAGAAAGCGGATTTTTGTCTTTTCCGACATAGAATCGTTTACCTCCGGAAATACTGTAACTCCGGTTGATTTGCAAATGTTGAGCGGAAGGGTCTAACTTATTTCTGAAGTTCCATGAGTTTTCATCGGCAGGTTCGGTGCGATTGGCAAAGCCCATGAAGTTCACTCCATCCTGTTTCAGAAAATCGGCTGCTACCGTTTGTGTATTCAAGCCACCGGAAATGCCGAATCCCAGATGACCGCTACCAATTAGTTCTTTGGATACAATATCAATGGTTGCCCCTCCGACATCGCTGCTGCCTCCCGCGTTGAATGCTTTATTTACACCTACGGACTGAATAATGTCCGTACCGAAGAAATCAAGAGAGATATTCTTATATTCCGGGTCTTCGGAAGGAAGAGCAAATCCATTAAAAGTAGTTGCATTGTACCGGTCACCCAATCCACGGACAAAGACATTTTTCACTCCGTCTTGTTTAGACACTCCGGCAACTTTCGTCACAGCACCTTCTGCATCCGAAACACCCTTGCGGGAAAGCTCCCTGACACCAACAGATTGTACGGCAATGACTGCTTTTTGCTGTTCGAGCAACAGCATATTCTCATTTTCCCTATTCTTCTTAGCTACAACCACCACATCGGCAAGTTCCTGTGCATCGGTTTCCAACTCCAGATTCAGTATCACCAGTTTTCCATTCTCCACACGCACTTTACGGCGTACTTCCGTTTTGTAACCTACATATTTAATCTCAATATCATACATACCCTCCAACACGCCCATGCTGTTCAATTCGAAATTACCCTCCATATCGGTCACTGCTCCGGCTTGAGTTCCGAGCAAACGTATCGTAGCTCCTATCAAAGGCTCTTTGGATAGTTTGTCTTTCACAGCTCCTTTAATCTTGATATTGGCAGCCAATGCAGGAAGTACACACAACAGGCAAAAGAAGGCCGCCACTGAAAATCGGATAAGAAATAGTTTTTTCATCTAACTTTGCTCTACGTTTTAATTACGCCGGCAAAGATAGAGGGTGAGCATTACAACTATAAGACGAAATAAATACAATCTCTTGAAAGAGACGTTGCAAGATGATGACAAGATGTTACAAACGTATTATCAATCAGTTACGCTATTAGTTTAACTTGTTTATAAGCAAATTTAAGACCGGAACTTCACTCTTTTATCTCTCATTATGCATGAAATTAATCGTCTGACAGTTGTGAGAAGGTGAAAATTTTGGCTGATAGTGTATTTCCACCCGCTTGTCGTCAAAGATATGTTTCATCGCTTTTCAATGCATTACGCAAAGAAACACCGATAGCTCCTTTCCCACTAAGTATATATCCAACGTTGGACTTTCTTAAAAAAAGAACAGGCATAATTGACTTGAAACTAAATATCATTATCTTTGTGTATGTTTCACGCTAAAAACAAATATGCGTCATGGAAGAGAATTTCAGAAGATATCCGATAGGAATACAGAACTTTGAAGATTTACGCAATAATGATTGTGTCTATGTTGATAAAACGGAATTGATTTATCGTTTGACTCATACAAATAAAGTCTATTTTCTAAGTCGTCCCCGACGCTTTGGGAAAAGTTTGCTGGTTTCTACACTAGAGGCTTATTTCCTGGGAAAAAAAGAACTGTTTCAGGGCTTGGCTATGGAGACTCTGGAAAAGGATTGGACGGTTTATCCGGTATTACACTTTGATTTTAGTGTGAGTAAATATATAACCGCTGATATGCTGTCAGCCGTTATTAACCGCCAATTGCTTTTATGGGAGAAAATTTATCAACGGGAAGAAGGAGAAACGACTTTCAGTTTACGTTTTGAAGGAATTATTCGTCGTGCTTACAAACAGACGGGTAAACAGGTGGTGGTATTAATAGATGAGTATGACTCACCAATGCTGGACAGCAATCATAATGATGAAGTTCAAAAGGAAATACGTAATATCATGCGGGATTTCTTTAGTCCACTGAAAGCCCAGGGACAGTATCTTCGCTTCTTATTATTGACAGGTATCAGCAAATTCAGCCAAATGAGTATCTTCAGTGAATTGAACAACTTGCAGAATATCAGCATGAGGGATGATTACAGTGCTATCTGTGGCATCACCGAACAAGAACTGCGCACGCAATTGCAAATTGATATTGAACAAATGGCCCAAGCCAACAAGGAAACATACGAGGAAGCCTGTGTACATTTGAAACAACAATATGACGGCTATCATTTCAGTGAGAACAGTGAAGATATTTATAATCCATTCAGTTTGTTCAATGCATTCGCACAGAAGAAGTATGCCAATTTTTGGTTTTCGACCGGTACTCCCACTTTCCTGATAGATATTCTGCAAGAAAGCGATTTTGATATCCGGGAACTGGATAACACGACCGCCACCGCCGAACAGTTTGATGCGCCCAGCAATAGAATCACCGATCCTCTTCCGGTGCTCTACCAAAGCGGTTATCTCACAATTAAGGGATATGATCCGGATTTCCAACTGTATACACTGGCTTATCCCAACAAGGAAGTAAGAAAAGGATTTATCGAATCGCTGATGCCCGCTTATGTGCATCTGCCTGCACGAGAGAATACATTTTATGTAGTGTCCTTTATTAAAGACTT
Organism: Bacteroides sp. AM16-13; assembly: GCF_003602705.1. Classification (NCBI taxonomy): domain Bacteria; kingdom Pseudomonadati; phylum Bacteroidota; class Bacteroidia; order Bacteroidales; family Bacteroidaceae; genus Bacteroides; species Bacteroides sp. AM16-13. The sequence continues at coordinate 137,088 of NZ_QTLK01000011.1, forward strand.
GCGTATCGGTCATTTAGAGGAGTGTCTGGAAAGACTGAAATCTTTCTTTGTGTCTATCCCGAATAAACTGAACAACAAGGAGGAGAAACATTATCAAACTATCTTTTATCTGTTTTTCCGGCTGATGGGACAGTATATAGATGTGGAAGTGGATACAGCCATTGGAAGAGCAGATGCGGTTGTGAAACTTCAAGATACCATCTATGTTTTTGAATTTAAAGTAGATGGTACACCTGAAGAAGCATTAACGCAGATTAACAGCAAAAAGTATGCTATTCCGTATCAGGCGGATCACAGGAAAATAGTTAAAGTAGGTGTAAACTTTGACAGTGCCACACGAACGATTGGTGAATGGAAGATAGAACTCGGGAGTTAATCACCGAGTTCATAAAAGAGAATGCGCTAAATCAATTTCTTTTTCTTCCGGTAGTTCTCACGAAACTCTTTAGGCGAACAACTCTTTTTCTTCTTGAAGATCCGGTTGAAATTGGAAAGGTTATTAAAACCGCACTCATAACAAATCTCAGCGATAGACATCGTAGAATCTACCAGCAACCGGGAAGCAAAGCCCAGCCGAATATCAATGATATAATCGGAAAGATTCTTGCCTGTACGCAGTTTGAAGAAGCGGCTGAATGACACATCCGTCATCCCCACCATATCGGCCAACTGCCCCAGACGTATTTCTTCCTGATAATGTGTATTGATGTACTCCTGCACTTTCTGCACACGCCGGCTGTCCGAATGAATATCTATCTTGGCAAAAGACGAACTGGACAAGGTACGCGCTTCTTCTTCAAAGAGAGAAAGTTCATACAGGATTGTCATAAACTTAATGACCGCATAAAATCCTTGCTTCTCGGAAGCAAGCGTATCCAGCAACGGATATATTTTGAGTATGGCAGACATCGGGAAACAAAGCCCTTTTTGTGCTTTATCCAGCATCCGGCGGATAGAGTCGAACTGATTCTTATTGATAAAGCTCTTGAAGAAAAGATCGGAAGAAAACTGAATCGTAATCTCCCGTATCTCTTTCGAATGGCAGTCGTTCTGTTCCCAGACGTGTTCCAAATCTTTTCCTGTTATCAATACCAAATCATAATCACCTATCACTTCGGAAGAGTCTCCTACAATCCGCCTTACTCCGGCTGCCTTTTCGGTGAAGTTCAATTCAAACTCGGAGTGGTTGTGTATAGGATAAGTGAATTCCGTTTTATAACGTTCCGCAATGTAAAAGCAATCCTTATCTGACAAAGGAGTGATTTCACGGATAATCTGGTTGGATAACGGTGTAGTCATAGTAATTACAATTTATAAGCGTTTTATCGTTTGATTAGTTTTCTATCTTTACCCCTATCTGATGCAGGTCTGCCCCCGACGGGTTTTGGAAGACACGCAAGTCGAATTCGGGAATAATGGCAAGCACATGATCGAAAACATCTGCCTGTATGCCTTCGTAGGCAACCCATACTTTATTGGCAGAAAAGAAATAAAGTTCCAACGGGATACCGGTTTCGGTAGGCTGAAGCTGACGTACCATGCAGGTCAGGTCTTGGTTGACAGTAGGCAGATTCTTCAGATAGTTAGTCAGATAGGCACGGAAAACTCCCAGGTTTGTTTGCCGGCGTCCATTCACTAACACAGAGTTGTCGATATGATGTTCCTTATTATATTCTTCCACTACCTTTTCCGTTTCATCCACATAGTCTTTCAACAGTTGTATCTTCCGGTATTTTGCCAACATCTCCGGTGTACAGAAATGCACACTGGTCATGTCTATATTGATGGAACGTTTCACACGACGTCCGCCGGATTCCTGCATTCCCTGCCAGTTTTGGAAAGAATCACTAATCAATAGATAAGGAGGAATGGTGGTGATGGTATTATCGAAGTTACGTATTTTTACGGTATTCAATGTTACTTCTATCACCGTACCGTCCGCACCGTATTTCGGCATCGTGATCCAATCGCCCACCTTCAGCATATTATTGGCGGAAAGCTGGATGCCGGAGACAAATCCCATGATACTGTCCTTGAAAACCAACATCAGAACCGCAGCGGAAGCTCCCAATCCGGTCAGCAACACCACCGGACTTTGCTTTATCAAAATACTGATAATGATGATAGCTCCTATAAAGAAGAGAATGACTTGCGCTGTCTGCAAAAGCCCCTTCAAAGGTTTGTCTTTATATTGTTCACGCGCGCTATATACCAGATACACAGCCGTAAACAAAGCACTGACGAAGCGAAGAAAGACTGCAAGGATATAAATCATGCAAAGTCTTCGAAGAAAATCAAGCAAAGCAGAGTCTGCATGTTCGGGGAAGGCAATAGGAATAGATATATAAATCAATATAGGCGCCACCATCCTGCTGATGTTCACCATTACTTTATCATTAAATACAATATCATCCCAAGTAGCTTTTGTCTGTCTCACCAATTTAGCCACGGTACGCAGAATAATCTTGCGGCAAATCAGATTAGCCAATAATGCTATTCCAATAATAAACAATAAAATGATAAAGTTATCAATCTTATCAGCCATAGCTTCATCCACTCCCATCGAGAGCAAAGCATGATTCACCTCTTGCATCACTACATTACCTGCTTCTTCCGGTTGCCCGTTTGCTAATGCCACACTCACTGTATCAACCACTTCTTTTACTTCTTTCATAAGCAATCGTCTCTCTCTTTTTTAGTTTTTCTTTTATTTATGATCTCTGTTTCTTTTCTTCTTTATTCTTTCCTTCTTCCAAATATTCACTGATATCCTGCCGTAGCCAATCATAATGGAAGAGTCTTTTGTAGGCTACATTCTTCTTGAGCATGATTTCTACGTTCACCTGGCTGTTCTGATAACAAGTCAGTTCGTTTCTGAACTGTTCATTGTGTTCGGCCAGTCGCTTGATTTCCTGCTCCCGTTCACGACGCAATACGGTGCAGACCGGAATCAGTAGTTTCATTACCACATTATCCATCACATGGTGTCCCTGCATATACAAGTAAGTAGTTTCCGGCACCAAGCCCAGCTCTTTAAATTCAGTCCGCAATCCATTCACCTGATTAATGTTATGGGGGAATTTCTTTTTCAACTCTGCCAACTTCTGACTAACCCGTTGTTGAAGGGATTCCAAGCTCTTTTCCGGATGCCGGAGATTAATCTCGCGCAAAGAAGTATAAGTATGGAAATCGTACATGGGGAAGGTGTAAGTATCCCGTTGGCGGTAGAACCATACGTTCCAGAGGAAAAGCGGATATACTATTTCAGAGTACTTCTTCAGGTAGAAGTTGAAATCTAAAATGGAACGGTCATTCAACGTAGCCTGCACACATACTTCGTGAAGGCTTTCGGCAAAACAATGATAGTTTTCAATAGCATAGGTATAAGTCTGAAAAATATACCTGTTCCGGTTGATTTTACGGGAAGTATTGGTAGCTCCCTGCAACAGGAAATCATAGTCACTGTCCACACAGGCAATCAGACTTCTCCCCAACTCGGCTGTATTCAGTGTGTTCATGAGTACCATCTTTTTTCCTTTTGCCAGGGAAGTGGCCGAAGGAAGCATCACTTGGAAATAGTGTTCGTCGTCTTCAAACTCTTCAAGCAATGTGCGCCAGAAAGCGATGTCGTCATAGCTTTCTACGTAAGCGATGATACGTCGGCGGGCTTTCTTCGGATAAAGCTTATGGGCGGCATTGAAATAAGAAGAAGTCAGATTATCTCGTAGTGAAGTTGCCATTTGTTCTATTACAGGTTACGAATTACAAATTACAGTTGGGAGAATCCTTGTCGAGCTTGTGCCCTACGGTGGTAGATATATCACTTACTTCTGTCACGGCATCCAGCCAGCCTTCCATAATGACGGCAGGCGAATGGGTAGTCAGGATAATCTGCACATTCGGATTCAGTTCACGTATCATAGCAATCAGTTTCTGCTGCCATTCTATATGAAGGGAGGCTTCCGGCTCATCCATAAACAATACACAATGGCTGTTGTCCTGCACGAGTACGGTCAGCAGGATAACCAGCATTTGCTTTTCACCGGACGACAGTTTATAAGGGAATAATAGTTCGCCATCCTGATAGAAAGCGATATCGTTCCGTTTCCGGTCTATCTTTTTGCGTGTATAGCTGAACAGTTCGTCAATCATATCCTGAAAACGACGTTTGGCTACAGATAATGTAGCTGCTTTACGACGCTCTTCTTCATCAATGCTGGAAAGCATTTCAATCATCTTATTACCAATGTTGACCTGATAATCGAGGTAACGGCGTTGCAAAAGATAGAGTTGCCAGTCCAGTTCAGACTTTACATTCTTGTCGGCCATGCGGGCTGTGAAGTCACCCATAATCAGGGGACGGTCGTAGCTCCGGATGACGTCATAAGGAATATAGGTTGCCTGGGGATTGTCGAAAAAGAGACGCACACCGTTCTTCTCGTCACTTTTCATTTCACCGGAAAGTTCTTCGAGGTATCCCACCGAACGGTTCAGAATGGTAGTCTTCCCCACTCCGTTGATGCCGGAGAGGATGTTCACATCGGGACGCAAATCCCATCCTATATTAAAGCGTTCCCATAGTCCGTGTATCTCGATACGACGGATATAATTGGCTTGTTGTTCCATAATATTCAAGTTTAATCAAGGCAAATATAAACAAATCATACGATAAAAGACTACCTTTGCAACCGTTTTCTCTATTTGATTGTTAATGATATCAGAGATATGGTAAAATAAATAGTATCAACATGGACAAAAGTAAGAACCTGTATGGTCATTTGTTTGCGCTTACAGCAAACGTTATGTGGGGATTAATGTCTCCCATCGGTAAGTCGGCTCTTCAAGAGTTTTCCCCGATTTCTGTTACTACATTCCGCATGGTGGGGGCAGCAGCCGCTTTCTGGATCCTTTCCATGTTTTGCAAACAGGAACATGTGAATCATCAAGATATGCTGAAAATCTTCTTTGCTTCACTGTTTGCGCTAGTATTCAATCAAGGAGTGTTCATCTTCGGGCTTTCTATGACTTCTCCTATTGACGCTTCTATCGTAACTACCACTCTACCGATTGTAACAATGGTTGTAGCGGCCATTTACTTAAAAGAACCTATTACCAATAAGAAAGTACTGGGGATTTTTATAGGTGCGATGGGAGCGCTCATTCTCATTATGAGTAGCCAGGCAGGAAGCAACGGAAATGGAAGCCTGATTGGTGACTTGCTTTGTCTCGTTGCACAAATCAGTTTCTCCATATACCTGACTGTATTCAAAGGATTGTCTCAACGATATTCGGCAGTAACGATTAATAAATGGATGTTCATATATGCTTCAATGTGTTACATTCCGTTCTCCTATTATGATATTTCTACGATTCAATGGACTTCTGTTTCCACTGTCGCCATTCTACAGGTACTTTATGTCGTATTAGGAGGTAGTTTCCTCGCGTATCTCTGCATTATGACTGCCCAGAGGCTGCTCCGTCCTACGGTAGTCAGTATGTACAATTATATGCAACCGATCGTGGCTACGATTGCAGCAATCGCGATGGGTATCGGAAGTTTCGGCTGGGAGAAAGGGATCGCTATCGCACTTGTATTCCTGGGAGTATATATTGTGACTCAAAGTAAATCGAGAGCTGATCTTGAAAAAGCAGAAAAGCCTCATTTCAAATCCTCAAAATAAGTATCGAGCAGACTTCTTGCAGCTATAAACGAAGTCAGGTTGCCTTTCAATACCTGCTGTTCTTTTTCTAAGAGCATCGCTTCAATCTTCGGATTATGATAAAAGCTGTCACGAAGTTGTTCATTGATGCTTTCATACATCCAGTATTTACTTTGTTCGTTGCGGCGATATTCAAAATAGCCGTTTTCTTTCACGAAGTCAATGTATTCGTAAATCATATCCCAGACCTCCTTCACTCCCAGGTTATAAAAACCGGAGTAAGTCAATACTTTGGGAATCCATCCGGATTCAGGCGCAGGAAACAGATGTAATGCATTACGGAATTGAGTGGCAGCCAACTTGGCACGTTCCAGATTATCTCCATCGGCCTTATTGATAACGATACCATCCGCCATCTCCATAATACCACGCTTAATCCCTTGCAGTTCATCGCCCGTACCGGACAACTGAATCAACAGGAAGAAATCAACCATCGAGTGAACAGCCGTTTCGCTCTGTCCCACTCCTACGGTCTCCACAAAAATCTTATCGAATCCGGCAGCTTCACAAAGAATAATCGTCTCACGTGTTTTGCGTGCCACTCCTCCCAAAGAACCGGCTGACGGGCTAGGGCGGATGAACGATTTAGGATGTACGGAAAGCTGCTCCATACGGGTTTTATCTCCCAAGATACTGCCTTTACTACGCTCACTGCTAGGGTCGATGGCCAATACCGCCAGTTTACCCCCCTTTTCGAGCACGTGCAGACCGAATACATCTATGGATGTACTCTTTCCCGCACCGGGAACGCCGCTGATACCAATCCGTATCGAATTACCGGAAAATGGCAGACACTTCTCAATGATTTCCTGTGAGACAGCCTGATGTTCAGGCTTTACGCTTTCCACCAATGTCACAGCCTGACTCAATATGGTGACATCACCTTTTACAATACCTTCTACAAACTCTGCTACTGAAAGTTGGCGTTTCTTAGGTTTCCGCTTTAAGTAGGGATTCACAGATGAGGGTTGCTCAATGCCTTTATTGACAACAAGCCCCTTATATTCTTCACTATTTTCAGGATGTTCCATAATCATAGGATTTAGCGTTTGATATTGATTTCGACTTTCGGGCGTAACGGATCATTTGTTATCATCAGGATACGTAAATGATGCTTCTTATTACCTACGTCACGCTTACGAATAGTTACTTTGAGCTTCGTCATTCCATCCGGAGGAAGGACTGTCTTTTTCAGGCTCACTCCTACCGACGAATTGAATACCTGCAACTTACTGATGACTAACGGAGTCTTTCCGGAATTGGCTATCAATATATCATGGCTTACCTTATTCTTCTTTATCAACGGGATACTAAGATCAATATCCGTTTCCGAAATGTGCATGGCAGGAGCGTTCAAAGAATCTTTTTCCGTCATACGAGAGAAGTCGGGAAGAAGAATGGCCGAAACCGGTATTTCATTATCTTCGCTCACCTTATCACCGGAGAAACGGGAAAGGTAGACAGAAGTCTGTGTCAATCCGTAATCTTTTAGCTGGCTCGCATCCAGCGTCAGTTTGATAGTTCCCTTCTTGCCTTTCAACAAGACTTTGGGTTCCGCTTCCATTTTCAGATAAGGAGGCAGATGCATCAATACCGGTTCGTAAGGACGATCAGAAAGATTGGCGATATCAAAGGTCAATGAAGGCTGCTGTCCGCGATAGACATCGGGGAAAGCAAACTCATCACGATCTAAACGAATATTTCCAATTGTATAAGGAAGTAGCTTTGTATAATCTTTTATTTCCTGCACTACTTCACCGGTAAACTTCAGATAGACCAAGCTCGGACTGGCATTACTATATATTCCTATCGACTTCTCAAAATGTCCTAACGCTTTTGCGTCAAAAGAAGCTTTTACTACTCCTTTTCCTCCCGGGGCAATCGGTTCTTTGGTCCAGTCGGCCACGGCACAGGCACAAGAGGTTGTGACGTTGGTCAGTACCAATGGCTGGTTTCCCGTGTTAGTGATGGTATATTCCACTGTCACCGGACGTTTCCACTCAATTTGTCCGAAGTTATGTGTCTCTTTATTTGAAGAGATACGAGGTTGGGCAACGGCTGCCAAAGCGACAGTAAGTAAAGATAATATAGATAGTAAACTACGTTTCATGCGATATTTTTTATTTTGGTGCACAAATGTAGGGGTTTTAGATGAGTTTTTCACCACAGATTACACAGATTAACACAGATTGACGAAAGAGGATAATTCTCTCCATCAAGAGGTATCAAATAGATTCAGGCACGGATTACGCCTATTTTATGGTTTCAGTTTATCTAATGAACCGTAAAATAGGCATAATGCGTGCCTGAATATTTCTCTTACAAATGTCCTGCGTTACTCTTTAACAGCTACCGTCATCGAAGCAGAATGTGAAGCATATTCTGGTGCGTATGCACATTGCATGGTTGCCAGACCTGTTTCGTAAGTTCCTGCACGGCTGACACGGTAACTATATTCCAATACATATACTCCTTTTCCTAAATGATCGAAGAAGAAATTGGTCGATGCATCTTTGATGTCTACGTAATAGCCCAGTCCGTTGTTCCAACGATAGCCGGAAATGCTGCCGATCGGTTCGAAGCAAGCTCCCCGCTGATCTTTCAACTGCACAAAATCCATCGGACGGTCTACACGGATGCTCAAACGGGAAACGACTTTATCACCTACCTGAAGAACTGTTTTCGCTGTTATAGGCTGCAATTGAGGGACATTATTTACCATACGTTCCACATACAATTGTTTCTCTACATTCAACTCACCACCCTGTTGTTTCACATCACTGATGGGGGATTCAAATTCTGCATATACAGCTCCCCAGGCGATACCCGGATTTCTCTTTTCCACTTCAATCTTACGGGCATCCACCACGCTCTTCTGTGTGAAAGAACGTTTGATATATCCCAATCCGGGAACAGTTGTTTTACTCGGAGCAACCGTTTCCAGCACTTCATTAGCAATTACAATCCGTACATCTCCCTGATTGTCGAGCAAGTTAACACCTTTCATCAGCAACGCAAATACCGCGTCGGCAGTAGCTACCGGAGAGTTCCATTGTTGTGTTTGCTTTTGCTTCAACAGCCAAAGTTTCATTTCTTCCACGGTATCGCTGTTACCGCCTATCGCCTCCAATGCTTCCATTACATCTACGTGAGCCTGCATCTGCATTCCGCCCCATGTATACGGATTCTCGTTGAAAGCAAAGAACATTCCCTGTTCATCCGTCTTGGTCAGGAATTCTTTCAAAGAAGCGACAAATTCCTGTGCTTCTTTCTTGCGTCCGGCTTTATCCAGTACAATAGCGGCAACCGCTTTCGTATCCATCGAAGGAGAAGTAAGCAATTCTCCTACCTTAGAAAGATAATAGGTATAAGCAGCTTTATTGGTCGCAGGCACCTGCTCTCCAGAAATAGCGATGAGATACAAATATTGCAGAATACTGCCCGAAACACCGGTAAATTTCACTCCTTCTTTCTGTGCTTTCAGGATTTCCTTATATTCGTCTAAAGCTGATTGATGAAGGTAAGTGAAAGCATTTTGTTGCAAGGAGAGAGCTGTACCTGTTAATTTCTCACCTGTCAACATAGTCAGACGGGCATTCAGTTCGGCGATATAGGCAGTAACATATCGGCTGCCGGTCATTCCTTTATACCAAGACCATGCACCACTTGCATTCTGCAACTCCTGCAATCGGGTCAAAGCCGCTATATTATTGCTACGGATATTATTCAAATCAAACAAAGTGGCGATACGTTCTTTCTGTTGCTCTTCCGTTTGCGCTTCGAGCACCCAGGGAGATTCGGACAGAATGATGTTCTTCACTTCCTGATTCTTTTGCAGATTGCTCAAGAAGGTTTCTTTCGTACCTCCCTGCAATCTCCAACTTTCAAACACTGCTTTGATCTTCGGCTGACTGTTCATAATGAACGAAGCCAAGGTATTTACATAATATGCCGTAGCCCAGGAGATCGCATTATTGCTTGTAGGAAGACTCAAAGAAGGCAATGCCTGAATAGCATACCAGGCCGGATTTCCTGTAAACTCGACAGTCAGTTTACGGTCGGTTGCCGTTCTACTTTGTTGGTTGAACAGGTGGTCGAGTGAGAAAGTACGGGTTTCTTCTCCACGTACAGGCATTGGAAGTGTCTCTACCAAATGTTCTTTATTGCTAAGCACCGGAAGCAACTGTTGTTCTCCATCGCTGAAAGTACCGCTGTCGGCTATCATCCGGCATCCCAATATTTCGTATTTATCACTGACGGTAAACTGGAAGCTCACGCCAATCGTCTTTCCGGCAACAAGGCTGAATTTCTGTTTTTGTGTACTGATTACTTTCTCCGTCATCGGATCAAAAAGAATCAGAGTTACTGTTCCGGCTTGCGGCTTACCAGTCATATTAGAGATAGAAGCTGTAAGAGAAGTCTTATCTCCCACACGTACAAAGCGGGGAAGATTAGGAGTCAGCATAAATTCCTTACTCGTGGTAGCTTCACCGTCCAATGTTCCCATCAGCATCCCTTTCGTATGAGAATATCCACGGAAGTTCCAACGTGTCAGACTTTCAGGCATCGTGAAAGAGAACGAGATTTCTCCCTGTTCATTGGTACGAAGTTGCGGATAGAAGAAGGCCGTTTCTGCAAGATTTGTACGCAGGTCGGCAGGAGCTTCAGGGAGTGTTTCGTTTCCGGACGTTTCATCAAGTTTACCAAGTGTTCCCGTTTGGCCCCATCCTGACTCAAATTCCACATCTTCAGAAGCATCGGAGACTAAAGCCGGTACATATTTCACTTCCACCGCATTGCTCCAGCTTGTAACACTTCCTGTCATCGACACCTTTCTCTGAACCGCCAGACCTCTAACCACCACTCCATCAGCCAAAGACTCCGACAATGCATATACATTTCCTACACCGGAAGACATCACGAAATAATCATACGCCAATCCCGGCACTTTAAGGCTTTTCGTATTCCACCAGTAATTAAATGAATTATTGCCGGAATATCCGCTCATCCAATTAGAATACGGAACAATCTGACTATAGAAGATTTGGAAATTCTGCTGACGGTTCCATATCTTATCCAGTGAAGCATCATACATCGTTGCCAGCATCTCCGCATTAGCGGCTTGTCCTTGCGGCGTTTTAATCGTCAGTTTCCATTCTTCCTTCTGTCCGGGACGCAACTTATCGCGGAATACTTCCCACTTCATAGTCAATGTCTTATCCGGCACACGTCTGGTCAGCCGGGCATGTTCCTGATAAACCTGTCCATCTCTTACCATACAGAAATTCACAAACACACCGTCACCATAACTCTCCTGATATGGATATTCGAAGCGAACAATCGTATCAGACAAGTTCAACGTCTTACTTTCCAGCAGTTTATCACCGGAGAATACATTCATCATCACATAAGTATCCTTTTTCGACGTACCGAAGCAGAATACAGCCGGATGAGTCGCATCAAATTCCATATTTTCTCCATAGAACCAAACCGTCGTTTCAACAGGCGGACGTTTGTCCTCAATGGAGAAAAGAATCGTGTTAGTATCAGTAGTCACTTCCTTGCCCTGATTATCTTTCACCGATGCTTTCAGTACATAAGGGCCCGAAGGAAGATTCTTCCAATCGAGCGTTATTTCTTCGTTAGAAGTAAAAGTTCCCGTTAAAACCGGTTTCTCTTCCAGTTGTTTGAAATCCTGGTCTTTGGCAGGATATAAGTAATAATTTCCTTTCACTTCCACAGGTTGTCCATTCAGGTTTTGCACGTTAAACATCGTGTCGAATGGTTTATCCTTACAAGTCTTATCATGCAATTCCACCTGCAAAACCAACGAACGATTTCCGGCCGAAATGACATCCGTAGAAGATTGTGTTTCACCCGCCACATTGGTAACAGTAGCTTCAATGGAATAGCGATAATATACTTTATCATCATTCTTATAAGAATCACTTTCCTGCAGGCGGACCGGTATCGTAAATTCTCCGTTCTCATTGGCCGTCACTTCACCGGAAGCAATCTGTACCGATTCCGCAAAGCGCCAAAGGCTGTATGTAGAACGCATCACCTTATATTTTACCGGAAGATCCTGAAGCAATACACCGCTATAAGATGCTATCTTGCCTTTCACCTGCACTTCATCTCCCAACTTGTAACTTCCCTGTTGCTTTTCAAAAGTGATGTCAAATGTCGGACGTTTATAATCTTCCACGCGGATACTTGTACGACCTCTTCCTGCCTTCAACGAGAACATTCCGTTCAGGCAAGCTGAAGGCAACGCGAAATCAGTGGCAAACGAGCCGAACTCATTGGTGCGTACCGACTTCTGCCCTACTTCCTGATTATTTGCATCCAATAAAGTAACCATATATTCCTTGTTCGGAAGCACATCCGCCGTATCTGATTCTTGAGAATAGGCAATTCCTTTCACATACACCGTCTGTCCGGGACGATACAAAGAACGGTCAGTCAATAAAGTCATATTTTCCGCTACCTTATCTTCGTCACCGTAATATCCGTAACTTCCTGCATAGATACCTTGCTTCGGTATCGCTGTATCCGTGCCCTTGGAAGCTTTCAGATAACGATATTCAGATTTCCAGGGAAATACTACCTTACCATCTTTGTCCGTCGTAAACTCTTGCAAAACTTTTTCATCGTTACTATACATCGTAACTTTCGCATTCGAAATAGGATGTCCCGTCTGTCCGTCCAACGTCACCACTTGATATTGTTTTTCCGGCAGACGACAAGTCAACACCTTGAAACGTGTTACGTCAAATTTGCTTTCACTGTCTCTCTTTGCACGAATATCCGGTATGATACGCATTACGTAAGCTCCAAGTTCGGGAGCTTTGAATGTAAACACCGTGTCCTGTGTCCGGTAATCTTCCGGACGAATTACAGAGTAATGTTGTTCTTTTATCAGTTTCTTCGCCTGATAAATCCGGACGGTAAAACCATCCAGATTCTTATGTGAGGCTCTTAGTTCTATCTCTTCGTTCGGGAAAGCCTGATCTGCTGCATAGACATTCAAATAAGGAGCCAATATTTCTTCCCGAAGATTTTTCAGAGCATTGATTCTGTCATACCCCGGATAAAGACGAATCGCCTCATCACAAAGTTGCAATGCATTAACCTGCTGTTGCTTTTCAATAGCATAACGGGCTTGTGCCAGGTACACTTCAGCACATATCGGCTCCGAAGCATATTTACTTTTCAATGTATTCAATGCTTTCAGGTAAGTGTCATCCGTCAATACTGAAGCCTCTCCCTTTACTTGGAGAGGTCGGATATACCGTTCCGCTCCCCGTCTCCATTCCAAATAGTTAAGTGCGGTCAACACATAACCTTCTTTCAATCCGGCTGCTTTATAAGCAGAAAGCATATTTCCGTAAATAGCTATTATATCCTGCTTCACCGGATTTACGGCGTTCGTTTCAGTGTACCCGCCACCTAGTTTTTCCACTTGCAACAGAGCATCAATGCCACGGGAAGCCAATAAATGATAAAGGTCATGGTGATAATATTCACTCGTTTTCCCCAATTCTACGAAAGGGATATAGTCGCGTGAAGAAGTTTTGAGCAGTAACACAGAGTCAGCCAAGGCTTCTTTCACATTTGTCCGCACTTTCTCTACAAACATATTGGCGGTCCACTCGCGTATATCCGCGGAAGGCGTTTGGCCTACGATTTCCGTCCGTTGGCGAAGTTGCCACTGGTTGTTGGCAGCATAATTTGCATAAATTCCGGCTATCAGAGAATGCAAAATAGCACGGTCCATTGGTTGGTCGGTTTGTTTCACCCACTGTTCCAGTCCTTTCAGACCGGCATAAAGACTATCCGGATTCAACATTTCCCGGTATTTCATCCGCCACGCGTATGCTTTGAGCATCTGCGGAGAGTTTTTCTCTTTTTCCCCTTTCTGATAAATCTCATCAGTCAGTTTTATCACTGTCTTAGGCAAGCTCTTTTTCTCTGCTTGCTCCACTTCTTTCCATAATTTGTCGAAAGTCTGTGCCTGCACCGCCGGAATCACTCCCAACCATAGTAGCACCATCATACAAATCTGCTTTACTTTCATAATCTTTCTAGTTTAAGTTCGCTATAAGTCTCACTCTATAAATAACAAAGTAAAGAAATAAAGTTTAAAGATTTGTACTTTTTAGCTTAAAAAAAACTTTTATCAAGCTACCAACCTTATACTGTATCGTATAGACGTTAGCTCATTACCAGATTCACTTTAGAATAAAAAAATATTATTCGGTTTGTTATTTAATTGAATAGTTCATTTTTGCACTGTTTTCACCACAGAGGACACGGAGGGCACAGAGGTGAATTTGGTTTATGATTACGGTTGTGACCCTAATTTTGATGCGTAATCCTTCCTCTATAAAGTTGAAAAAACGGTTCTTCGTCAAATTTGGTGGTAATCTCTTTTTTATTTCGATGGTTTTCCTCTTCTTCTTTCTTAATCCTATAAAAAGTTGTAGATATGTTTGCTTTTTAGTAACTTTAAAGACACCACATCATTAAGAGTTACAATGCAACAAGCCATATCTACAACGTACAAATATACATCAAAAAAAGAAAATCCTCCTACAAATAGGGGATTATTCCATGATTTCAGATTCAGTCCTGGCTACGATAATCTGCAACAAGATGGTATCTCTGAAGCTGTTGGTTCATTGACGGTCTTTTTACATACGGCTGGCAAGGGGGCTTCCTGTCCTTATTGCGGACATTTCAGTCACCGATTACACAGTTATTACTCCCGTCATATTCAGGATCTTGAAGTTTACGGTCATACTTTGGAGTTAGTCATAAAGGTTGGCAAATATTATTGCGAAAATGTTTCTTGTCCGCGAAAAATATTCTGCGAACCGTTGTCTTTTCTGGCTCGTCGGTATGGTAGACGGAGCTATCTTGTTGAGGAACGCATCAGATCGATAAGCTTGGAACTTACTTCCCGAAAGGCCTCTTCTCTTTTGCAGCTGTTCCATATAACGGCCAGTAGCTCTTCCTGCTTACGCATCCTACAACAGTGCGGGCAACATAATCCTATGCATAATAAAAGTATTTATGTAGGTATTGATGATTTTGCCTATAAAAAAGGTAAGGATTATATGAGTGTGGTCGTAGACCAGATGACACACATGCCTATTGCTTTGTTAGAGGATAGAAACGGAGAAGCGCTTGATAACTGGCTCACCCGGAATCCTCAAATACAATATATAACGAGAGACCGTGGAAGATGTTTCACAGAGGCTATAAACAGAATAATCCCTGGTGTTACACAAATCTGCGACCGGTTCCATCTAACCAAGAATATGACGGACACGATGATACCGGAAATAGAGAAAATGATTCGTCAGACCAAGCAAAAGCTCAAATACGAATATCCTGACAGAGACACGGCTTCTTCGTTAATTCTTCAGGACATATTTAACATGGGAGATGTCCGACACAGAGAAAAATTGAAGATATACAGGGAAAGCCTGAACTTAAAAATGCAGGGGATGACCATTGAGCAGACAGCCGCGCATTTGGGCAAGAAAAGTCGCTACATTTATAAGCTCATTCACAACAGGAGAATAGGGGCATACTTGAATGAGCAACAGAAGACAGCTCTTAAATATGTATCCGAACTGGCTACAATCATTAGTGCGGGCTGTATTACCCGAAAAATATTGGCACAAAAAATGGGGAGTAAAATCAGTGGCGCACTTATTGGAAGGATAACATCCAGCTTGCGAAAAATGTATCAACAAAAGAGGAAGGAAGTCAAGGAGCATAATGAGAGCATTGAAAACGGAAGTAAAACACAGAGAGTTTCACAGAATCAGATACGCAAATACATTCTAAAGGGAGAATCGGATAATCCTAAACTAGCGGAACTATATAAGTCCTCACCACAGATTAAAGAACTCTTAAGCGTGTGTCAGAATTTCAGAGATATGATTAATGGGAACACTTATGATAAGGATATTAGAAAGTGGATTGAAAAAGCGAAGGCAACACGGAATATGGCACTGACGAACTTTGCATATGGTATTGAAAAAGACTGGGAGGCAGTACAGGCAGCTATTGATATCCCCTTCAGTAACGGATTACTGGAGGGGACAGTGAATAAAATTAAAGCGGTAAAAAGGCAGATGTACAATAGGGCAGGAAGCAAACTACTGAGAGCCAAGATTCTTTATTCACAATAGAAGAAGTACCACCAAATTTGACGAAGAACCTTTTTCAACTTTATAGTATGAGGATTACACGTCAAAATTATGCCCACAACCGTAAGTCATAAACCCAATTCACCTCTGTGCCCTCCGTGTCCTCTGTGGTGAAAAGAATCAAAACTGCACCGACATGAGTTAAATGCTCCTTCATTTTATTCCCCTCCTCACCCTATATCTCTTTTTATATAAAAAAGTGGGGATATCGTCTTTAATAACGTATCCCCACTCTAAACCTAGTTAATGTACTCTTTCTCATTTCTCAATTCTGTACCCCCATGAAAGCATTTCATTACGACCTACTTCACTAAGGATTTTTCTAACTAAAGAACTCATTTTCTTTGCCATAATCTTTAAAACTTTAAATTACTAATTCCTGAAAACTAAAAAATAAAACTTACTTGTTTGGTTTAGCATTAATTGTTGAATATCCCCAAACATGTACATCGGCTTCGCCGATCTTTCTAAACAATCTTTTTAAACTTTTCATTTTGTTATCCTCTTAATTACATGTTTTATAACACAAAAATACGGCCTTTGTTTATACATTGATCTAAAAAAGAGCGAAATTTATGTTTTATAGCATATTTCTTGATTTGCATCAATTAATTTATTTGTTATGAAATAAAATTGTAATATAGCCTGCAACAAATATGACAAAAAGGCACGGATGAAATCTCATCCGTGCCTTCGCTATAAATACCTATTATATAATAGGAGAATATTTACATAATAAAGAATACGCTTATTTCAGTGGAGTTTGTTCTAAAGTAGCCACCAGGAAGTCGTAGAACTTCCGTACAGTAGGAATCAATGCTCTTTCGTCCGGTGAGTGCGGTGAACGCAAAGTCGGGCCAAAAGAAATCATATCCAATCCCGGAATAATAGCACCGATAATACCACATTCCAAGCCTGCGTGGATTACTTTCACTGCAGGTTCTACACCGAACTGCTGCTTATAAGAGGCCTTCATCGCATGCAAAATCGGAGAATTAACATCAGGCTGCCAACCGGAATATCCACCAGTCATTTCCACCTTCATACCTGCCATAGAGAAACAAGACTCCAAGCTGGTAGTCAGATATTCCTTCATACTATCACTCGAGCTGCGAGCCAGAATCTTAATGGCTGCTTTTCCTCCACCAATCGTAATAATAGCAAGATTGGAAGAAGTCTCTACCGTATCCGGAACAGTAGGAATCATACGGGTCACACCGTTCTGACAAGCAAAGATTGCATCAATCAGATTGTCCTGAATCTCTTCAGGCACTTGACCCGCAGGAAGTTCCACACGTTCAGCCGTAAAGCTGATCGGTGTTTCAATTGCCGAATATTCTTCATTGAACAGGTCTTCGCAGTATTTCACCAAGCCCAATAGTTCTTCTTCATTTTCAGCCGGAATGGTAATAACCACATGTGCTTCACGTGGGATAGCATTACGCATATTACCACCTTCCCAGCTAGCCAAACGGGCTTCATAGCTGGCAACCGCTTCACGAACGAAACGAACCAGCAACTTATTAGCATTGGCACGTCCTTCATTGATTTCCAATCCCGAATGTCCGCCGCGTAATCCTTTCAATGTAACTTTCACTGCCACATCTCCTTCTTCGGGAGCTACTTCTTTATATTCCAAAGTTGCAGTTACATCCATACCTCCGGCACAACCAATATACAATTCGCCTTCATCTTCCGAGTCCAGATTCAAAAGAATCTCTCCGTTCAGTGTACCCGGCTTCAAGCCAAATGCACCATACATGCCGGTTTCTTCATCTTTCGTGATAAGAGCTTCCAAAGGACCGTGTTTCAGGTCTTTTGCTTCCAACACAGCCATAATAGCAGCTACACCCAGTCCGTTGTCTGCACCCAGAGTAGTGCCTTTTGCTTTTACCCAGTCACCGTCTATATAAGTTTCAATCGGATCTTTTTCAAAATCGTGTACAGTATCGTTGTTCTTCTGCGGAACCATATCCATGTGCGCCTGAAGAATCACACCTTTCCGGTTTTCCATACCCGGAGTGGCGGGTTTACGGATAATCACATTACCTGCTTCGTCTACAAAAGACTCCAGCCCCAGCTCTTTTCCGAAACCTAAAAGAAATGCTGTAATCTTTTCCATGTGCCCTGACGGACGGGGAATCTGTGTCAACGAATAAAAATGCTTCCACACGTTCTGTGGAGCTAAAGAAAGAATGGTACTCATAATAAATATTTTAAAACTATTTTAAATCTGATAATTAAACAGTGCCAAGTTATGGAAAAGTTTTCAGATGACAAAGGAGGTTGGCAAAAACATGTAAGAATATACACTTTTAGCTAAAAATTTACGCCCGATGTCTATTGGTGAACGGCAGAGCAGCCAAGCCGTACACACCCAATAAAACAACCAAAAAGGTTTGAATACCGTGTACAATCAGGGCAAATATTCCGGCATCCGTCACGTTTACTCCATAAAGCATCATCATAGAAATGATGGCAAAATGCCAGGGTCCCGCTCCGTTAGGGGTAGGCACAATTACGGCAAACGTACCGCCGACAAACATGACCAATGCCGCAAGGATACCCAAATGTGCCGTAAAGGCAAAGCAATAGAATGTAAAATAGAAATGGAGAAAGTAACAAGCCCAAATAGCCAGTGTATAAAAAATAAAGAGAGGAATGTTACGCACGCCTTTTAAAGACATAATTCCTT
Source organism: Bacteroides sp. AM16-13 (assembly GCF_003602705.1). Taxonomy (NCBI): domain Bacteria; kingdom Pseudomonadati; phylum Bacteroidota; class Bacteroidia; order Bacteroidales; family Bacteroidaceae; genus Bacteroides; species Bacteroides sp. AM16-13. The sequence goes on from NZ_QTLK01000011.1 coordinate 155,729, forward strand.
CCCATATATTCAATACAAATCCTTTCACCCGTTCATAGAAGAACAACGTTTTTCTTAAATAATAAAGAAGTATCACCACACCAATAAAACAAAACAGAATGATATAAAACCATACCGAAGTCAAAAGGTGGACTAATGAAGGGATTTTCGTTCCGGTCTGCTGAAGGAAAGTGACGAATATCGGTAATTGGAGCAATACAGTGATGCCTGTGATGAGGAGAATAGTCAACGTATCGACCAACCGTTCCGTAACGACTGTTCCCAACGACTTGGCAAACGAGACATTATCATATTTCGCCAACACTCCGCAACGACTCACCTCCCCGATCCGGGGAACCACCAGACTGGCAGCGTATGAAATGAAGATAGCATTCACGCAATCGCTCTTTTTCGGGAAAGCGTCCAACGGTTCCAATGTCTGTCTCCACCGCCAACCACGAAAGACTTGTGCAAACACTCCGAACAATAACGAGAAGAGCATCCACCACCAATTTGTACCGTGTAACAACACATCGCCCGCTTTTGTAAAATCAAAGTCGCGATATACCCAGAATAAGATAAAGCCGCCTAAAACAACCGGTAATATCAGTTTCAGCGTCTTTTTTAATAGTTTCTTCATCCTTAATTCTTCATTAGCTTCGCTGACACATCATTTATTTTTTAATAAATAGTGGTACGTTCTTCATTTAAAAGAATTACCTTTGTCAGCTGCAAAAGTAATTATTTAGTTGGTAAATGAAATTAGTAAAGCCTAAAAAGTTTCTCGGACAACACTTTCTGAAAGATCTGAAAGTTGCGCAAGATATTGCCGATACAGTCGACACCTTCCCCGAACTGCCTATTTTAGAGGTGGGGCCGGGTATGGGAGTATTGACCCAGTTTCTAGTAAAGAAAGACCGATTGGTAAAGGTCGTAGAAGTTGACTATGAGTCGGTTGCTTATCTTCGCGAAGCCTATCCGTCACTGGAAGACCACATCATCGAAGATGACTTCTTGAAAATGAATCTTCACCGGTTGTTCGACGGGAAGCCTTTCGTACTGACTGGTAATTACCCGTATAATATTTCCAGCCAAATCTTTTTCAAGATGCTGGACAACAAAGATATCGTCCCCTGTTGCACGGGAATGATTCAAAAAGAGGTAGCCGAACGTATTGCAGCCGGACCGGGCAGCAAGACATACGGTATCCTTAGCGTATTGATACAGGCATGGTATAAAGTGGAATATTTGTTCACTGTCAGCGAACACGTGTTCAATCCGCCTCCCAAAGTGAAAAGTGCTGTTATCCGTATGACACGCAACGAGACTAAAGAGTTGGGATGCGACGAAAAACTGTTCAAGCAAGTAGTGAAAACGACCTTCAACCAGCGACGGAAAACATTGCGCAACTCCATCAAACCTATTTTAGGCAAAGATTGTCCGCTCACGGAGGACATCTTATTTAATAAACGCCCGGAACAACTATCGGTAGCCGAATTTATCGATCTGACCAATAAAGTGGAAGAAGCACTAAAGACAGCCGGCAACGCCCAATAATTGGCGGGTAACAGTGAGCAGAGAACTGGATTTTGTAATTCGTAATTTGTAATTGACAACGATGAACGAGGAATACATTGACAACGTTAAACACCTTATTGAGCAAAAAGACGCCGACAAGGTAAAAGGTCTTCTCATCGACCTCCATCCGGCCGACATCGCCGAATTGTGCAATGACCTGAATGCGGAAGAGGCTAAGTTCGTCTATCGCCTGCTCGATAACGAAATTGCTGCCGACGTGCTTGTCGAAATGGACGAAGATGCTCGTAAAGAGCTGCTCGAAATGCTTCCTTCGGAGACAATCGCCAAACGTTTCGTTGACTACATGGACACGGATGATGCCGTAGACCTGATGCGTGAACTCGATGAAGACAAGCAGGAAGAGGTTCTTTCGCACATCGAAGACATCGAACAGGCAGGAGACATCGTCGACTTGTTGAAATACGACGAAAATACCGCCGGTGGTTTGATGGGTACGGAAATGGTACTCGTCAACGAAAACTGGAGTATGCCCGAATGTCTGAAAGAGATGCGGCAACAGGCGGAAGAGCTGGACGAAATCTATTACGTATATGTCATTGACGATGACGAACGTCTGCGAGGTATCTTCCCGCTCAAAAAGATGATTACTTCCCCTTCTGTATCCAAAGTGAAACACGTGATGCAGAAAGATCCGATTTCGGTACACGTAGATACTCCCATTGACGAGGTAGTACAGGCGATTGAGAAGTATGACTTGGTGGCTATCCCCGTTGTCGACAGTATCGGTCGGCTTGTGGGACAAATCACCGTCGACGACGTCATGGATGAAGTCCGTGAGCAGTCGGAACGTGACTACCAGTTGGCATCCGGTCTTTCGCAGGACGTAGAAACGGACGATAATGTATTGAGACAGACCACTGCCCGCCTCCCCTGGTTATTAATCGGTATGATCGGCGGAATCGGCAACTCTATGATATTGGGTAATTTCGACTCCACCTTTGCTGCCCATCCCGAAATGGCACTATACATCCCGCTAATCGGTGGTACAGGAGGAAATGTTGGAACACAATCTTCGGCAATCATCGTACAGGGTTTGGCAAACAGCTCGCTGGACGCTAAAAATACCTTCAAGCAGATTACCAAGGAATCGGTAGTAGCTTTAATTAATGCCACTATTATCTCCTTATTAGTATACACCTACAACTTTATCAGGTTCGGCGCAACGGCTACGGTCACCTATTCCGTATCCATCAGCCTGTTTGCCGTGGTAATGTTCGCTTCTATTTTCGGGACACTGGTACCGATGACATTGGAGAAGTTCAAAATCGATCCAGCCATTGCAACAGGTCCGTTTATAGCCATTACAAATGACATCATCGGAATGATGTTGTACATGGGAATAACCGTTTTATTGTCATAAAAACACGATAAACAAAAAAAAATAAGCAAAATAGTATGAAGTAATCGTTTTATTTCATTAATTTGTGACCCAAAACTAATATACAATGATGGACGCTCATGACACTAATCAACCCTTGAACCAAGGGGAATTAGAAGAAGAAAAGAAAACAGTCGAGGTTTCTGAAGCTATTACAGAGACTCCGGCTGAAGATGTTACTGCCGAAGTTCAACCTGAAGCAGCTCCTAAACCTGCCACTAAGGAAGATGTACTAAACCAGCTAAAAGAGCTTGCGCAAGATGCTGAAAATGCGAACAAGCAGGATATTGACAATCTGAAACAATTATTCTACAAGTTACATAATGCCGAGTTGGAAGCTGCTAAGGTACAGTTTACAGACAACGGTGGAAACATTGAAGATTTTGTTGCCGAAGAGGACCCGACGGAAGAAGAATTCAAACGCCTGATGGGGGTTATCAAGGAAAAACGCAGTAAACAGGTTGCCGAGCTGGAACGCCAAAAGGAAGAAAACCTGCAAGTGAAACTTTCCATTATTGAAGAACTGAAAGAATTGGTGGAATCCGGAGATGACGCCAACAAATCTTATACGGAGTTCAAGAAGCTGCAACAGCAATGGAATGATACGAAACTGGTGCCGCAAGGTAAAGTGAATGAACTTTGGAAAAACTATCAATTATATGTAGAGAAGTTCTACGATTTATTGAAACTGAACAATGAATTCCGCGAATACGACTTCAAAAAGAATCTGGAAATCAAAACACATCTCTGCGAAGCTGCCGAAAAGTTGGCTGACGAGGAAGATGTTGTTTCCGCTTTCCACCAACTTCAGAAGTTGCATCAGGAGTTCCGCGATACAGGTCCGGTAGCCAAAGAACTGCGTGATGAAATCTGGAACCGGTTTAAAGCAGCTTCTACCGCTGTCAACCGCCGCCATCAGCAGCACTTCGAATCGTTGAAAGAAGCCGAACAGCATAATTTGGATCAAAAAACCGTCATCTGCGAAATCGTTGAAGCGATTGAGTATGATGAACTGAAAACATTCTCTGCTTGGGAAAACAAGACCCAGGAAGTGATTGCCTTGCAAAACAAATGGAAAACCATTGGTTTTGCGCCCCAGAAGATGAATGTGAAGATCTTCGAACGTTTCCGCCATGCCTGCGATGATTTCTTCAAGAAGAAAGGAGAATTCTTCAAGAGCCTGAAAGAAGGAATGAACGAGAATCTGGAAAAGAAAAAAGCGCTCTGCGAAAAAGCGGAAGCCTTGAAAGATAGTACAGACTGGAAAGTAACTGCCGATGCACTGACCAAACTTCAAAAAGAATGGAAGACCATCGGACCTGTTGCCAAGAAACACTCGGATGCTATCTGGAAACGGTTTATCACAGCTTGCGACTACTTCTTCGAACAAAAGAACAAAGCTACTTCTTCACAACGTTCTGTAGAAACAGAGAATATGGAAAAGAAGAAAGCGTTGATCGAGAAGTTATCCGCTATTGATGAAAGCATGGATACCGAAGAAGCAAGTACCTTGGTTCGGGATTTAATGAAAGAGTGGAACTCTATCGGTCATGTGCCGTTCAAAGAAAAAGATAAGTTATACAAGCAGTATCACGGAATCATCGATCAGCTATTCGACCGCTTTAACATCAATGCTTCCAACAAGAAGTTAAGTAACTTCCGTTCGAATATCAGCAATATCCAGGGAAGCGGTACTCAATCTCTGTACAGAGAACGCGAAAAGCTGGTACGTACTTATGAGAATATGAAGAATGAGCTTCAGACTTATGAGAACAATCTGGGCTTCCTGACTTCTACTTCTAAGAAAGGCAGCAGCCTGTTGACTGAATTGAACCGCAAGGTAGATAAGTTGAAAGCAGACTTGGAACTGGTATTACAAAAGATCAAAGTAATCGATGAATCAATAAAAGCAGAAGAATAAGAGTTCTGCCCGATTTAGAAAAATTAGAAACAGGTTTTATACTTACTTGAGCTATAAAACCTGTTTTTCTTTTCTACTAAACAAGACGACAGCCAGTTTAAGGATTTATTCTTTATCAATCAACTTCACGGCTTTTCATAAGATTAGCGTTTTTCGGACTATCAACATGCATTCGTATCACCGAATTTGCCACCGAGGAACTGTTTTTTTAAAACTTCCAGTGACCTATAATGTGACCTCTTGATGGTGAGAAGTTTAGAGACACATACTGTTAAACATGCAAAAAAGCCGTTATTACTAGGTAATAACGGCTTTTAGCTTATTTTGTCTTATAAATTGTTGGGCTACCTGGATTCGAACCAGGAATGACAGGACCAGAATCTGTAGTGTTACCATTACACCATAGCCCAATGATTTTCGTTTGCGGGTGCAAAGATACAAATATTTTGGGAATTCAAAACAAATCCGATATTTTTTTTGCAAAAATGTCCAAATAAGCTTTCCAAACAAAAGTATCTCCACTAAAAAACACAAAAATTGAGGGATAACTTTCTTGTATCCAATAAATCAGCGTATATTTGTCAAAAATATCACGTTTATTATCAGAAACAAAGGGTCACCTTTTTTTGTTATAAACAAATAGAGAACATGAATTATTAATCCCAATTACAGGAATGAACGATACTAAAGTATTAATTGAAAAAATAAAAGAAGGAATTCAAGAGAAAAAAGGTAAAAAGATAGTCGTTGCCGATTTAACCAGCATAGAAGATACCATCTGTAAATATTTCGTTATCTGTCAGGGAAATTCTCCCAGTCAAGTGAGTGCAATAGTAGATTCAATCAAGGAATTTACACGCAAAGGTGCGGACAGCAAGCCTTATGCAATCGACGGACTCCGGAATGCAGAATGGGTAGCTATGGACTATGCCGATGTATTGGTACACGTTTTTTTGCCGGAGACAAGAGCTTTTTATAATCTTGAGCACCTCTGGGCAGATGCTAAACTTACTCAAATCCCCGATCTAGACTAATTAATGATTATGGACAATAATAATAGCAATAATAACAATAGCAATAAACCTAACAATAAGGTTAATATGCCCAAGTTCAACCTGAACTGGATGTATATGATTATTGCCCTTATGCTTCTCGGCCTCTGGTGGGGCAGTGATTCAAAAGGAGCAGGAAGCAAAGCTGTAACTTACAGCGAGTTTCAGGACTATGTTAAAAAGGGTTATGTCAGCAAAGTATTGGGTTATGAAGATAAATCAATCGAAGCTTTCCTCAAACCGACTGCCGTAGGGGCTGTTTTTGGAGCCGACTCTACCAAGGTGGGACGCAACCCTGTCATTACAAGTAGAACCCCGTCTACCGATAAACTGGAAGAGTTTTTGCAGGCAGAAAAGGAAGCCGGTCATTTTGACGGTTCATCCGACTATCCGCCCAAATCGGATATTTTCCCCGCAATTCTGATTCAGGTACTCCCGCTTGTCTTGCTGGTTGCGTTATGGATATTCTTCATGCGCCGTATGAGCGGAGGCGGCAGTGGTGGCCCCGGCGGCGTATTTAATGTAGGAAAATCAAAAGCCCAGCTTTTTGAAAAAGGCGGAGCCATCAAGATTACATTTAAAGATGTAGCGGGGCTGGCTGAAGCAAAACAAGAAGTGGAGGAAATCGTAGAGTTCTTAAAAGAACCGCAGAAATATACGGATTTGGGAGGTAAGATACCCAAGGGAGCATTGCTGGTAGGCCCTCCGGGAACCGGTAAAACATTGCTTGCCAAAGCTGTGGCCGGCGAAGCGAATGTGCCTTTCTTCTCATTGGCAGGTTCCGACTTCGTGGAAATGTTTGTGGGTGTAGGTGCATCCCGTGTTCGCGACTTGTTTAAACAGGCTAAAGAAAAAGCTCCCTGTATCGTCTTTATTGATGAGATTGATGCCGTAGGACGTGCTCGTGGCAAGAACCCTGCAATGGGAGGAAATGACGAACGCGAAAACACATTGAACCAGTTGCTGACAGAAATGGACGGTTTCGGTTCCAATAGCGGTGTGATTATCCTTGCTGCTACCAACCGTGTAGACGTACTCGACAAGGCACTGCTCCGTGCAGGACGTTTTGACCGTCAGATACACGTAGACCTGCCCGACTTAAACGAACGTAAAGAAGTATTTGGCGTGCATTTGCGCCCGATTAAAATAGACGATAGTGTAGATGTGGACTTGCTGGCACGTCAGACACCGGGATTCTCGGGTGCGGATATTGCCAATGTCTGCAATGAGGCTGCACTGATCGCTGCCCGCCACGGGAAGAAATTCGTAAGCAAACAGGATTTCCTGGATGCGGTAGACCGCATCATCGGTGGTCTGGAAAAGAAAACCAAGATTACAACGGAAGCAGAAAGACGCTCCATCGCTTTGCATGAAGCAGGACACGCCTCTATCTCCTGGTTGTTGGAATATGCCAACCCATTGATTAAGGTTACGATTGTTCCTCGCGGACGTGCATTGGGAGCTGCCTGGTATCTGCCGGAAGAACGTCAGATCACTACCAAGGAGCAGATGCTGGACGAAATGTGTGCTACTTTGGGAGGACGCGCCGCTGAAGATTTATTCCTCGGCCGCATCTCAACTGGTGCCATGAACGACCTGGAAAGGGTGACTAAGCAGGCATACGGCATGATTGCCTATTTAGGTATGAGCGACAAGCTGCCGAACTTATGTTATTACAACAACGATGAATATTCTTTCAACCGTCCATACAGCGAAAAGACAGCCGAATTGATTGACGAAGAAGTCAAGAGAATGGTGAACGAGCAGTATGACCGTGCCAAGAAAATTCTGTCCGAGAATAAAGAAGGACACAACGAACTGACGCAATTACTGATTGACAAAGAAGTAATCTTCGCGGAAGACGTTGAACGTATCTTCGGTAAACGCCCCTGGGCTTCCCGTTCGGAAGAAATCATGGCTGCTAAAGAAAGCCAGGATGCCGCAAGAGCTGAAAGAGAACTTGCCCAAAAGCTGAAAGAAGAAGAAAAAGAAATCAAAGAAGAGGAAGCTGAAAATACCGCAAAAGAAAAACAAGCACCCATAGACACCAAAGTTGCCGCAGAAGGTAAAAAGGTTACTGTGGAGGGCAAAGTTACCGTAGAGGGTAAATCCAATGGGGAAGAACAAGCTAACGGGTCCAACTAATTAAAACGAATAGATTTTGATTAATAATTTCATAAAACGAGCTATTACGGGTGTACTCTTCGTTGCCATCTTGGTAGGGTGCATCCTTTATGACGCATTCAGCTTTGGTATTCTGTTCACCGCTATCAGCGCACTGACCATTTATGAGTTCGGACAGCTGGTAAATATGCGCGCAGAAGGAGTGAAGATAAACAAGACCATTAATATGCTCGGCGGGGCTTACCTATTCCTTGCAGTCATGGGATTCTGCATTGATGCGGCCGATTCGAAGATATTCATCCCGTATGTGCTTTTATTGCTTTACATGATGATTAGCGAGTTGTATCTGAAAAAGGAAAACCCGGTACTTAACTGGGCTTATTCTATGCTTAGCCAACTTTATATCGGACTGCCTTTTGCTTTGCTGAATGTATTGGCATTCCATAACGATCCGGGATCAGAATACAGTAGCGTAAGTTACAATCCTATCCTACCGCTATCCATCTTTATTTTTCTCTGGCTGAATGACACGGGAGCCTATTGCATCGGTTCATTGATCGGCAAACACCGGTTGTTTGAACGTATCTCTCCCAAGAAATCATGGGAAGGTTCTATCGGCGGCGGAGTGGTAGCAATCGGAGTATCTTTTATACTCGCTCACTACTTCCCATTTATGTCAATGATTGAATGGGCAGGACTGGCACTGGTGGTTGTTATATTCGGTACATGGGGCGACCTGACGGAGTCGTTATTGAAACGCCAGTTGCACGTTAAGGATTCGGGAACCATTCTTCCGGGACACGGTGGGATGCTCGACCGCTTTGACAGTTCCCTGATGGCTATACCGGCAGCAGTCGTTTATCTATATGCATTAACATGGTTCTAACGGGGGATTCTTTCTCAATCGATTAGAACTGAAACAAAATACAAAAGGTCGGGAACTTCTACGGAAGTATCCCGACCTTTTTCACACACAGTAAATCATAGTTAGGTTATCGGATCGAAGAAGTGGAATGAACATCCTTTGCTGCTTCCGGTACACCGACCGGATGATCCAGATCAAGCACAATCACTCTTCCTTCTCCATGTTCTCTTGAGTTTATTGTCACCTTAAACCCTTTGGGTGCTACCCAGGAATCTTTCGGCGTAGGGAAGAACTTTTCCAGATTATAAGAAACTCGTCCCCATCCCCAATAGTCAGTCACATCCTCATACGTATTATAACGCAGTTCCAAATGTATGTAACCATCTTCATCCACATTCAATGTTCCCGGTTCTGACGGTTCGCCCGGCTCTCCCGGTTCCATCTTATTTTGCACAAGACTGATACGATGTTTCTCCGAACGAGGCAACTCCTGGCGGAAAATTACGTTCAAGAACTTTCCTCCCAACCACATATCACCCTGATAAATCAGAATAGGATCATTTCCGAATTCTTCCGCTTCTTCCTCTGTCGACATATCTTCCACTTCTTTTGTCAACAGTTCCTGTATGCCTTCCATCTTCACTTGAACTCCTTTTCCTCCTTCCATGTCATACAAAGGATTGAAAAAAGCCACAACACGTTCACCGTCCACTGGTTTAAACCAAGGAATAGAAGTAGCAACCGGATCAATCACCCCCCAATTATCACCTTCCAAATAATATCCTCCTCCACCGATTGCACGGACAGTCGCCCAGTCCCAGCTGAAATCTCCAATAGAATAACCATCATCATCACATGATTGCAACATTGGCACTAATGCCAATAATAAGATTCCTAAAAGCCACTTAAATTTTTTCATATCTTTTTCCTTTCTTTATTTTAGTCTTCTGCTTTATAAATAAAAAAGCCGTGCATTTACTGCATCGGCTTTACGTTTATTCAGAAAAAGAAAGTTATTTTTTCAACAAACGCAGCATTTCACGAGCTGCATGACGAGGAGCACCGGCAGGTCCTAACCGTTCGGCTACATATTCATATCCCGAAAGCATCTCATTTCTATACGCTTCATTTTCAATGATATTTCTCAATTCGCTCTGCATATTCTTCACGGTCATCGTATCTGCCACCAGTTCCTTTACCACTTCACGGTCAGCAATCAAATTAACCAACGAAATAAATCTCACAGTTAAGATATGACGCCGCAAAAAAGAAACCACTTTCCCGATCGGAGTGTAATAACAAACCACTTGAGGAACACGAAACAATGCCGTCTCAAGCGTAGCTGTACCCGAAGTAACTAAAGCTACATCTGCATGTTGCAACAGGCTATAAGTCTGATCGAAAATGATTTTCACCTTCGCCTCTCCTACATATTGTTTATAATACTCGGGAGCAATGGCAAGTGCACCGGCCAAGACAAGCTGATAATCAGGAAAAGCGGAAGCAGCCTTCAACATATCCGGCAGATTATCTTTGATTTCCTGTTTCCGGCTACCGGCAAGAAGAGCGATAATCGGCTTATCCTCCAATTGGTTCTCCGCAATAAAGTGCTCCTTATTTTTCGGATGAGCAGCCTGATAGGCTGCCACCTCATCCACGGTAGGGTTTCCTACATAGTGAATGGGGTATTGATGCTTTCCTTCGAAGAATTCCACTTCAAAAGGAAGAATGGAGAAAAGCTCATCTACATCTCGTTTTATATTCTTGATACGGTATTCTTTCCACGCCCATATCTTCGGAGAAATATAATAGTAAACCGGTATCTGTGTCTTTGCATGGACAAACTTGGCAATATCAAGATTGAATCCCGGATAATCTACCAGAATAACAACGTCCGGTTCCCAGGAAACAATGTCTTCTTTGCAACGCTTCATATTTGCAAAGATAGTGCGCAGATGGAGTAATACAGGGATAAATCCCATGTATGCCAACTCCTTATAATGCTTCACCATTGTTCCTCCGACAGCCGCCATCAAGTCACCTCCGAAAAAACGGAAATCAGCCTGCGGGTCTTCTGCCTTTAAGGCAGCCATCAGATGAGAGGCGTGCAAATCGCCGGAAGCTTCACCGACAATCAGATAATACTTCATTGAGTTGAGAGTTGAGAGTTGAGAGTTGAGAGTTGGTAGGGATAGATGACTAACAGGGCGTCATGCTTTCTTTTTCAACTTTCAAATTTCAACTAATTAAACCATTTATTAAGTTCGTCCATAAAGTGATAAGCCGTCACGTCAACCGTAGTTGGGGTGATAGCAACATAACCATTTGCCAAAGCCCAATGATCGTTCTTCTCGTTTTCAGGTTCATGATCGGCAAATTCACCGGCCAGCCAAAAGTAGTTCGGATCATTCAAACGGGGACAGGCAGTCCATTCATTCGTCCAATGTCCTTTCGCCTGCTCACAGATTTTCACTCCTTTTATATTGGCTGTATCGGGAAAGTTTACATTCAGACAAGTTAAAGGAGGAAGTCCTTTTTCCAAGATCATAGAAGCGATATTGCGGATATAAGGTCCGGCAGCTTCAAAATCAGCATCAGGTGCATGATTGCACAAGGAGAAGCCAATAGAAGGGATTCCATTCAAACAGCCCTCAAACACCACTCCCATCGTACCGGAATAATGCACGTTAGTGGCAGAGTTATCTCCATGATTGATACCGCTGACTATCAGATCCGGAGTCCGGTCGAGCACTGTGTTTCGTGCCAATTTGATGCAATCGGTCGGTGTTCCCGAACATTTATAAACAGTCAAGCCCACTTCTTTCTTTACTAACTGGTAATGAACCGGCTGCGTCACCGTCAGCGCACACCCACTACCGGAACGCGGAGCATCAGGTGCCATCACTATAATCTCACCCAAAGGGCGAAGAAACTTCACCAGTTCATTAATACCTTTAGCCATCACGCCATCGTCATTCGAAACAAGTATCAACGGCTTCTCTTTTTCCATATATTCAATCCTTTCCTTTTTTATATTCGCACAAAAGTAACAAAAAGAAGCCGTACCACCAAACACCTCCCCGCATCAGATCGAAAAGTCTCTTCCCCCCACTCCTACCCGTTTACAAATCTTAATCTTCTGCAAGCGAGCAAAAAAAGAAATAAATATCCAATATAAATATGTATATTTGCAAGCTCATAAAGAGAAAGGTAGATGATGAACCTGTCGAAGTTTGGTAACCGTTTCGTCCGACAGTTATTAACAAAACAGGCGACTTATCAACAGAAATTGCAAAGTTTCTCTTTTTTCGTAGGCGCTCTAAGGATTTATCACTTATTTCGCTGCCAATAAATTTAGAGAATATGGGAAAAATTATTGCTTTGGCCAATCAAAAAGGCGGTGTAGGAAAGACAACGACTACGATTAATCTCGCAGCTTCACTTGCTACACTGGAAAAAAAGGTACTCGTAGTAGATGCCGACCCGCAAGCTAATGCCTCTTCCGGTCTGGGAGTAGACATCAAGCAGTCGGAATGCACTATCTATGAATGTATTATTGACAGAGCCAACGTACAGGACGCTATCCTTGACACGGAGATTGATTCTTTGAAAGTAATCTCTTCGCACATCAATCTTGTAGGAGCAGAGATTGAAATGCTGAACCTCCCAAACCGAGAAAAGATACTAAAAGAAGTACTCACGCCTTTGAAGAAAGAATATGACTATATCCTGATAGACTGTTCGCCTTCATTAGGACTGATCACGATCAATGCCCTGACGGCAGCCGACTCCGTGATTATCCCCGTTCAAGCTGAATATTTTGCTCTTGAAGGTATCAGCAAATTGTTGAATACCATCAAAATCATCAAGTCGAAACTGAATCCGGCTTTAGAAATCGAAGGTTTCTTACTGACAATGTATGACTCTCGTCTGCGTCAGGCTAATCAGATTTACGACGAAGTGAAACGTCATTTCCAGGAACTGGTGTTCAACACCGTTATTCAACGAAATGTGAAATTGAGCGAAGCTCCCAGCTACGGTGTCCCGACCATCCTTTACGATGCGGAATCTACCGGCGCCAAAAACCACCTGGCTCTTGCTAAAGAGATTATCAACCGAAATAAATAAAAGAAAGAAGAAGATATGGCAACACAAAAAAGAAATGCATTAGGACGTGGTCTCGACGCCTTGCTCTCAATGGATGATGTGAAAACCGAAGGGTCTTCTTCCATTAATGAAATAGAGCTGGCAAAGATTACTGTCAATCCCAACCAGCCCCGCCGTGAGTTTGACGAAACAGCATTGCAGGAACTGGCTGATTCCATTGCGGAAATCGGTATCATCCAACCTATTACCTTACGCAAACTCTCGGACGATGAGTATCAGATCATCGCGGGAGAACGTCGTTATCGTGCGTCACAAAAAGCAGGACTGAAAACAATCCCTGCCTATATACGCACTGCCGACGACGAAAACATGATGGAAATGGCGCTGATTGAAAATATCCAGCGTGAAGACCTGAATGCCGTAGAAATCGCACTTGCCTACCAGCATCTGCTCGATCAGTACGAACTGACACAGGAACGTCTTAGCGAACGTATCGGAAAGAAACGAACGACGATCGCCAACTACCTGCGCTTACTGAAATTGCCGGCTCCGATACAGATGGCCCTGCAAAACAAGCAGTTGGACATGGGACATGCCCGTGCACTGATTTCATTAGGCGACCCTAAACTACAAGTTAAAATATTCGAAGAAATACAAGAACACGGATATTCAGTCCGCAAAGTAGAAGAAATTGTTAAATCATTAAGCGAAGGAGAAGCTGTGAAAAGCGGCACACGGAAAATAACACCCAAACGTGGCAAACTTCCTGAAGAATTCAACTTATTGAAGCAACAACTCTCCGGCTTTTTCAACACCAAGGTACAACTCACCTGCTCTGAAAAGGGAAAAGGCAAGATCAGTATTCCTTTCGGGAACGAGGAGGAACTGGAACGTATCATGGAAATCTTCGATACGCTAAAGAAGTAAATGACAAGAAAAAGTAAGAAATATCAGTTACTAGTCAGCGCCCTGCTTCTCTGTTTTTTACAGGTGGCAGGGATTGATGTGTATGCACAATCCACTGTTACTCCGGCACGGAAAGATACAACAATCATACAGCGCGAAGCGCCGAAAGCCCGTGCACGAAGGCATCGTGATCCGATTATACAGGACTCGGTGAAGAAGGATTCTATCCAAATCATACCATCCAAAGAACTTCCGGCCATCGACAGTTTGTCAGCTGCTAAAATACAGATAGCGGACAGCTTGGATGCAGCCAACAAGAAAGAGCTGAAAAAGATAGAGCAGCCTGCCTCCATTGTTGTAAAGACCGACACTGTGCCGCCACCTGCTCAAGATATTAACAAGAAAATATTTATACCGAATCCGACCAAAGCAACATGGCTGGCAGTCGTATTCCCCGGTGGAGGACAGATTTACAACCGTAAATACTGGAAATTACCTATTATATATGGAGGATTTGCTGGTTGTGCTTACGCCTTAAGTTGGAACGGTAAGATGTACAAAGACTATTCGCAAGCCTATCTGGACATTATGGACAGCAACCCGAATACGAAAAGTTACGAAGACTTGTTGCCCCCGAACTCCACTTATAATGAGGAGCAGCTAAAAAACACACTAAAACGAAGAAAAGATATGTTCCGTCGTTATCGGGACCTTAGTATATTTGCTTTTATCGGAGTTTACCTGATCTCTATCATCGACGCTTATGTAGATGCAGAGTTGTCTAACTTCGATATAACCCCCGACTTGAGTATGAAAGTAGAACCGGCTGTTATCGACAATAACAACCAGTTCCGCTCCAGCAGTTTAAAAAGCAAGTCGGTTGGTCTGCAATGCGTATTACGATTTTAAAAACACAATTTAGATTGATCTTATTATTGAAGCATGAAGAAATTAGTTAACTATTGTTCGATTATTTTTCTTTTACTGGTGGCAACGTCGCAGGTAAAAGCGCAAAGTGTAGATGTAGTGATTCGTGAAAATGGAACTGAACGCAAAGAAAGCATCGACCTGCCTAAAAGTATGACATATCCACTTGACAGTCTGTTGAACGACTGGAAAGCCAAAAATTATATTGACTTAGGCAAAGATTGCAGTACAGCTGAAATCAACCCTTTATTCAGCGACTCTGTCTATATCGACCGCTTGTCACGCATTCCGGCTATCATGGAAATGCCTTATAATGATATTATCCGCAAATTCATCGATATGTATGCAGGACGCTTGCGTAATCAGGTTTCTTTCATGTTAAGTGCCTGCAACTTCTATATGCCGATTTTTGAAGAAGCATTGGATGCATACGGACTTCCACTGGAACTTAGATATCTCCCGATTATCGAATCTGCATTAAACCCCTCTGCCGTGTCACGCGCAGGCGCTTCCGGTCTGTGGCAATTTATGATTGGTACAGGTAAGATCTATGGCTTGGAATCAAACAGCCTGGTAGATGAACGACGCGACCCGATTAAAGCAACTTGGGCTGCCGCACGTTATCTCAAAGAAATGTACGATATCTATGGAGACTGGAATCTTGTGATTGCTGCTTATAACTGTGGCCCCGGTACTATCAACAAGGCAATCCGCCGTGCCAATGGCGAAACGGATTACTGGAAAATTTATAATTACTTGCCTAAAGAAACACGTGGTTACGTACCTGCCTTTATCGCCGCTAATTATGTGATGACTTACTATTGTGACCATAATATTTGTCCGATGGAAACAAATATCCCGGCAAGTACCGACACAGTACAAGTGAACAAGAACCTGCACTTCGAACAGATTGCTGATCTTTGCAATGTACCTTTGGATCAAATCAAGAGTTTGAATCCGCAATATAAGAAGCAAATGATTCCGGGTGACAGCAAGCCTTATACTTTAAGACTTCCTATCGATGCTATCAGTACCTTTATAGATAAGCAAGACACAATCTATGCACATCGCGCCGACGAATTGTTCCGCAACCGGAAAACCGTTGCTGTTAAGGAGATCACCCCCTCAACCCGCAAAACGACAACAGCCGTTGCCGGTAAAGGCAAACTGACCTACTACACAATAAAAAGTGGAGACACTTTGTCAACCATCGCCGGTAAGTATGGCGTCACGATTAAGGATATACAAAGGTGGAATGGAATGTCCAACACCAAAATTGCAGCAGGAAAACGATTGAAAATATACAAATAAACAGCTTCCTGCTTGCATCGTTCGGAAATTTGCTTATTTTTGCAGAACTAAGCAAGTGAAAGGATAACAATTATGGATAATCTGCCCCCCAAAGAAATAAGTGATGAAGAGATGATCAATCAGGCGTTCCACGAACTACTGAATGATTATCTCAACACTAAACATCGCAAAAAGGTTGAAATCATTACGAAGGCTTTCAACTTCGCCAATCAGGCGCATAAAGGTATCAAACGTCGTTCGGGCGAACCTTATATTATGCACCCGATTGCCGTTGCAAGTATTGTATGTAATGAGATCGGCCTGGGTTCAACTTCTATATGTGCGGCCTTGTTGCATGATGTAGTAGAAGACACTGATTACACAGTAGAAGACATTGAAAATATCTTTGGCCCGAAGATTGCCCAAATTGTGGACGGACTGACCAAGATATCCGGCGGAATTTTCGGTGACCGTGCTTCAGCACAAGCAGAGAACTTCAAGAAGTTACTGCTCACTATGTCGAACGATATCCGGGTAATTCTTATCAAGATAGCCGACCGTTTGCACAACATGCGTACCCTCGGTTCCATGTTGCCCAACAAGCAATATAAGATTGCAGGCGAAACGCTTTACATCTATGCGCCACTCGCCAACCGCCTGGGTCTCTATAAAATAAAAACAGAGCTTGAGAATCTAAGCTTCAAATATGAACATCCCGAAGAATATGCGGAAATAGAAGAGAAGTTGAATGCCACAGCTGCCGAACGCGACAAAGTTTTCAACGACTTCACTGCTCCTATCCGTACACAGTTGGATAAGATGGGATTAAAATACCGGATACTTGCCCGCGTAAAATCAATCTATTCTATCTGGAACAAAATGCAGACCAAGCATGTTCCTTTTGAAGAAATATTTGATCTACTAGCTGTCCGTATCATCTTCGAGCCACGTAACATAGAAGAAGAACTCAACGACTGTTTCGACATTTACGTTTCCATCTCCAAGATATACAAGCCTCATCCGGACCGTCTGCGCGACTGGGTGAGCCATCCTAAAGCAAATGGTTATCAGGCATTGCATGTCACCCTGATGGGTAATAACGGACAATGGATTGAAGTCCAGATTCGTAGTGAACGAATGAATGACGTTGCCGAACAAGGTTTCGCCGCTCACTGGAAATACAAAGAAGGAGGAGGCAGCGAAGATGAAGGAGAGTTGGAAAAATGGTTGAAAACCATTAAGGAGATATTGGATGATCCGCAACCGGATGCCATTGATTTTCTGGATACCATCAAACTTAATTTATTTGCTTCTGAAATATTCGTATTCACCCCCAAAGGTGAGCTGAAGACTATGCCGCAGAATTCTACGGCTCTCGACTTCGCGTTTTCCCTGCATACGGATATTGGCAGCCATTGTATTGGTGCCAAAGTCAACCACAAATTAGTTCCGTTAAGCCATAAATTGCAAAGTGGTGACCAAGTTGAGATCCTGACTTCAAAATCGCAACGTGTGCAACCGCAATGGGAAGTTTTTGCAACCACTGCCCGTGCCCGTGCCAAGATAGCAGCCATCCTCCGCAAAGAGCGTAAAGCAAACCAGAAGATAGGTGAAGAAATCCTTAACGAGTTTTTGAAAAAAGAGGAAATCCGCCCTGAAGAAACCGTTATTGAGAAGCTGCGCAAACTGCATAATGCCAAGAATGAAGAAGAACTGCTGGCCGCCATTGGCAGCAAAGCAATCGTCTTGGGAGAAGCGGATAAGAATGAACTGAAAGAAAAGCAAACCAGTAACTGGAAGAAATATCTGACTTTCTCTTTCGGCAACAATAAAGAGAAGCAAGAAGAAAAAGAGCCGCAAGAAAAAGAAAAGATCAATCCGAAGCAAGTGCTCAAGCTGACAGAAGAAAGTTTGCAGAAGAAATATATCATGGCCGAATGTTGCCATCCTATTCCCGGTGATGACGTATTGGGATATGTGGATGAAAACGACCGGATCATTATCCACAAACGCCAATGTCCTGTTGCCGCCAAACTGAAGAGCAGTTATGGCAACCGTATATTAGCAACAGAATGGGATACACACAAAGAACTATCTTTCCTGGTATATATATATATAAAAGGTATAGACAGCATGGGACTTTTGAATGAAGTCACCCAGGTTATCTCCAGACAACTCAATGTAAATATCCGTAAGCTAACCATCGAAACCGAAGATGGTATCTTTGAAGGAAAAATTCAGTTATGGGTACATGACGTGGATGATGTGAAAACCATCTGTAACAATCTGAAGAAAATACAGAATATCAAACAGGTGAGCCGCGTAGAAGAATAACATTGATCGACACATTCGTTATCGATCAACGTTATTCTACTCCCGCCCATCCAATTCGCGTTTAATAGCCAAAAGCTCTTCTTTTATCGCTTTCAGCTTATTTACAATCTCATAATTACGAACCGTAGCTTCTTTATTATCTTTCAAACGTTGCCGGGCACCGGGAAGTGTCATGCCTTTTTCTTTTACCAAATGATAGATAAGACCGATCGTTTCTACGTCTTCTTTGCGGTACTGACGTATTCCTCTTCCCGCTGTCTTAGGAGAGATTTGCGGAAATTCCTTTTCCCAAAAACGGAGCAATGACGGATTGACTCCGAACATATCGGCAACCTCTCCTATTGAATAATATAGCTTCAATTCTTTATCTGTATTAAGCATAGCACTCCTGTTTTAAGATTTTAATCGAATACTTTACCATGATTGGCTGCCAACTGAATCATCTTTTCATAATCTTCGGCACTCAAATCCATGAAATAATAATTGACCGGATTTACTACCTGCCCTTTCACGTACACTTCATAATGCAAATGCGGGCCAGTACTTTTTCCTGTACTACCCACTTTTCCGATAATCTCACCACGTACCACTTTCTTTCCGACTTTCGTATTAAATCCCTGCAAGTGAGCATACCGAGTAAGATACCCGAAACCATGATCTATCTCAATAGTATTACCGTATCCGGTTTCCCATCCCACTTTCACCACTGTTCCGTTTCCGGTAGCATATACATCCGTTCCCGGATGAGCAGAGAAGTCCATGCCTGCATGGAACTTTGTCGTACCATAAATAGGGTCAATACGTGTACCATAACCGGATGCTGTCTGACGAAGATCCTTATTCGAAATAGGCTGTATGGCCGGAATACATTTCAGCATCTCATCATGGTTCTTACACATATCAATCACATCATCGAAAGATTTCGACTGGATATAAAGCCTTTTGGAAAGCACGTCCAATTTTTGAGTCGTGTTCACCACCAGCTTGGCATTCGCCAAATCCATCAGTTCTTCGTAACGGTTCGTCCCACCATAACCTGCCTGACGAATAGCCGGAGAAACAGGATCTGCCTGTAAAATCACCCGATACAGATTATCGTCACGTTGCTGAATATCCTGAAGCACCCCCATAGCGTCGTCCAAACGCCGGGAAAGCACATTGTACTGCGCCAAAAGACGGCTGTTTTCAATTCTTAATTCCTTCTCCGACGGAGAACCAAAAATCAAAAGCAATACAATAAAGCAACCTGCTCCCAACCCCATTCCATAGAAAAGCCGACGCAGGATACTAAGCGCACGCTGCCGTACGGTAGGGTAAATTCGATCATAAGTCTGGGTCTGTGGATTATAGATGTAGTATACTTTGCGCATCTTTTTGGAAATATTTCGCTTGTTAATACGGCAAAAGTAATAAAAACAAGCTATCTTTGCACAGTTTTTACGAATTTATGAGTTGTGATTTATGATTTATTGGGGATTCCTCCCCTCTCTCATATCCCACAGCCCATAATTCATAATTCATAAATCATAATTCTTCATTATATGTTGACTGCAAAAGAGATCAGAGATTCATTCAAGAATTTCTTTGAGTCGAAAGGACACCACATCGTTCCCTCGGCTCCGATGGTGATTAAAGATGACCCTACCCTGATGTTTACGAACGCGGGTATGAACCAGTTTAAAGATATTATTTTGGGTAACCATCCGGCGAAATACCAAAGAGTCGCGGACTCGCAAAAATGTTTGCGTGTAAGCGGAAAGCATAATGACCTGGAAGAAGTAGGACACGATACGTACCACCACACCATGTTTGAAATGCTTGGTAACTGGTCGTTCGGCGATTACTTCAAGAAAGAAGCGATCAGCTGGGCGTGGGAATATCTGGTAGAAGTCTTGAAACTGAATCCGGAACATCTCTATGCAACCGTATTTGAAGGAAGTCCTGAAGAAGGATTGAGCCGTGACGACGAAGCTGCTTCCTACTGGGAACAGTTCTTGCCGAAAGATCACATCATCAACGGTAACAAACACGACAACTTCTGGGAAATGGGTGATACAGGACCTTGCGGACCTTGTTCCGAAATCCATATCGACCTCCGTCCTGCTGAAGAACGTGCCAAGATCTCCGGTCGCGACCTCGTGAACCACGATCACCCGCAGGTAATTGAAATCTGGAACCTCGTGTTCATGCAATACAACCGCAAAGCAGACGGCAGTCTTGAGCCGCTTCCTGCCAAGGTTATTGATACCGGTATGGGATTCGAACGTCTTTGTATGGCTCTGCAAGGCAAAACATCCAACTACGACACAGACGTATTCCAGCCAATGTTGAAAGCTATTGCAGCAATGTCGGGTACAGAATATGGAAAAGACAAGCAACAAGATATTGCTATGCGTGTGATTGCCGACCATATCCGTACCATTGCATTCTCAATCACAGATGGCCAGTTGCCGTCTAATGCAAAGGCAGGTTATGTGATCCGCCGTATCCTTCGCCGTGCTGTTCGTTACGGATATACTTTCCTCGGACAGAAACAGGCATTTATGTATAAGTTGCTTCCTGTATTGATTGATAACATGGGAGAGGCTTATCCTGAACTAGTTGCACAAAAGACACTGATTGAAAAAGTAATCAAGGAAGAAGAAGAATCATTCCTCCGCACTTTGGAAACTGGTATCCGTCTATTGGACAAGACAATGGAAGATACCAAAGCCAATGGAAAAACTGAAATCAGCGGTAAAGATGCCTTTACTTTATATGATACATTCGGTTTCCCGCTCGACTTGACAGAGCTGATTCTCCGTGAAAACGGAATGACTGTCAACATTGAAGAGTTCAATGAAGAAATGCAGCAACAGAAACAGCGTGCACGTAATGCTGCCGCCATCGAAACTGGTGACTGGATTGTACTGAAAGAAGGAACTACTGAATTCGTTGGTTACGATTACACTGAATACGAGGCTTCTATCCTTCGTTACCGTCAGATCAAACAAAAGAACCAGACATTGTATCAGATTGTACTCGACTATACTCCGTTCTATGCAGAAAGTGGTGGTCAGGTAGGTGATACAGGTGTATTGGTGAGCGAGTTCGAGACGATTGAAGTGGTCGACACAAAGAAAGAGAATAATCTTCCGATACATATTACCAAAAAGCTACCCGAACATCCGGAAGCTCCGATGATGGCTTGTGTAGATACCGACAAACGTGCTGCCTGCGCAGCCAATCACTCGGCGACCCACTTGCTGGATGCTGCTTTACGTGAAGTATTGGGTGAACACATCGAACAGAAAGGTTCATTGGTTACACCGGATTCATTGCGTTTCGACTTCTCTCACTTCCAGAAAGTGACCGATGAAGAAATCCGTAAAGTTGAACATATCGTCAATGCAAGAATCCGCGCTAATATCCCATTGAAAGAATATCGCAATATTCCTATCGAGGAAGCTAAGGAGTTGGGAGCTATCGCTCTCTTTGGTGAAAAGTATGGCGACAGAGTTCGTGTGATCCAGTTCGGCACTTCTATCGAGTTCTGTGGTGGTACACATGTAGCTGCAACCGGAAATATCGGTATGGTAAAAATCATCTCCGAAAGTTCTGTTGCTGCCGGCGTTCGCCGTATTGAAGCTTATACCGGAGCACGCGTGGAAGAAATGCTGGATACGATACAAGATACACTTAGCGACTTGAAGGCTCTCTTCAATAATGCTCCTGACTTAAGAATTGCAATCCGTAAATATCTGGATGAAAATGCAGGATTGAAAAAGCAGGTAGAAGACTTCATGAAAGAGAAAGAAGCAGCTTTGAAGGAAAGACTACTGAAAAATGTACAAGAGATCCACGGTATCAAAGTAATCAAGTTCTGTGCCCCACTACCGGCAGAAGTAGTGAAGAATATCGCTTTCCAGCTTCGGGGTGAAATCACAGAAAACTTGTTCTTCGTAGCCGGAAGTACAGACAATGGCAAACCGATGCTGACAGTAATGCTTAGCGATAATTTGGTTGCTGGTGGTCTGAAAGCTGGTAATCTGGTAAAAGAAGCTGCAAAACTGATTCAAGGTGGCGGCGGTGGCCAACCTCACTTCGCTACTGCAGGAGGTAAAAATGCTGATGGACTACCGGCAGCAGTTGAAAAAGTACTGGAGCTGGCAGGAATCTAAGAATAAATAAAAGAGGCTGTCTAACAAGCCCCGAAAAAAAAGAAATCACCCCTGTCAGAGTTTGTTCTGATAGGGGTGAAATCGTTAAAAAGAGACTTATAGACAACCTCTTTTACGTAAAGATTTAAATTAGACGCGTCTGAATAAATACATAAGAAACTCCCTATTAATATAGAGAAAAATAGTGACGGTATATGCACAGGATAGTGACGGTATCGCAGGCATATAGCGTCACTATTTGCATCGGATAGCGTCACTATTTTACAGAAGTGAATTCACCAACAACAATTTCAGCTTGAATCCCCTTTTGAATCCCCTATAAAAGCATCGGGGAAGGATATTTCCTACCCTCCCCCAAAAACCAACAAACCCGGTAAAAAATAGAAGTCTATTTGTCTCTTTCTAAAAATATTAGCTTATAATTTAGGCTTGTCACAGTTTTTTTCTACCTTTGTGACCAGATTAATTATTTTTCTTATCCTTCAAATAAATAAAATAAGTAATCACTAATACCTAAAGAATGATGAGAACACCTGCTTATCTATGCCTGCTGTTAACCTGCATGCTCATTTCTTGTACCCCTACGCAAGAGAAACACGAAATAGATTACACATCTTATGTAAATCCATTTATCGGAACAGACTTCACTGGAAACACTTATCCTGGTGCCCAAGCTCCTTTCGGCATGGTGCAACTTAGCCCGGACAACGGACTCCCCGGATGGGACCGTATCTCCGGTTATTTCTATCCGGACAGTACGATTGCCGGTTTCAGCCACACACATCTTTCCGGCACTGGAGCGGGAGATTTGTATGACATCTCTTTCATGCCTGTCACTCTTCCCTACAAAGAAGCGGAAGCTCCACTTGGCATCCACTCTAAATTCTCCCACAAGGATGAAAGTGCTCATGCCGGTTATTATCAAGTACGCCTGACTGATTATAACATCAACGTCGAACTGACTGCCACCGAGCGTTGTGGTATCCAACGTTATACGTTTCCGGAAGCCCAATCTGCTATCTTCTTAAATCTGAAGAAAGCCATGAACTGGGATTTTACCAACGATTCTCATATCGAAGTCGTAGACTCCGTTACCATTCAAGGTTACCGTTTTTCCGACGGCTGGGCACGCGATCAACACATCTATTTCCGCACCCGATTCTCCAAGCCTTTTGAGAAAATGGAACTGGACACAACTGCCATCATCAAAGACAATAAACGTATCGGCACCGCTGTTATCGCCCGCTTCGATTTCAATACCCAAAAGGATGAACAGATATTAGTAAACACTGCCGTTTCCGGTGTCAGCATGGAAGGAGCAGCCAAAAACCTGCAAGCTGAAGTCCCCGAAAATAACTTCGACAAATACTTGGCGGAAACAAAAGCAAACTGGAACCGCCAGCTCGGAAAGATTGAAATAAAAGGTGATAATGAGAACGATAAAGTGAACTTCTACACTGCTCTCTATCACTCAATGATTGCTCCAACTATTTACAGTGATGTAGACGGAGCTTACTACGGTCCCGATAAGAAAGTACACCAAGCCGACGGCTGGGTTAATTATAGCACTTTCTCCCTATGGGATACATACCGTGCCGCCCACCCGCTCTTTACTTATACCGAACCCGAGCGTGTCAACGACATGGTGAAATCCTTCATCGCCTTCTACGAACAGAATGGCCGTCTGCCAGTGTGGAACTTCTACGGAAGTGAAACAGACATGATGATCGGTTATCATGCTGTTCCTGTTATTGTAGACGCCTATCTGAAAGGAATCGGCGACTTCGACGCAAAGAAAGCCTTGGATGCTTGCATAGCAACGGCTAATCTGGATAATTACCGCGGCATCGGACTCTACAAAGAATTAGGATACATACCTTACAACGTAACAGACCACTACAACGCAGAAAACTGGTCGTTATCCAAAACACTGGAATACGCTTTCGATGACTATTGCATTGCCGAAATGGCGGAGAAGATGGGCAAACAAGACATTGCGGACGAATTTTACAAACGTTCTCAAAACTACAAGAATGTATATAACCCCGCCACTTCTTTCATGCAGCCACGTGACGACAAAGGCACCTTTATCAAGGATTTCAAAGCCGATGACTATACGCCACACATTTGCGAAAGCAACGGATGGCAATACTTTTGGTCTGTACAGCATGACATTAACGGACTGATCGACCTTGTAGGAGGTAAAAACCGATTTGCCGAAAAACTGGACAGTATGTTCACCTATCATCCGGCAGCAGATGACGAACTACCTATCTTCAGCACGGGCATGATAGGACAATATGCGCATGGCAATGAACCGAGCCATCATGTTATTTATCTGTTCAATGCTATAGGACACGAAAATCGCACACAAGAATATGTAGCCAAAGTGATGAACGAGCTCTACAAGAACGAACCAGCCGGTCTTTGTGGCAACGAAGATTGCGGACAGATGTCAGCATGGTATGTATTCAGTGCGATGGGATTCTACCCCGTCAATCCCGTCAGTGGAAAATACGAGATAGGTACTCCCCTATTCCCGGAAATGCAATTACATCTGGCGAATGGAAAGACTTTCACCGTACTGGCCCCCAAAGTGAACAAAGAAAATATCTATATCCAATCCATCAAAATAGATGGAAAACCGTATGACAAAACATATCTTACTCACGAGCAAATCATGAGTGGAGCAACTGTCGAATTCGAAATGAGTAACACCCCTAAAGCAATTGGAGTCATATTCGAAGAAAATAACCCATAAGCCAAACCTGAACAACCAATTGAGAGAATGAACGAAAACTTCGATATAACCTATAAAGCACTATTTCGCCGGTACTATCCCAGCCTGATTTTCTATGCAACCCGTCTGGTGGGAGAAGAAGAAGCAGAGGATGTAGTGCAGGACGTATTTGTAGAATTATGGAAGCGGAAAGACCACATAGAGATAGGCGACCAAATCCAGGCCTTTCTCTATCGTGCCGTTTACACCCGTGCCCTTAACGTCTTGAAACACCGCAGTGTGGAAGACGGTTATTGTGTTGCCATGGAAGAAATCAACCAAAGACGCGCAGAATTCTATCAACCGGACAACAACGAAGTAATTCGGAGGATCGAAGATAAGGAACTCCGCAAGGAAATTCATGATGCAATTAATGAACTCCCTGACAAATGCAAAGAGGTTTTCAAACTTAGCTATCTGCATGATATGAAAAACAAGGAAATAGCCGATATTCTCGGAGTTTCACTCCGCACGGTGGAAGCCCATATGTATAAGGCTTTAAAATACTTGCGTGGCCGACTTGATCCTCTTTGGACGATTCTTTTCTTATTTTTATGGCGATTATAATAAGTGTTTTTGCGTTTTGAATTGTATTACTAATATGAAGGAAAAGAAAATGAGTAATCTGAGTGAAGAAATAATAAACAGATATCTGACAGGACAGTGTTCTGAAGAAGAGCTTATCGAGGTCAATGCCTGGATGAAGGAATCGGAAGAAAATGCCCGCCAGCTCTTTCGTATGGAAGAAATTTATCATTTGGGTAAATTCGACCAGTACACTGATGAACAACGGATACTTCGTGCGGAAAAACAACTCTATAAAAAGCTGGACGAAGAGAAAGGTAAACAGAGCAAAATACTAAGCATGCATCGCTGGATGAAATATGCCGCAGTGATTGCTGTGATGTTGGTCATGGGTGGTGGAGTCGGATATTGGTTCTATCAAAACGGAAACAATCAACAAATGATGGTTGCAGTAGCCAGCGAAGGCATTGTTAAGGAAGTAGTCTTGCCGGATGGCAGCAAGGTTTGGCTGAACAATGCAGCAACCTTGAAATATCCACGTGAGTTCTCCGAAAAGGAACGCAATGTCTACCTAGAAGGAGAAGCTTATTTTGAGGTCACCAAAAACCGCCATAAGCCATTCACCGTTCAAAGTGATGCAATACGCGTACGCGTATTGGGAACTACGTTCAATTTAAAATCCGATAAGCGTTGCCGGATAGCGGAGGCGACACTTATTGAAGGTGAGATTGAAGTAAAAGGCAATAAGGAAGAGGGGCAGATTATCCTCACTCCGGGACAACGTGCGGAACTGAACAAAAATAATGGACGATTGACCGTGAAACAAGTGGATGCCAAGTTGGATGCTGTTTGGCACGATAATCTGATTCCATTCCAAAAAGCAGATATCTTCACCATCACCAAAGCGCTGGAGCGTTTCTATGATGTGAAAATCATTCTGTCTCCTGACATTCAGACGGGTAAAACTTACTCCGGTGTACTGAAAAGGAAATCGAATATCGAGTCAGTGTTAAAATCATTGCAAAACTCTATACCTATTGATTATAAAATTGTCGGAAACAATATCTTCATTTCTCCCAAATAAGAAGTAAAAGATGAACCGGCTAAAACTTAAAAGCTATTAATACCATGAAATTAAAAACATTCCTAATAGTAGGATGTTTAGGAGGTTTATTCACACTTAGCTCCTGCACAGCCCCCACTAATGTAAAAGACTATAGTGCTTACGTCAACCCTTTCATCGGTACCGGTGGACATGGTCATACCTTCCCTGGAGCGGTAGTTCCCCACGGGATGATTCAGCCCAGTCCGGACACCCGGATCGATGGTTGGGATGCTTGTTCCGGTTATTATTATGCCGACTCTACCATCAATGGCTTCTCACACACACACGTCAGCGGTACAGGTTGTTGCGACTATGGAGATGTCTTGCTCATGCCAACTGTGGGTAAGCAACAATATCGTACAACCGATCCCCAAAGCCAGCGACTAGCATACGCTTCCTCTTTCTCACATAAGAATGAAATCGCAGAACCAGGATATTATTCTGTCTTTCTTGATACTTATCAGGTGAAAGCTGAAATTTCATCCACCAAACGAGGAGCAATCCATCGCTATACTTTTCCCGAAAACACCGAATCCGGATTTATCATCGACCTGGATTACAGCCTGCAACGACAGACTAACTCCGAGATGGAAATAGAAGTAATAAGCGATACGGAAATCTGTGGACATAAGAAAACAACTTATTGGGCTTTCGACCAATACATCAACTTCTACGCTAAATTTTCCAAACCATTCTCTTATACGCTCGTTACGGATTCTATCACCATGGACAATGGCAAACGGCTTCCTGTCTGCAAAGCATTATTGCATTTCAACACCAGTAAAGACGAGCAGGTTCTTGTTAAAGTAGGTGTGTCCGCTGTCGATATTGCCGGTGCACGGAAGAACGTTGAATCAGAAATTCCCGGATGGGATTTCGAGAAAGTACGTAAAGACGCACGTACGGCATGGAATGAATATCTTTCCAAAATTGATATTACAACTTCCGATAAAGAAGATAAAGCCATCTTCTACACGGCCCTCTATCATACGGGAATCAGTCCAAATCTGTTCACTGATGCAGACGGACGTTATTTAGGAATGGATCTTGAAGTGCATCAAGGAGACACCCTTAATCCGATATACACAGTATTTTCTTTATGGGATACTTTCCGTGCGCTACATCCGCTAATGACTATCATTGATCCTGATCTGAATAATCACTTTATCAATTCGTTAATTAAGAAGCATCAGGAAGGTGGGATATACCCCATGTGGGACTTGGCTTCCAATTACACCGGCACTATGATTGGTTATCATGCTGTTCCGGTCATCGTGGATGCCTACATGAAAGGGTATCGCAATTTTGATGCCAAAGAGGCTTATAAAGCCTGCCTGCGTGCCGCCGAATATGACACTACCGGCATCAAATGTCCGGATTTGGTATTGCCTCATCTCATGCCTAAAGCAAAATATTATAAGAATGCCATCGGATATATCCCTTGTGACCGCGAAAACGAATCAGTGGCCAAAGCTCTGGAATATGCGTATGATGACTGGTGTATCTCTATCTTTGCAGAAGCAATGAGTGATTTTGAATCCAAAGCAAAGTATGAACGCTTTGCCAAGGCGTACGAATTTTATTTCGACAAATCAATCCGCTTCATGCGTGGACTGGACTCAAAAGGTGAATGGCGTACTCCATTCAATCCGCGTGCATCTACTCACCGCAGCGATGATTATTGTGAAGGAACAGCTTGGCAATGGACTTGGTTTGTGCCGCATGATGTAGAAGGATTAGTCAATCTGATGGGTGGAGAAGATGCTTTTGTCCAGAAACTCGATTCCTTATTCTCGGCCGATTCATCACTTGAAGGTGAGACAACCTCATCAGATATCAGCGGACTTATCGGGCAATATGCACATGGAAACGAACCAAGTCACCATGTGATCCATCTATATAACTACGTTAACCATCCTTGGAGAACTCAAGAGTTGGTGGATAGCGTTTACCGAAGTCAGTATACCAACAGTATAGACGGTCTTTCGGGCAATGAGGACTGCGGTCAGATGTCTGCCTGGTATATACTCAACTCTATGGGATTCTATCAGGTATGTCCCGGCAAGCCGGTATATTCCATCGGACGTCCTGCCTTCGACAAAGCAGTTATCAATCTGCCTGAAGGAAAGACTTTCAGTATTGTAGTAAAGAATAATGGGAAAAAGAATAAATACATTGAAAGTGTATTGCTGAACGGTAAAGCTCTAAACATTCCATTCTTTAACCATCAGGATATTGCGAATGGAGGAACGATGGAAATCAAGATGACCGATCATCCTACGAAATGGGGAGTCCTCTCTCCGGCTCTCTCCTCCAAAGAAGAGGAATGAGTTGGTACTAGCTGTTCAAATTGAATAAAAAAAACAAAACCTTGAAAAATAAATTGGCTCAATCGATTTCTGATTCGATTGAGCCATAAATAATAAATAAGACCATGAAAAAGTATCTCCTATTAGTATGCGCATTAAGTTGTATCGTCTTTGCAAAAGCCAAAGACTGGACGCAGTATGTCAATCCGCTTATGGGTTCTCAATCTAGTTTCGAGTTATCAACAGGTAATACTTATCCGGCCATTGCCCGTCCGTGGGGGATGAATTTCTGGACTCCACAAACAGGAAAGATGGGAGACGGATGGCAATACACTTATACGGCTAATAAGATTCGTGGATTTAAACAAACACATCAACCCAGTCCGTGGATTAATGATTACGGACAATTCTCTATTATGCCTGTAGTAGGCAAACCGGAATTCAATGAAGAGAAGCGTGCCAGTTGGTTTGCCCACAAAGGAGAAACTGCCACTCCTTATTATTATAAAGTATATCTTGCAGAGCATGATGTAGTGACAGAAATGGCTCCAACCGAGCGTGCCGTTCTTTTCCGTTTCACTTTTCCGGAAAACGATCATTCGTATGTTGTAGTGGATGCCTTTGATAAGGGATCGTATATTAAGGTTATTCCGGAAGAAAACAAGATTATCGGTTACACGACCCGCAACAGCGGTGGAGTTCCCGAAAACTTTAAAAATTACTTTATTATTGAATTCGACAAGCCTTTCACTTATAAAGCTACGGTAGCCAATGGCAATCTGCAGGAAAATGTTACCGAACAGACAACAGATCATGCCGGAGCCATTATTGGTTTCCAAACACATAAGGACGAACAAGTACATGCAAGAATTGCTTCTTCTTTCATCAGTTTTGAACAGGCAGCTTTAAATATGAAAGAGTTGGGCAAAGATAATATCGAACAGCTAGCCCAAAAAGGAAAAGAAGCGTGGAACCAAGTATTAGGCAAAATAGAAGTAGAAGGAGGCAATCTCGACCAATATCGCACATTCTATTCTTGTTTATATCGTTCATTGCTCTTCCCACGCAAATTCTACGAACTGGATGCTGCCGGACAACCTGTTCATTACAGTCCTTATAATGGGCAAGTATTACCGGGGTATATGTATACCGACACAGGCTTTTGGGATACTTTCCGTTGCCTATTCCCGTTATTGAACCTAATGTACCCGTCAGTCAACAAGGAAATGCAGGAAGGTCTGATCAATACATATAAAGAGAGCGGTTTCTTCCCGGAATGGGCAAGTCCGGGGCACAGAGGCTGTATGGTTGGTAACAACTCTGCTTCTGTCTTAGTGGATGCTTACATGAAAGGAGTGAAAGTGGACGATATAAAAACATTGTATGAAGGGCTGATTCACGGAACGGAGAATGTACATCCACAAGTATCATCAACAGGACGTCTGGGATATAAATATTACAATAAACTGGGCTACGTGCCTTATGATGTAAAAATCAATGAGAACGCCGCACGCACGTTGGAATATGCATACAATGACTGGTGTATCTACCAACTGGCAAAGGAACTTAAACGTCCGAAAAAAGAGATTAATCTTTTCGCAAAACGTGCCATGAACTACAAGAATCTTTTCGATAAGGAATCTAAGTTAATGCGTGGACGCAACGAAGATGGTACATTCCAATCTCCTTTCTCTCCGCTGAAATGGGGAGATGCTTTTACGGAAGGAAATAGCTGGCACTATACTTGGTCGGTATTCCACGATCCTCAAGGATTGATTGACTTGATGGGTGGAAAAGAGATGTTTATCACCATGATGGATTCTGTTTTTGCCGTACCTCCTATTTTTGATGATAGCTACTACGGCCAAGTGATTCATGAAATCCGTGAAATGACTGTGATGAATATGGGTAACTATGCACATGGCAATCAACCGATTCAGCACATGATTTATTTATATGACTATGCAGGACAACCTTGGAAAGCCCAATACTGGTTGCGTCAAGTAATGGATCGTATGTACTCTCCTACTCCGGACGGCTATTGTGGCGACGAGGACAACGGACAAACTTCTGCCTGGTATGTATTCTCGGCATTAGGTTTCTATCCTGTTTGTCCGGGAACGGATGAATATATTATAGGTGCTCCGTTATTCAAGAAAGCTACACTCCATTTTGAAAATGGCAATAGTTTGGTTATTGATGCTCCGAATAATAGTAAGAAAAAATTTTATGTCAATTCGATGAATGTCAATGGTGCTGATTACACTAAAAATTATCTCCGACACGAAAATTTGCTCAAGGGAGGTACGATCAATGTTGAAATGAGTAATCAACCTAATCAGAATAGAGGAACTAAAGAAGAAGATATGCCCTATTCTTTCTCTAAGCAACAATAATCCTTGCGGGATAATTTAGCCCTAATCTTGGTTTGAGTCTTTCTGTATTGCACCGAAATGAGCCAAATGAACATTTATTGAAACGCAGATTAACGCAGATTTTCGCAAAGAATAAAAAAGTTCTCAAACATGGCGCAGCCTTCTAATAATCTGCGAAAATCTGCGTTAATCTGCGTTTCAATACTTATTTGCTAAAATATCAATTGATTCAGCACCGTACGGAAATGAGTAAAATGATACAGGTTTGAATACATAGTGAGAAAAACATCTATCATAGTATCATTCATTTTAATAATCTTCTAATTATCAAAGGAATAAGTATGATAGATAACTTTTAGAAAATGCATCTATCATACTTTTATTGCAAAAAACGGGTATCTATCACACCCATACTATATCTATTTAGTGTAGCATTAGGTGAGAGTATCCATTTAAAGGCATAAGAATGCACACTTTATAGGATGATAACCTGTATTGACAACTTAATAATCTATTGGAAGCGGCTGTCTTTCTATAGTTCACATGTGCAGGCTGTACAGCCCACGTATGTAAACCGTGCAGCCCACACATGCGGACTGTACAGCACACATACGTGGGCTATAAACTTATCGCCATTACATTTACATTATTAAGCCACGATAATCAGATTTATATGGCTCCCTTGTGACAAAAACAAGCTATCTTACACCTATTATGACCCTTATATGGCTATTTTGCACAATGATAGATAACCTGTTTTTAGTAAGCGTCTCGGCGATGCCATATTTTCTATCTTAATTTTTCCTTTTAGCTTT
>NZ_QTLK01000012.1:0-52082 GCF_003602705.1 Bacteroides sp. AM16-13
GTTCTATTTTTTACTTGTACTACTTGTATTGTTTATCAATATTTCAAAGAACTAACGTGGCTTCCGCCGCGCCTGCTTTCTTTGCGAAAGCGGATGCAAAGATAAGGACTTTTTCAGATAACTTCCAAACTTTTTCGAAGTTTTTTTTGTTTTTATTTTCTGATGCCTTAATCTTGTAGCAGAATGTCAGCCATTAGGCTCTGTCTCTCTAGCAAAGCGGGTGCAAAAGTAGACAACTTATCAATAACATCCAAATATATCTGACTATTTTTCGGCTCTTTCTTGAAACTTTTTTTGTAACTCATTGATTGATAACGATGTCATAGAGTATGTTTTTTCAGATAGACACATCCTTATATGGAACACCTATACATTATTATATAGTGCACTCAAATGTAAGTTCTATTTTCCTATACCTAACAGAAATTCTATATACATTCAAGATTCCACGATCCACTTTTCGATATTACGAGTTTCTGCGCTAAAATTTACTCCTATTTTAAAATGATAGCCGTCATAACACTCTCTCAAATCTTCACAGAGTTTATCATACGTTATTCCACGTGCTGCTGCAAATTCATGTAGTTCCGCTTCCAGATTTTCATGGATTTCACGCTCGCTGACACCACAAATTTCGACATACTCATTCCACATTGAAATATCATCCAAATTGTTCAAGTCACTGAATACACTGACTTTGCCAAACTTTGTCACGCCGGTAAGCAGAGCAAACTTTATATACCCGTCCTTCGTTTTCAAAGCGCCATAAAATGGCCTCAGGGTATTTTGGAATTGCTTTTGAAGTTCTTCATTGCCGATGGCTTGTAACATAGGTTTGTCATACTCATCTACCAGAATAACTACACGTTGCCCCGTCTTTTCGAATGATACCAGCAAAGCGCAGGGAAAAGAATGTTTCAGACGGACGGGTGCCGTATTGGCTTTCCCAATATTCAAGATTATCATTCAATATTTTATCCAGACTTTCCAGCGTGTCATACTTCTCAATATTAAGGTCGAGATGCAATATAGGATGCTTTATCCAATCCTTTTCCAACTTTTCCACAGCCAATCCTTCAAACAGTTCCTTTTTCCCTTGGAAATAAGCCTCCAAGGTAGAAATGAGCAGACTCTTTCCAAAACGGCGCGGACGACTCAAGAAGTAATAACTTCCGGTCTTGACCATTTGATACATTAATGCAGTTTTATCAATATAGAAATAACCGTCATTACGAATCTTTTCGAAATTCTGAATGCCGATAGGATAAATTTTATTGCTCATAATCTCTGCTTTTATAAATTAATACCAGTCACCTGTCCTACATATATATATTTTTAATAGAACTCCTTCTCACGCAAGGTTAAAAGATTCTTTTCCTCAAGCCACTATTACCTCTAATTTTCCCTACAATAAAGTTTGAAAAATAAAAAAACATCTGCCACCTGCAACAAAATCGAAATAACAAGCTGACTGATAAACAATTATAGCGTTGCAGATACCGTTGCAGATACGTTGCAGATAAAAGTATCTGCAACACAGCGGTAAGAAGAAATATTGCACACCAAGCATCAAAGTTTATTTTCCTATCATTGAAGCGCTCGTTTCCTGCGTCAGAACTCCGGTTCCCAGGCGGGAAACTACAGTTTCCGCGCATGGAAACGAGAGTTTCCAGCCAGAGATACTAGCGTTTCCCGCTAGAGACACTGGAGTTTCCATATAGAGAAACGACAGCGAAACCGTAGCTAAAGATTTTCAGAGAAGGAGATATACAAGACTAACCCCAGTTATAATCCTCCACGTAACCGTCGAAATACTCATCCAGACTAACGCCAAGCTCCTTGGCTACGGCAATAATCCGCCGTTGTTCGACCGGACTAAGGTTCATGTCTCCCCTACGTTTCAAATAATAGTTCTTTCTACCCATATATTCAATCATACGATAGCGAAAGGTATCTGCCACACGAACCGTAAGAGCACTAATCGTACGCATAAAGCCGCGTGCATAACGCACTTTCTCATTGGAACGGTAATAATCACAAGCACTTTTCATCGCTTTCAGCCGGTTGGGATTCATTATTGACAGGAAAACCCGCTCCGCCGGAGCATACTCTAAGGCGATATGCCGCAGACAAGTCGTGGCACGCGGACATTCTTCGGCTGCACACAAGCCGAAAGTATAAGGAACGATGGAATAATCGAATGGTTCTTTCATTGCTGTTTATCGGTTTTATTGTTATTAAATTCTACAAATGTACGGATAAAAAGGATAAACAGATAAAATATCCATGTTTATTTGCAAGAACGGGCAAATATGACTAACTTAGCAGAATATTATTAACAAAACAAAAGATGAAAATCACTCAATTAAGAGACAAGGACAAAACTACTGCGCTGACTACAATGGATATGGAAACGTGGATAGGAAAAACACGGACAGAAACAAAGACACAGCCTGTGTCCGCTTTCAGAGAAGTGTTGCGATATTCCCTGCCCGACTCACGCTGCTACGAAGCAGACAAGCTTCCGAAGATTCTTCCGGCTGCGGAATTCCGCAGGGCGGAAGGTGGAAAACAAATGAAAAGTTATAACGGAATAGTTGAACTGACCGTCGGACCGTTGTCAGGCAGTCCGGAGATTGCACTGGTAAAACAATTGGCATGGGAACAGCCGCAGACTCACTGCGTCTTTACCGGTTCGAGCGGACGGACAGTGAAAATATGGGCGAAATTTACACGCCCTGACAATTCGCTTCCACAGAAAAGAGAAGAAGCGGAGATATTTCATGCGCATGCCTATCGTTTGGCCGTGAAATGCTATCAGCCGCAAATTCCGTTCAGCATTTTACCCAAAGAGCCTAGTCTGGAACAGTACTCACGGCTATCACACGACCCGGAACTTATGTACAGACCGGATTCCGTTCCGTTTTATCTGTCGCAACCGTCAGGGATGCCCGAAGAACTGACTTATCGGGAAGCGGTACGCTCGGAAAAGTCACCGTTGACACGGGCCGTACCGGGATATGACACGGAGCGCGCTGTATTCATGCTTTTCGAAGCGGCTTTGAGAAAGACCCATGAAGAAATCTACGAAGCGGAAGATGAAGGTGCACCCGAAAGAGGGGAAGACTTTCAGGCTATGGTGACACAACTGGCAGTCAACTGCTTCCATTCGGGCATTCCCGAAGAGGAAACGGTGAAACGTACTATTTTCCACTATTACCTGCGCCGGCAAGAGGTGCTCATCCGTCAGTTGGTCAAGAATGTATATGAAGAACAAAAAGGGTTCGGAAAGAAGAGCAGCTTAGGGAAAGAACAGTACCTGTCACTCCAGACAGAGGAGTTTATGAATAGGCGCTACGAATTCCGTTACAACACCCAAGTGGGAGAAGTGGAATACCGCGAACGGAACTCATTCCATTTTTACTTCAATCCTATCAACAAACGGGTGCTGAACAGTATCGCACTAGATGCGCAAGCCGAAGGTATTCCGCTATGGGACAGGGACATAAGCCGGTATATCTACTCCAACCGCATCCCCGTATTCAATCCGTTGGAAGATTTCCTCTACCATCTCCCCGTCTGGGACGGCAAAGACCGTATCCGCGGACTGGCACAAACCGTTCCCTGCGAAAACAAGCATTGGGTAGACTTGTTTCACCGCTGGTTTCTCAACATGGTCATGCACTGGCGTGGGACAGATAAGAAATATGCGAATAATGTTTCGCCCCTGCTGGTAGGCCCGCAAGGTTGCCGTAAATCGACATTCTGCCGCAGCCTCATCCCGCCCGCCATGCGTGCATACTATACGGACAGCATCGATTTCTCACGAAAGACGGATGCCGAATTGTATCTCAATCGTTTTGCGCTCATCAACATTGACGAGTTCGACCAGATCAGCGCCACCCAACAAGGATACCTGAAACATATCCTGCAAAAACCGATTGTAAATATGCGCAAACCTTATGGAAACGCCGTACTTGAAATGCGCCGTTATGCTTCATTCATCGCGACGAGCAACCAAAAGGATTTGCTGACCGACCCTACGGGCAGCCGCCGCTTTATCTGCATCGAAGTAACCGGAACGATAGATACAAACAAGGCGATAGATTATGAACAGCTTTACGCGCAGGCCATGTATGAGCTCGACCACGGCGAACGTTACTGGTTCGACCAGTCCGAAGAGCAGATTATGACCAGAAGCAACCGTGAATTTGAACAAGTTTCGCTCGAAGAACAGTTGTTTTACCGTTATTTCCGTCCGGCCAAAGAGAAAGAGGATGGCGAATGGCTCTCACCGGCGGAGATTTTGGAAGATATAAAGAAAAGCAGTGCCATACCGTTGTCAAACAAGCGGGTAAGTGTGTTCGGGCGAGTTCTCCGTAAACATGAAATCCCGTCGAAACGTGTACACAGAGGTACTGTCTACCATGTTGTACGAGTTTTATAAGACCAACAGATGCGTTGCAGATACTACATCTGCAACGTATCTGCAACAGGTATCTGCAACGCTGTAATACGTTTATTTTCAATAAGATAATTCAATTTCGTTGCAGGTGGCAGATAAAAAAGCACTTTACAAACTTATGTGTAGGTAAAGCTATCTTTCTGTTAAATTCTCAATGAGCCATAAACAAAAATCTCCCCTGCCTGTTACATAGGCAACTTAAACATAGTAACCTAAACATAAAAATTATGGCTAGAGAAAGTGTAAAAATTCTACAAGGGAAACTAGATGTAGAAAGTTTGATCGCACAGTTGAACGCAGCATTAGCTGAAGAATGGTTGGCATACTATCAATATTGGGTAGGTGCATTAGTAGTGGAAGGTGCCATGCGCGCCGATGTACAGGGTGAATTTGAGGAACATGCCGAAGAAGAGCGCAGACATGCGCAACTGCTCGCTGACCGT
The DNA here is from genome assembly GCF_003602705.1 of Bacteroides sp. AM16-13. Taxonomy (NCBI): domain Bacteria; kingdom Pseudomonadati; phylum Bacteroidota; class Bacteroidia; order Bacteroidales; family Bacteroidaceae; genus Bacteroides; species Bacteroides sp. AM16-13. Next base: position 4,909 of record NZ_QTLK01000012.1, read on the forward strand.
ATCATTGAGTTGGAAGGAGTTCCGGTGCTTGACCCGAAGCAATGGTTCGAGTTGGCAAGATGCAAATATGATGCTCCGCAGGGGTTCGACTCTGTCAGTTTGCTGAAAGATAATGTAGCCTCCGAACGCTGCGCAATCCTTCGTTATCAGGAAATTGCAGATTTTACCAATGGGAAAGATTTCACTACCTGCGACATTGCCAAACATATTCTTGCCGAAGAGGAAGAACATGAACAGGATTTACAAGATTATCTGACGGACATCGCCAGAATGAAGAAATCATTCCTCGACAAGTAAATTCTAATATAATAATTAGGCAAAAGAGGGTGTATCCTGCAGGGGATATTCCCTCTTTTATCTATTATAGTACGATAAAAACAAAACTATTTTAGAGTAAATCAAGAAGAAATCTTTCTTTTTTCGTATTTTTGTCCCAATATGCACGTTTAATCCAAGTAGATAACGAACATTAGCAAAAAAAGAATGAAAGTAATTGATTTAATACATAGCAACAAGAAAACTGCTTTTTCTTTCGAGATACTTCCACCGCTGAAAGGAACGGGAATAGAAAAGTTATATCAGACAATCGATACGCTTCGGGAATTTGACCCGAAATATATCAATATCACTACTCACCGCAGCGAATATGTGTATAAAGACCTCGGTAACGGATTGTTTCAGAGAAACCGCTTGAGAAGGCGTCCAGGAACGGTTGCCGTGGCTGCCGCCATCCAGAACAAATACAATATTACGGTAGTCCCGCATATTTTGTGCAGCGGATTCACACGTGAAGAAACCGAGTATGTGTTGCTCGACCTGCAATTTCTGAATATCACGGAATTACTGGTGTTGCGTGGTGACAAAGCGAAACATGAGTCGGTATTTACACCGGAAGGTGACGGTTATCATCATGCTATCGAGTTGCAGGAACAAATCAATAATTTCAATAAAGGTATTTTTGTAGACGGTTCGGAGATGAAAGTCAGCAGTACGCCGTTTTCATACGGGGTAGCTTGTTATCCGGAGAAGCACGAAGAAGCGCCTAATATCGAGACTGACCTTTACTGGCTGAAGAAAAAAGTGGAGAACGGGGCGGAATATGCCGTGACGCAGTTGTTCTACGATAACAGGAAATATTTTGAATTTGTGGAGCAGGCGAAGGCGGCAGGTATCAATATACCTATCATTCCGGGAATCAAGCCGTTCAAGAAGCTGTCTCAACTAAGCATGATTCCAAAGACTTTCAAAGTGGATTTGCCGGAAGACTTGGTGAAAGAGGCTTTGAAATGCAAGAATGACGCGGAAGCCGAGCAAGTAGGTATCGAATGGTGTGTAGCCCAGTGCAAGGAGTTGATGGCTCACGGAGTGCCGAGTATTCATTTCTACTCTATCGGAGCAGTAGACAGTATCAAAGAAGTAGCCAAAATCATTTATTGATATGTTTTTCAGAGACGTAATCGGACAAGAAGAAATCAAGCAACGGCTCATTCAGGAAGTGAATGAGGGGCGTATTCCACATGCCCAGCTTATCTGCGGCCCGGAAGGGGTCGGGAAAATGCCGTTGGCTATTGCATACGCACGTTACATCAGTTGCACTAATCGGGGGGAGACTGATGCCTGCGGAACGTGTCCGTCCTGCGTGAAATTCAATAAACTGGTGCATCCCGACGTACATTTCGTATTCCCTATCGTGAAAAGCGCAAAGGGGAAAAAGGAAGTATGCGATGATTATATAGCCGACTGGCGACCGTTTGTTATCAATCATCCTTACTTTAATCTCAATCACTGGTTGGGAGAGATGGATGCGGAGAACTCACAAGCATTGATCTATGCCAAAGAGAGTGACGAGATTCTGAAAAAGCTTAGTTTGAAATCCAGTGAAGGGGGATTTAAGATTACGATTGTATGGCTGCCGGAAAAAATGCATCCGGTGTGTGCCAACAAACTGCTGAAGTTGCTTGAGGAACCGCCCGAAAAAACGGTTTTCTTATTGGTATCGGAAGCGCCGGACATGATTCTGCCCACTATCCTAAGCCGTACCCAGCGCATGAATGTGCGGAAGATTGATGAAGCCAGCATCGACCGGGTATTACAGACTAAATATAACATTTTGCCTGCCGACAGTATTTCCATTGCCCATCTGGCAAATGGGAATTTTATCAAGGCACTCGAAACAATTCATCTGAATGAAGAGAACCAGTTGTTTTTTGACTTGTTTGTCAGCCTGATGCGGTTGTCTTACCAACGGAAAATCAGGGAGATGAAAATGTGGAGCGAGCAAGTGGCGGGCATGGGACGTGAACGTCAGAAGAACTTCCTGGAATATTGCCAGCGCATGATTCGGGAGAATTTTATCTTCAACCTGCACCAGCGCAATTTGACGTATATGACGATTAATGAACAGAATTTTGCAACCCGCTTTGCGCCTTTTGTCAACGAACGGAATGTGATGGGTATCATGGACGAATTAAGCGAAGCGCAACTACATATAGAACAGAATGTAAATGCTAAAATGGTATTCTTCGACTTCTCGCTGAAGATGATTGTACTGTTGAAGCAATAATAAATATATAAACTTATGGAATATAAACTTCATAATGGAAGCGGTGGCCTTTGCTGCAAAGGATGCTCCCGACAAGATAAAAAGCTGAACACCTACGATTGGCTGGCGGACATTCCGGGCAATGCGGAAGAGAGTGACATGGTGGAAGTGCAATTCAAAAATACCCGGAAGGGATATTTTCGGAACAGCAACAAGATTAAACTGGAAAAAGGAGATGTAGTTGCCGTTGAAGCGGCTCCCGGCCATGACATCGGCGTGGTTACATTGACCGGCCGGCTCGTTCCCCTGCAAATGAAGAAAGCAAACTTCAAAGCAGATACGGAAATTAAGCGTGTCTATCGGAAAGCCAAGCCGGTAGATATGGAAAAGTTCAACGAAGCCAAAGCCAAAGAACACGCTACGATGATTCGTGCGCGTCAGATTGCGTTGAATCTCAATCTGGATATGAAAATCGGAGACGTGGAGTATCAAGGGGATGGCAACAAAGCTATTTTCTACTATATCGCCGATGAGCGGGTAGACTTCCGGCAACTGATTAAAGTATTGGCCGAAGCATTCCGCGTACGTATCGAAATGAAACAAATCGGTGCCCGTCAGGAAGCAGGACGCATCGGCGGGATTGGCCCTTGCGGACGCGAACTTTGCTGCGCTACATGGATGACGAGCTTCGTCTCTGTTTCTACCAGTGCAGCCCGTTTTCAGGATATCTCATTGAATCCGCAGAAACTTGCCGGACAGTGCGCTAAGCTGAAATGCTGTCTGAACTACGAAGTGGACTGTTATGTGGAAGCACAAAAACGTCTCCCTTCAAGAGAGATAGAGCTAGAAACGAAAGATGGTACTTTCTATTTCTTCAAAGCGGATATTCTAAGCAATCAGGTTTCTTATTCTACGGATAAAAACTTCCCAGCCAATCTGGTCACTATCAGCGGCAAACGTGCGTTTGAAGTAATCTCCATGAATAAGAAAGGGATGAAACCGGACAGCTTGCTCGAAGAAGAAAAGAAACCGGAACCGAGAAAACCTGTTGACTTGCTGGAACAGGAAAGTGTTACCCGTTTCGACCGCAGCCGGAATAATAAAGAGGGCGGCAATAATGCTAACCGGAATAATAAAAAGAAGAAGAAAGGAAACAATAATAACGGAAACCGCCCGCAACAGCAAGCAGAAGGCGGCAATCGTCCGCAACAACCTCAACGGGAAAATGAAAACCGCCCGCAACAGTCAGAAAACGGCAACAGAGGGGAAAGAGACAACCGCCCGAGAAATAACAATAACAACAACCGGAACAGAGGACAGAACCAAGGACGGAACAACGAAAACAGACGTCCGGAAAGAGGATCAAATCAGGAACGTCCACAAGGACAGGAACGGTCGAATCAGGAACGTCCGCAGCAACAAGACCGTCAACGCGAACAGCAAGGACAGGAACGTCAAGAACGTCGTCCCAACCACGAGCGTCCTTCTAGGCCGGAAAGAAATCAGAATCAGGAGAAACAGTCAACTAATGAAAAGCCTACTCAAGAATAGTATATTGAGTCTATTCAGCGCTTGCTTACTGACAGCCTGCAATGAACATACAGTGTATCACTCTTATCAATCCCTTCCCAACAAGGGATGGGGAAAGAGTGATACACTCTCTTTTCAGATTCCCATAACTGACAGCGTTCCCACTACTCTCCGGCTTTTTGCGGAAGTCCGCAACAGTATCGAATATCCTTATCATGACCTCCATTTATTTATCAGTCAGAATTTACAGGATTCTACGGTATGGCGCACTGATACCATTGCTTTCTGCCTGGCTGACTCTACCGGAAGATGGACGGGACACGGATGGGGAAGCATTTACCAATCGGAAACTTTTATTACATCTGTTCGCCCTTTACATCCTGCAAATTATACTATTAAAATTATGAGCGGAATGAAAGATGAAAAGTTACAAGGATTGAGCGATGTAGGTATCCGTATTGAGAAGCAGTAAGATTAGAGTCTTCTGCCACGTCCTGCATCAATGCGCAGGAAGATAAACAGCAATATCGTAAATCCCCATAAAGAAGAACCTCCATAGCTGAAGAAAGGCAATGGAATACCGATAACCGGAGTTAACCCCAGTACCATACCGATATTAATAAATAAGTGGAAAAGGAAAATACTGACGACCGAATATCCATAAACCCGCCCAAAGTTGGAAGTCTGCCGCTCGGACAGGAAGATTAATCGTAAGATCAAAATCAGGAAAGCCAACAAGACAGCAGCCGAACCGACAAATCCTTGTTCCTCACCCACTGTACAGAATATAAAGTCGGTATCCTGTTCGGGCACGTACTTTAATTTTGTTTGCGTACCATTCAGGAACCCTTTTCCTGTCAACCCACCGGAACCGATGGCAATCTTGGACTGATTCACGTTGTATCCGGCACCGGTCAAATCTTCTTCCAAACCGAGCACTACTTTGATACGGACTTGCTGGTGAGGTTCGAGCACATTATCAAATACATAATTGCTGGAATACAGGAAGCCGACAGAACCGATTGTAAACAGGGCAATCAGGAAATAAGTACGCTGCCGCTCACTTAATGCCAAATAAATCAGATAGCCTATCACCACAATACAAAGCGTCCATTGCACCCAAACGAGGCTAAAATGCACCCAATATTCGGATATTAAATAAGCAATCAGTAATATAGCCAAACTTCCACCAATGATATTGCGGGTAGCAGACCATTTCTTACGATATACCCACACCATACCACCGGCAAATAATAAGATCAATAGTAATACGATAAATTCTCCCAGTGGTGTAGGAGTATCGGCGATAAAGACTTCATCAAAACGGATGCCGACCACAAAGTAGATTACCGCACATACGCCCGCAAAAAGCACTACTCCCGGCATTCCTTCACGATAAAGAACCAGAAAAAAAGCAAGATAAACCAATGCAGATCCTGTCTCCCGCTGACCGATAATCAATAACATCGGAAGAAGAATGATGAACCCCAGGATAAAGGCACACTTTTCTTTCTTGATACTGAATGAATAAGAATTCATGTATTTAGCCAACGCCAAGGCCGTAGCGAACTTGGCAAACTCGGCGGGTTGCAGGCTCACAGGCCCCATGACAAGCCACGAGCGTGATCCTTTGGTGTCCGGTGCTATGAAGATGGTAACAATGAGCAGGAGAATCATCCCCACATATATAATGTACGCGAACATATCATACATACGGTCTTCCAGCATCAACAGCACGAATCCGAGCCCGAAGGAACAGATAATCCACACGAACTGCTTGCCGGCACGGGTCGAGAAGTCGAGGAAGTCGCGTTCGCCATAGTCATAGCTGGCTCCGCAGACGCTAAACCATCCGCCGACAATCAGGAGCAGGTAAATAAAAATCGTTACCCAGTCCAGCGTTTTCCACAAACTATCGTTCCTCGTTACCATATAATATCACTCTGTTACTAAATTCTTCCGCCCTCAACTCATTCTCCGGCGAGAGCTTGCCTTTCAAATACTGTTCCATCATCAGTGCGCCGAAAGGAACTCCGTAAGTAGCACCCCATCCGCCGTTCTCTACATAGACGGCAATAGCTATCTTCGGTTTGTTCATCGGCGCAAAGCCCATAAATACCGAGTGGTCGTGTCCGCGGTTCTGCGCAGTACCCGTTTTTCCACAGGCTTCCAAATCCGGAACCATCACTGACAGCATACGACAAGTTCCTCCGGTGGCTGCGCCACGCATCCCTTCTACGACTGATTCATAATGTCTTTTCTCAATAGTGGTATAACGTGGTACGCGATAGATGCTGTCCAACTGATTATCTTGGATTTCCTTTACAATATGCGGTGTCACAAAGTATCCTCTGTTAGCAATCGTTGCTCCCAGGTTAGCAATCTGAAGGGGAGTGGATAGAATTTCCCCCTGTCCGATAGAGATACTGATTACTGTCAGTCCGTTCCAATGTCCGCGATAGGCTTTATCGTAGAACTGCGCATTCGGAATCAAGCCCCGTTTCTCTCCCGGCAAATCAACTCCCAGTTTGTAGCCAAATCCTTGCGAAACCATGTGGTCTTTCCAGACCGTAATGGCGTTTTGTGGCGAACCGTATTTACGATCGCCAAACATACGGAACAATCCCCAACAGAAATAGGAGTTGCACGATGTAGCAATAGCCGGAATCAATGGCAAGGGAGATCCGTGAGCATGACAGCCTACTGTCAATCTTCCGTAATGGAATCCATGTGAGCAAGGGAATGCCGGACTTTGTTCGGTGATAATTCCTTCTTGCAGAAACGTCAGTCCTTGCGCTGTTTTGAACGTAGATCCCGGAGGATACACTCCCATCAGGGCACGATTCAAAAGCGGTTTGGTCATATCACGTTGCAAGGCCAGATGGTTCTTGCCACGCTGGCGGCCAATCATCAAATGCGGGTCATAATTGGGAGAGGATACCAGACAAAGGATTTCTCCGGTCTCCGGTTCAATAGCCACAATGCTTCCAATCTTATTTTTTAATAAACGTTCTCCCAGCATCTGTAAGTCAATATCCAAACTCAATGTCAGGTTCTTGCCGGGAACGGAAGGACGGTCATATTCACCATCCATATAATGTCCCTGGATACGACCGTGCGCATCGCGAAGCAGAATCTCAATTCCTTTCTCGCCACGCAGATACTTTTCATACGATTTCTCGACTCCTAACTTGCCGACATAATCCCCACGGATGTAGTATCCTTCTTCATCCGCTTCCATTTCTTTTGCGGAGACTTCTCCGATATCTCCCAAAGCATGGGCGGCAGCATTGTACGAATATTGGCGAATGGTACGCCGTTGGATATAAAAGCCACGAAACTTAAACAGCTTTTCCTGAAAGACACCACATTCTTCCGCCGAAAGTTGTGACATAAACAACTGGTTGGTATAGCGGGAATACCCCGGATTGCGGCGACGGTCTTTCATGTCGCTCATAATTTTGAGAAACTGCGCACGGGTGATATTCAGCGATTGGCATAAATCGAGTGTGTCCAGATTCTCTATTTCCTTTGGCACGATCGTTATGTCGTATGCCGGCTGGTTGAATACCAATAGTTTACCGGTCCGGTCATAAATAGCGCCACGCGAGGGGTATTGGATCTTATTCAGAAAAGCGTTACTGTCAGCATTCTTCTTGTAGTCATCAGTCGTGATCTGCAATACAAAAAGACGTATCAGATAAATCAAAACAATGGAGATAGCAATGCCTCCGATTACAAATTTGCGCTTCTCTAAGATATAATCTTTTGCCATCGTTACTTCTTAATCCCTTCTATAGCTATGATACAGGTTACAGTCAGAATAGTGCAAAGAAGCACTCGCAACAGTAACAGCCAAATGCTGGTAAATGAGAAGAACTCAATGGAGAGTAATGCCAGACTGTGCACAAAAACACTTGCAGTGGTATATTTTAAGAAAGGACTGATTCCCATCGTCTTGAAAGAGGGAATAAGGCTGTCCGGATTATCACGAGGCATGAACAGACGAAGCAAAGAGGGACGGAGAAAGGCAAGCAATACGGTAGCTGCCGCATTCATTCCCGGAGTATCGGAGAATATATCAATGGTCAGCCCGAAGAAAAAAGCCCACAACATCAGTTCATTCCGGGAAGTGCCGGAGCTGAATTTCAGAATAAAATAGATATAGAGAAAAGGAGTAGCATAGCCGGCAATATGTACACTATTAAGGATTAGCACCTGAAGAAGTACCAAGCCGATAAACCATCCGATTCTATGTATATAAGTAATAATCATTCTTTCATCACCTTGTTTTCAAGTTTCTTCTGTTCTTCCTGACCTGTCCGGGCTACCACCCGAACGTCACTCAACTTACCGAAATCAGTAGCCAGCTTGATTTTCAACAGATAGGAAAGTCCGTCATTAGAGTCGGACATATCATCTACCGTTCCCACCATTATACCTTCGGGAAAGACGGTGGAGAAACCACTGGTAACGACTGTATCTCCCAAATTAAACTCTGCATGACGAGGCAAGTCTTTCAGATAAGCATAGCGCGAATCTCCATGTTCCCATTTCAGGTAGCCGAAATAATCACTGCCGATAATCTTGCAACTGATATTCGACTTGCTGTTCAGTACCGAAATCACCACCGAGTAGGAAGGAGAGGTTTCATAAACAATCCCTACAATCCCATTACCATCCACCACTCCCATTTCGGAGCGAATACCGGAAGAGGAACCTTTATCGAGCGTGATATAATTATCAACCAGATTCAAACTGTTCTTTATCACATGCGCTTTAAACAACTGATAATCCGCTTGCGGCACCTGCCGGATGCTGTTGATGGCCATAGAATCGAGCTGCTGCTCTCTCAATGCTTTTTCCAGATTAGTGATCTGTTGTTCGAGCACCATGTTGCGATCCAACAGATCTTCATTGACCGATTTCAGATGAAAATAAGAGGAAATCCCTCCCGAAACTTCATAAACCGCCCCCACAACCGTATTGGCAGAAGTGAAGAATGCACTCTGCTGATAACGGTTGAACCGAAATAACAAAACAAAACTGGCTACCTCCAATAAGATGAAGAGGAACCAGTAATTGTATTTCAGAAGGAAGTTTAATAAATTCCTCATCCCCGGTTTATCTCATTAAGAAAGAGAAACGGTCTACGTTCTTCAATGCCACTCCTGTACCTTTGGCAACTGCATGCAAAGGATCTTCCGCAATATGGAAAGGAATATTGATCTTATCGGTCAATCTCTTATCCAGTCCACGAAGCAATGCACCACCTCCGGAGAGATAGATACCATTGTGCACAATATCAGCATACAGTTCAGGAGGTGTATTTTCCAATGCACTCAAGATAGCAGTTTCGATCTTTGAAATTGATTTCTCCAGACAGTGAGCTACTTCCTGGTAACATACAGGCACTTCCATCGGAAGAGCTGTGATACGGTTCGGACCATGAACGATATAATCTTCCGGAGCATCATCACCCAGTTCGGTTAAAGCAGCACCTACATTGATTTTGATACGTTCTGCCATACGCTCGCTGACTTTCACATTGTGCTGACGGCTCATATATTCGCGAATATCCTCTGTCAGGTCATCACCGGCTGTGCGGATGGAGTTGTTGGAAACGATACCTCCCAAAGAGATAACGGCAATTTCCGTAGATCCACCACCTATATCGACAATCATGTTTCCTTCCGGAGCTTCTACGTCGATGCCGATACCGATTGCCGCAGCCATCGGCTCGAAAATCAAATAAACATCACGACCGCCGGCATGTTCCGCAGAGTCACGGACAGCACGGAGTTCAACTTCCGTACTTCCCGAAGGAACGCCAATCACCATGCGAAGAGAAGGTGAAAACAAATGGTTGCGAGTATTCACCTGCTTTATCAAACCGCGCATCATCTGCTCGCAAGCATAGAAGTCGGCAATCACTCCGTCTCTCAACGGACGGATGGTACGTATGTTTTCGTGGGTTTTTTCATGCATCAACTTCGCCTTTTCCCCCACGGCAATCATCTTTTCTGTACGGCGATCCAGAGCTACAACCGAAGGCTCATCCACCACGATTTTTCCGTTCGTGATGATGATAGTATTGGCTGTGCCCAAGTCCATTGCTATCTCTTGTGTAAAAGAAAATAATCCCATATTTTTAAATGAAGAATTAAGAATGAAGAATTAAGAATGAGGATGCTGTCACGTGCAGTCATTCTTCATTATTAGTTCTTCATTCTTCATTAATATTAGTGTTTAAAATGACGGATACCGGTAGTCACCATCGCCATACCGTGCTCATTGCAATAAGCAAATGATAAATCGTCTTTTACCGAACCTCCCGGTTGGATAACAGCCGTAATACCTTCTTTATCTGCAATTTCCACACAGTCGGGGAACGGGAAGAAGGCATCGGAAGCCATGACTGCACCATTCAGGTCGAAGCCGAATGATTTGGCTTTTTCAATTGCTTGTTTCAATGCGTCTACACGTGAAGTCTGTCCTACACCGCTTGCAAGAAGTTGTTTATCCTTTGCCAATACGATGGCGTTGGATTTGCTGTTCTTTACAATTTTGTTGGCAAACAACATATCTTCCACTTCTTCCGGAGTAGGAGCTTTGTCTGTCACGGTTTTCAGGTCGGCTACCGTTTCAATATTAGTATCTTTATCCTGCACCAATACGCCATTCAGCAAAGCACGGAATTGTTTCTTAGGCAATTTAGCTTCCTTACGAACGAGGATGATGCGGTTCTTTTTCTGTCCCAGGATTTCGAGTGCATCCACATCATAATCCGGCGCGATAATCACTTCGAAGAAAATCTTGTTGATTTCTTCCGCAGCTTCTTTGTCGATGACACCATTCGTAATCAATACACCTCCGAAAGCAGAAACCGGATCACCGGCCAATGCGTCTTTCCAAGCTTCCAAAACTGTAGCACGGGAAGCTAATCCGCAAGCGTTGTTGTGTTTCAGGATAGCGAAAGTGAGGTCATCGAATTCGTCGATCAAGTCAACGGCTGCATTGATGTCGAGAAGATTGTTATAAGAGATTTCTTTTCCGTGAATCTGGTCGAACATTGCTTCCAGATTTCCGTAGAAATAACCTTTCTGATGTGGGTTCTCACCGTAACGAAGTTGCTTCTGGCTATTAACAGAGCAACGGAAAGCAGAACCTTCGCCGGCATCGAAATAGTTGAAAATAGCCGAATCGTAGTGAGAAGAAACGGCAAATGCTTCTTTAGCCATCCAGCGACGTTCTTCGAGTGAAGAAGTAGCGCCGTGCTCCATCAACATATCCAATAATGGTTTGTATTGAGCTTGAGAAGCTACGATGATTACATCGTTGTAGTTCTTGGCTGCGGCACGAATCAGTGAGATTCCGCCTATATCGATTTTTTCAATAATGTCTGCTTCAGATGCACCGGAAGCTACGGTAGCTTCGAACGGATACAAATCAACAATAACCAGATCTATCTCGGGAATTTCATATTTCTCAATCTGTTGCATATCCTGTTCCAGGCCGCGACGACAAAGAATACCTCCGAAAATTTTCGGATGTAATGTCTTTACTCTACCACCGAGAATAGAAGGATAAGTGGTCAAATCTTCCACTGCCTTGCAAGGATATCCCAATGATTCAATAAACTGACGAGTTCCGCCTGTCGACAAAAACTCTACTCCCTCTTCATGAAGTTTGGTAATAATTTCATCCAAACCTTCTTTATGGTATACAGATACCAATGCAGTTTTTATTCTTTTAGACTCTGACATTGAATTGCTTATTAAGTATTTGGTGTGCAAAGTTACGAAATATTGTTTATCGTACGTAATAAATAAGGTGTGAATTAATAAAAAAAAGCGTTGACTCTCCTCAACGGAAAATCAACGCCTCTTCGCATATATGTTCTCTATTCAAAAACTATTACCAGATAGATACTCGTTTTTCTTTAGGTACGAACATCGAATCCTGTTCGGTGATTTTGAATGCTTCATACCAATTCTGGATATGAGGAAGAGCACCGTCCACACGCCATTTGCCTAATGAGTGAGGATCAAGTTTGGTTAATCGGAGAATTTCTTCCGGACGGATATTTCCTGCCCACACATTAGCGTAAGCCAGGAAGAAACGTTGTTCCGGAGTAAATCCGTCAACAATTTCCAGTGGTGCGGCTTCTGTTGCATTCTTGAATGCCTGGAAAGAAACTTGCAAACCTCCGTGGTCGGCAATGTTCTCTCCAAGTGTCAGGCTACCGTTTGCGTGTACGCCCGGAGCTACTTCAATGCTGTCAAAGAAGTTAACCATCACCTGTGCCCGTTCTTCGAACTTTTTAGCATCTTCTTCTGTCCACCAGTCTTTCAGGTTTCCGTCTTTGTCATATTGACGTCCCTGATCGTCAAATCCATGAGTCATCTCATGGCCGATTACCACGCCGATTGCACCGTAGTTCATAGCATCGTCCGCATTCATATCGAAGAACGGAGGTTGCAGGATAGCTGCCGGGAAACAGATTTCATTAGTAGTCGGGTTATAATAAGCGTTCACAGTTTGAGGAGTCATCAACCATTCATCCTTGTCTACCGGTTTGCCGGCTTTGGCAATCATTTCGTTATAATCCCATTCGTTGGCACGCTCGATATTTGCCCAGTAAGAATCATCTTTGATCTCCAGTGCGGAGTAATCTTTCCATTTATCAGGATAACCTATTTTTACATGGAAGGTTGCCAGTTTCTCCAACGCTTTTTCCTTGGTCGGTTCACTCATCCATTCCAAACCTTTGATACGTTCTCCCAAAGAAGTTTGCAGGTTCTTCACCAGTGTAACCATACGTTCTTTGGCAGCAGCCGGGAAGTACTTCTCTACATACATCTGTCCTACCACTTCGCCAAGTACACCATCTACGGTGCTCACGGAACGTTTCCAGCGAGGTTGCATTTCTTTCTTACCAGACATTGTCCTACTGTAGAAGTCGAAGTTTTGTGCTTCAAAATCATCGCTTAGATAAGAAGCGGCAGCATCTATCAATCCCCATTGGAGGTACAGTTTCTGATCGTCCAGTGATACGGTGTTTATCACATCGGCTACTTCCTTCATGGCAGCAGGCTGACCTACGTTCACTTCTTCCAAATCTTTCAAACCGGAAACGGTGAAATAAGTATCCCAGTCAAAAGTCGGGAAGTTCTTTTTCAGCGTCGCCCTATCCATCTTGTTATAATTAGCATGAGGATCACGCAATTCCACTTGTGAACGAGCCGCTTTCGCTAGGCGAGTTTCGATGTTCATCACTGCTTTCACAGCTTTCTGTGCAGTAGCCTCATCATAACCTGCCAACTGGAACATTTTGGCGATATGTTCCTGATATTTATTACGGATATTTTTAGTCTGCTCGTCATTCTCCAGATAATAGTCACGCTGTCCCATTCCGATACCACCTTGATAGGTCTGTACGATATTCATGGAACTGTTCATATCATCTGCACTTACGAACATGGTGAAGTAAGGACGGATGCCTTTCTTCTGGCTCTCGGCGATATATGCATAGATTTCTCCTTTATCCTTGAGAGCGTCAATGGCTGCCAGTTCTGCTTTGATCGGAGCTACACCTTCCTGGTTCAGCTTCACGCTATCCATTGCGATATTATAAAGATCGCCTACTTTCTGCGCAGCACTGCCCGGTGCGTTATCTTTCTTCGCTGCCAATTCGGCAATCAATGCTTTCAGTTGTTCACGACTGTTTTCGCGCAACATGTCGAATGTACCGAAACGTGAATACTCGTCTGTCAGCGGATGATCTTTCACCCAACCTCCACAGGCATATTGATAAAAACTTGTACCCGGCATAGCCGTGGTATCCAGATTAGCAAGGTCGATACCGGACGTCAGCACGGCCTCTTTCTTACTGTTACATCCTGTTGTCATAAGGCATACGGCAAGAATTGGTAAATACTTGGTTACTTTCATATTGTATAAATAATTAAATAGTCTCTCTAATCAACAATCATCCTACCCGCAGTCCGGCACCGAGGAAGAAGGTGACCGACACCGAGGAACGCCTCGTTCCTCAACGAGAAACACCTGTTTCGACACCGAGAAACAGATACCCGCCAGGAATACCTTCTACCGAGGTATAACGTTTCTCTCACATAGTGCCCGGAAATATGCATTTTGTTCTAATTTTTCGTTTCTTCCAGTTCCATCGAAACCCGTTCCCACTCTTCAACAATGCCATCCAACTGTTGCTTCAGTTTTTGATGCCGTTCATAGAGCTGCATATCCGAAGCTCCTTCGGGAGTTGCCATCTTCGCTTCTACGATAGCAATCGCGGATTCGGTTTCCTCTATTGAGGCTTCGCAGTCCGCCACCTGGCGTTCGAGTTTCTTAATCTTCTTATTAAGTTCTTTCTGGGCTTCGTAAGAGAGCTTATTCTCCGAAGGCTGACCGGTTTCAGGTTCATTACCTTTAGCTGAAGCCGTAGGAGAAGCCGACAGTCCCGCTCCTTTCTGAAGCTCGTTCAAGCTATCTATCTTTTTCTTTTGCAAGAATTCATAGATACCTCCAAGGTGTTCTTTTACAAGTCCACCACCAAACTCATATACTTTAGTCGCAAGTCCATCCAGAAAATCACGGTCGTGGCTGACAAGAATCACTGTTCCGTCAAATTCGCGGATAGCTTCCTTCAAAACATCTTTCGAACGCATATCCAAATGATTGGTCGGTTCGTCCAGAATCAGTAGATTTACGGGTTCCAGCAGAAGTTTAATCATCGCCAATCGCGTACGTTCTCCTCCGGAAAGGACTTTCACCTTTTTATCCGAAGCTTCGCCTCCAAACATGAAAGCTCCCAGTATATCACGTATCTTCAGACGGATATCTCCTGTCGCTACTCGGTCAATCGTATCGAATACAGTCAGGTTCTCATCCAACATTTGTGCCTGGTTCTGCGCAAAATAACCGATTTGTACATTATGTCCGATCGTTAGTTTGCCTTCGAAATCAATTTCGTCCATGATACATTTCACCAAGGTAGACTTACCCTCTCCGTTCTTTCCGACGAAAGCCACTTTCTCTCCCCTGTTGATAGTCAGGTTGACATCATGGAAAACGACATGGCTGCCATACGCTTTGCGCACATCTTCGCAAATCACAGGATAGTTTCCGCTACGACTGGCTGGAGGGAATTTTAAACGCAAGGCGGAATTATCTTCCTCGTCCACTTCGATGCGGTCTATCTTTTCCAGTTGCTTGATACGGCTTTGCACCTGTACGGCCTTCGTTGCTTTATAACGGAAGCGTTCAATAAAATCTTCCGTATCTTGTATTTGTTTCTGCTGATTTTCGTAAGCACGGAGCTGTTGCTCACGGCGTTCTTTACGCAAGACTACAAATTCATCGTACTTCACTTTGTAGTCGTAAATCTGACCGCAAGTAATTTCGATGGTGCGGGTAGTTACGTTATTCAGGAAAGCACGGTCATGGCTGACTAATACGACTGCATTGGCACGTGTAGACAAAAAGTTTTCCAACCATTGGATACTTTCAATATCAAGGTGATTGGTCGGCTCATCGAGCAAAAGCACGTCCGGGCGTCGTAAAAGCAGTTTTGCCAATTCGATACGCATACGCCATCCACCGGAAAACTCCGAAGTAGGGCGTTCAAAATCTTCCCGGCTGAATCCCAATCCAAGAAGTGTCCGTTCGATTTCCGCCTGAAAGTTCGTACCGCCCATCATCAGGAAGCGGTCGTTTTCATGCGTGAAACGGTCTATCAACTGATGATATTCTTCCGAATCATAGTCTGTCCGTTCCGCCAGTTCCTGATTCATCCGTTCCAACTTCGCCTGAAGCTCAAATATATGTTCGAATGCCAGTTCTGCCTCTCCCATCACCGTCCGGTTGTCGGAAAGAATCATGACCTGTGGCAAATATCCGATGGTTACATCTTTCGGAGTAGCTACCACTCCGCGTGTCGGTGACTGCAAACCTGCCAATATCTTCAGCATGGTTGATTTGCCGGCACCATTTTTGCCGACCAGCGCAATGCGGTCTTTCTTATTAATTACATAGCTGACGTCCTCAAAAAGCGGCGTCGCATTAAATTCTACTGATAATCCTTCTACTGAAATCACTTCTGCTTCTGATTTATAACATTTTGGACTGCAAAGATACTGAATATTTATTAGATACTACTTAGTATGATACGTTATGAAAAACAAAAAAAGCAGTCATTCTTATGAATGACTGCTCTTTATCTTAATCAATGGCTCTTCTTTAGAACAACTTAGCAGGATATTCACCGGCATCTACCAATGCCTGAATCTTGTCTACTACGCTCTGACGGTCTTCCGGATAAGTGACGCCGAACCACTTGCTGGTAGTATCCAGTACTTCAACAGTGGCAGTTCCGTCATTAATCAATTTATCTACCATCAATGGGATGAAGAACTCGCTCTTCAGGTTTTCCATATTCTTCGGATCGCTAAGGAAAGTCTTGAAGAATTCCTGGCTGTAAGCGAAGTAATCAGGAGTGAATCCCCAGAAGTTCATACTTACCGGAGTCGTGTCGGGAGTAGCCGTCCATTCGCCATCATCACCGATATATTTCACTTCACCGTCCAGACGTTGAATCTTCGTACGTTCTACTACAGATGTCAACAATCCTTTAGCATCTGTACTACAGATACCACGAGATACCGTACCGCTTTCGCTCAATGTATTTCCTACACGAAAACCTACCATTGAATAAACGTTCTTTGAATTTTCAGGAAGAGCAGAAAGGAATTTGCCCATTACCTGGAAAGAATCACGACCATAGAAGTCATCGCAGTTGATCACTGCAAACGGTTCTTTAATCACATCAGCACCCATCATTACTGCATGGTTAGTACCCCAAGGTTTGGTACGGTCTGCCGGGCAAGTAAAGCCTTCCGGAAGATCGTCAATTGACTGAAATACCAGTTCGCAAGGAATGTGACCTTCGTATTTGGAAATAATTTTATCACGGAAATCTTGTTCAAAATCTTTGCGGATTACAAATACAAGTTTGCCAAATCCGGCATTGATAGCATCATAGATTGAGTAATCCATAATAGTTTCGCCATTAGGACCCAGTCCGTCTAATTGCTTCAAGCCTCCATAACGGCTACCCATACCGGCTGCCAATAAGAATAAAGTTGGTTTCATAAATTGTGTAATATTAAAAGGTTAGTGATGTCAACGGCATCAGATTTCGTTGCAAATTTACAAAAACTTTCTTTCTTTTGTCTTGAAACAAAAGAAAGAAACAAAGAAAAATTCAAGACTGACTTTTTTCTCCTACTCACACCCTTCACTACGCTAAAGGGCAGAAACTCGCTTCGCTCAAACAATCTGCCCTTTTTAACGCTTCGTTACGGGTGTTCGCTTAACGGAGAAAAAAGTAGGTCGGAAAACCTTTCGGCATGTAAACCCATGCAGAATCAAAAGTACATCAATGACAAATCTAGAAATCCGGTAATTCATAACCTATGCAGCAAACACGCCGAAAGGGGATCGGCCTCGTTTTTCCGGCGTTAAGCGCAGGCGTTTTCTCCAGCGTTAAAAAGGGCAGACTGTTTGAGCGAAGCGAGTTTCTGCCCTTTAGCCGGAGAGAACACCGGAGTAGCCGGAAAAACGCAGCCTTGAATTTTCTTTGGTTCTTTCTTTGTTTCAAGACAAAGAAAGAACGTTAGAAGGGATAACCGATAGCAAAATGTATTCCCAGATTCTTCATAAAGGATCCTGTGACATTGTAATATCCGCTTCGTTCTGTATCGTAAGGCAGATGCAAAGGAATACCGAAATCAAGACGGAACACAAGAATATCCATATCATAACGAATACCGACACCGGTGCCCAAAGCGATCTGTTTCGGGAACGTTTTCAGTTCGAGTTGTGAATTGGGACGGGCCTCATCCTTGCGCATCAGCCAAACGTTTCCCGCATCCAGGAAAGTGGCTCCCCAAATGCTCTTAAAGATACGGAAACGGTATTCTACATTTGCCTCAAAACGGAAAGTACCCGTCTGGTCGAGGTAAGAGTAGCGGCTTTCCGCCGGATGGTATCCGCCCGGGCCGATGCTACGTACCGTAAAAGCGCGGATGCTGTTGGCACCACCCACATAGAATTGTTCGCTGTAAGGGGCTATCGTTGCATTACCGTAGGCGAAGAGAGCGCCCAAAGCTACACGGGAAGCAATCTTATTATTCTTGTCCATATTCCACAAATGGCGGAATTCCGTATTCAGTTTCACAAACTGCGCGAAAGGGACGTTCAGCAAACGCTTGTCCTCTTTGCTGAAAGACTGACCGAAAGCACGGTAAATCACCGAGGTCAGGTTACCGGCAGAGGTTACAGTCGATTGCCACCAGATCGGATTTTTAATACCGCGTGCGGAGGCATTATCATACGTATAGGTATATTCCATAGCAGGAATAAACTGGTCTTTCAAACTGATATATAATGCAGGATTGGCATCGGCAATCTCCCTGAACTCTTCCGATTGGTGTTGCAGGACGTTGAATGTCAGTTTGAAAGGGGTGATACTATGCCGGCTTGTACGTGTCGGTTGGAAATCGTAGGTAGCATTTCCGCCGAATGACAATAGTTTATAATACCTGGCACGGTTCAACTGGTCGATGTATAAACGGAATGTAGTGGTAGCCGGGAAGTCAAACTCCCTTTTCCCCCAATGCGGGAAAACCACGCGCGGGAAAGTCAGAGAGGTAGAAACTCCCATCTCCCAGCTGTTCATCAAAGAGCTTTTTTCTCCTCCGCCGGTTTGCCATTCATAAGAGCCTTTCAGCTTCACGTTCCAGCTTTCGCCACCTCCGAATACATTGTTCCGGGTGACACCGAATGATGCTCCGGGACCGGTTTGGTCGTTACTTTTGGTTACGACATTCAATTCCAGTTCGGCGTCCAGCGGCTTGGCAAACGTGGCCTGCATGGTTACGTTCAGCGTATCACAAACGGCTGTCGTATCTTTCGGAGCATATTGCAAATCCAGATAACTGAAGATTCCCAACTGGCTAAGTTTCTCCTGCACCTGCTCCTGTCGATACTGACTGTAAAGACGGGTACGATTGGAAGCCCGCATCTGTGCATTCCGCACAAACTGTTGATAGTTCAACCAACGATAAAGCATATTCGGACGTACCTGCAATTTCTTATAATAATGTATATTCAGATTCTTATACATCATGCTGTCATTGGGCGCCTCACCATTCTTGCCAAACAGGTAAACAGAAGCATCTCCTACATAGTAAGGACGTTGTGCCGCAGCGGGTAATCCCGGAACGGGAATCAGACGAAGGCTGATATGTCCACCGGGAACCAATGTCGTATCTGCCTGATAAGTCATATAATCGGGACGGAAGTAAAAATATCCCCGGTTACGCAACAGCGTACTGATACGGGTACGCTCTTCATCCAGATCGACCACGTTAAACTGCTCGCCGGGACTTATATAAGACATTCGACGTCCCCGTTCCATAATGCGCAACGTTTGAGGAGTGAAACGCTGATAATAAACCGTATCTATAAAATAAGGATTCTTCATGTCTACCGTATAAAGAATACTTGCTTTCAGGCTGTCTTTCTTATCGACCAATGTTTCATAAGTCACTTTCCCATTGAAGTAACCATAATCACGGAGTAAGTTTGTAGCCACCTTGATACGAATCTCCGGATTGACAGTAGAGATAAACACCGGAGGATTGGCAGCCAGGCGGTTGAACATCCACTTTCCAAATCCCTTTTTATATTTCACAAAGTCGTTATACATCCACATTTTAAAAGGAATAGGCAGAAGGCCTCCTAACATCTTTGTACTGGGAGTTTTGTCAAGAGCCGCATCAATCTCTGTTAAAGCCGTCTCTCCTACCGGTGTTGCCGACTTATTCTCTACCACCGTTTTTCCTCCTGTATAAAGTACCTCCCCTTCAGGCAGGTGTTTTGTCACCGAACAGCCCGAAAACAAAATGATACCAATCAGACAACTTGCTAATATGTTATTATATATCCCTTTCATGCTTACTTCTTTTTCTTAAAGATGAACAGTTCACTGAGTTTGTCCAGTTTCTTGCGAAGTACCAGACCGACTCCTGTTTCCGTAATCTCGCCTTCGAGTACACTCTCGTAGTTTTTATCGTAGAACAGACGAACATAACGGGTTCCGGTTCTATCCAAACGATATTCCAGAGAGATGTTATCGATAAAGGATTCCGCATCATTCGTCGCATTCTCACCTGTAGACACCTTACCTCCGATTACAATCTGGAAACGGTTGTTAAAGAGACGTTGTGAATAACGGAAACTGTAATCCGTACGCTTACCACCCGTATCCGACAAATTGTGATCTTCGATACCGACAGAAACACTGGCATTTTTCAAATTTCCCATCAATGAGTTGATTTGGCTGCTTAATACGGAGTTCAGTGCGGAACCCATATTTAGTTTACCCAATCCACCACCTCCGCCACCAATCGGTCCGGTGCCAAGATAGGTTTTCATAACCATAATATAGAGGGCTTGTTTACCTCTCTCTTCCGCCCCCATGGCTGTCAACTCGTTTTGTATGGTTGCATCTTCGGGAGCAGATACATCAAATGCAAAAGAAAGATTATCCAACCGGTTCTTGACAACGATGGACACATCGAAATTAACCGAACGTGTTCCGCCGTTCTCTCCCTCGGAAACAGAAGCACGGATACGATCGGTTGCTTTGAAGTTCAACATCGGGTCCATGGGGTTTCCTGTCCATTCCACATAGCTACCGTTATCGATAGCAAATTCTTTGGCAGCAATGACAGGTAAAGCATATTTCATCAAACCGCCGCTCAACGTATAGCGTCCGGTCAATGTCAGATCACCTTGCGGAGTATATTTCATAGAGAGGTCACCTCCCCCTTCCAGTTCGACACGATTGTCATTGCTTGCATCCAAATCGACTTTCAAACGGACGGATGGATCGATATGTACCATCATCACCATGTCCAACCCGCCTAAAGAAACAGTCGGCACTTCTTGTTGGACAACCGTAGTGGTGTCGCTAAACGAAGTAAAGGTTACCAGACTTCCCAAACGATCCTGTACCGTCAACGGCGAGTCGGTCAAGATATAGGAAACGTCTGTATTACCCAGCAGGCTCATGTTTCCACGCATGTTCAATCCATCCAACGGCCCTTTCACTGTTGCCCGGAAATCGGCAAAGACTTTTCCGTAGACCAGACTCTCACGAGTGCGTTTGGCATCCAGAAGCGTATAGTTCTGCGCCAGCAGATTCAGATTCGCCATCGGTCGGGACATATCCCTGAAATCAACATAACCGTCAATCGTGAATGGAGTTTTTCCTGTTGTATAGATAGCGAATTTATCAAATTCCAACCGATTATTCTTTATCTGTACCGGACGGTTATCAAATCTGAAGTTGGCACCATACTGCCGGGACAGGACAGAAACGCTATCCAATATCAGTTCGCCATTAATCAAAGGCTGTTCGGTGCTACCGGTAATATTCAGATTACCATCCATATCACCAGCTAATGTAACCATCTGATCGGGAATAAATACATTAGCTACACGAAGCGGGAAATGCTCTAAAGTGGCGTTCACTTCCAAGCTATCCTTTCCTAATCGGGTTGGGATCAACTTGCCATCCGCCACCATCACTTCCACCTTGTCATGATTCAGATAAGCGTTAAGATATTGCTTTCCTTGTTCGCCCGGCAACCAGGTAGCTCCTAATGTCACATCACCAATTCGTTGACGTTCATAAGTCAGCTCGTCAATAGATGATTCAACCGAGAGTTGAAGGTCTTTTTCAGTCTGTACGTAGTGTGCTTCCGCAGAGAATAAACCGGTTATTTCCGGGAAGTAAGGTAGTACCTTACTCAATTCGGCTAAACTGATTCTTCGGATTTCAACATCTATATTCTGTAAAGAAACAGTGTCTCCCTGCACCGAATGTACACGGAATCCCATTCCTTCATCATCCCACATATCTACATTAGCGTAAACACGCATATTTTTATGCACATAAATCCAATTGTGATTCTCATTAAAATGGAATTTCTGAAAGGCAACAATCGGTTCTTCCGGGATTAATGTGAAAGCTAATCCATCGCCTTTTCCATGACCTTCCAATAAAGGACGTGCATTGACGCCAAGCAATACGCCAGTTTCTCCTTTTCCATTCTTAAAGTCTACCAGCAGTTCCGCATCCCGGTCACGAATCTCTCCTGTCAGTGTAGTAGAGAAAGAGAATTGCGGATTCTTCGGTCCGTTAATAACACCGGCACGCAATTTCATGAGTGTAGTGTCTTGTTTGACCGTAAAGAAGATGGTGTCTAGTTGCAAAGTATCCACTTTCAAAGCGTGAATAGCGGCTTTTCCATTGATTCCCCAATCAGGAGCCGTTCCAAATTTCACTGAAGCATCATGGTAAGCAATCTTTTTAGTAGCCAGAAAATACGCCAAGGGGTTTTCTTGCCCTGCAGAGAAAGAGAAAACTGCCGTCGGTAACGCCTTACGCAATTCAGCGTGATTCAATGCTTTCTCATCAATCTGCTTCATCAATACATCCACAAAATGAGTAGATTGGCGAATTAAAGGATTAACACCGGAGCGTGCGCTCAAGTCGAGTTTCATATCACCGGAGATTAAATGTGCCGAAACTAAATCCCGACGGGCTTCGGCAACTAAGTTAAAAGTCAACGGACGCTTCATTGGCTGCGGCATAATTCCCAGTTCATGCAAATCCAGTTGAGTAACATCAATCGTTATTTTACCGTCGGGGTAACTGTGTGCCAGATTATATTCAGCATCTGTTATCATTTTCAATAAAGCATTATCGCTTGTCAGATGTGCAGTGACCAATGCGCCTTTAAGTTCTCCCGTCAGATCAAGATCGGAAAGATGGTATTTAGCATAATGAAGTTGATCTAATGCAAGATTCAATTTGGCAAATGAATGGTAGGACATGACATCTAATCCACGACCATTAGCTGCAGCCGAGAGAGAAAGTTCATAGATAGAGTCTTTCGGGAGGAAACTATGAAGTTGCAGATTGTCTATTTTCAGATCAGCCTTATAGACTTCGGTAGCGGTATTTAAGGCCGCATTCACATCCATAGCTCCTTGTCCTTCTTTCAAACGGAGATTTGCTTTATATTCAGGACCTTTGATATCCACTTTCGCCACCAGATTCATACTGTCAGGAATAACAAGCGTGCCATTAGGGGCTTCTCCCGACAGAGCGGTCAGGAAGTTTAGGTTTTGAGTGGTCATTTTCAGACCGATGGTTCCGGTGCGTGTGAGGTTGTCGGCGAGGTTTTCCAAAAGACCACCGCCCTCCAATGCAAAAGCCCCCGGCAGGTCTACTGTAAAGCGGGAAATCTGCATTTCTTTCAGATTGCCATCCGTACCGGCACGGATGACGAGCGGGCGGAATGGATAGGCTTCTTTGAAGCTTTCAGGTAGAGCACCGGCAAATAGCATGACGTCTTCTTTGCCAATATAGGCATTGAGACGGGCAGATAAGCGGCCCGTAGTCGGGATGTTGACCAGTTCCCAATAGGTATGTGCAGATAAATCGATTTCAGAATGTGGAGTGTTCAGTTTCAAACTGGGAACACAGATAACAGAATCATTGGAGTAGGCTCTACCCGTCAGGGCAGTGACGCTCAATCCGGAGCGTTCGTTCATGGTAAATTCACGAATGACTGCGTTCATATCCCTCCCTTTATACAGCAAGGAATCCAGAGCGATGCGAATATCCCGAACGGCAATATGAGAAGCGTCGAAGCCCTCTGTCGGTTGAGCAGTTCCGGTATCATAGCTGGCGGAGGTTCCCGATAATAAGAACTTCTTCAAGTCGTAGTATTGATTCTTCAAATCTGCTTGAGCATTATTGATGGCCGCTTCTCCAATATGGGCCGTCATACGCATGGAATCAGCAGGAAGTTGCATGCTGAACGATACATTTTTCAATTTCAACTGATGAAGAGCTACTTTCCAGTTGATCGGAGCAGAAGCTGTGGTATCTTTGGGCGTAGTTGTGGTATCATTCATCAGTAGCTGCATGTGAGTGTCGGATAGTTCGACCTGATTGATAACCGCTAGTTCATTAGACAGATCGACGCCATGACTTTGCAGGAAGAAACGTCCCAAAACGCCTTTAATCTTCATTCCCTCCATCAAATCGGCTGAATTAACGGCTACCCGGCTCAAAGTCACTTCATCCACTTCAACTTTTCCTTTTATCAACGGCCATGCCTGTACACGGACATTGAGGCTTTCTAAAGACAAAAGGGTGTCCGGCTGTTGAATGACCTCCACGCCACGTACCAACAGATTAAGTGGGAAACGAAGGTCTATCCGCTCCACCTGAATCTGCATGCCGGTTGCTTTAGAGGCGTATGCAGTAACCTCCCGACGCAAAAGATTCTGAACGGGAGGAACATAAAGCAATACCATTAGTATTACAAAGAGTATTATAGGAGTAAGCAGTATCCAGCTTACCCAACGTATCCATTTTCGTTTCATGTAAAATGTGTCAGTGTAAATAAGGTGACACAAAGTAAACAAATTATTCCGAAAAAAGGTTGACGACAGGAGCAAAATGTTCTGCAACAAAAGAAATATAAGTATTCTGTTTTTTCTGACTTCACCAGAAGCAGCGACTTATATTGCTTCATTTATATCATAATAAAAAAGATGAAGTTACTTGTTAGTCATATTACCCAATGTATCCGATTGTCTAATAAGACAGATATTGGCTCTATTTACAGATATACAGAATTCCTTAAAAAATACTATCTTTGATAATAAAAGCAGCGTTCGCCACTAGCTTTAAATCCCCATTGATCAGAAGCTTCAACAGCGATCAAATGAACACCTTCGCAGCACTCTTTAGGTAATTGTAGTCCCCAGATTTGAGGAGAAAATTGCCTTCTGAACGGATTTCTACGATTGAAACGAGTTGGATATATTTTTAGCTGATTCCAACTTCTCACCCTTGCTACATTCACATCAAGTTCTTCTTTCTTCTCACATAATAACCATTCACCATTATCCAAACGACAACGTACTATTGTACTATCTGAAGCTCCATAAACAGTTACAAGCATTTCTCCCTGGTGTTTGTTTCTCAATTCATCGATATAAACATCTGTCGAGTCAATACCTGCAATCCAAATATTCATCTGTCGGGAAGCATCCATCCCTATGCCCTTATACCGGAAAGAATAGTCTTTCTCTGTAAAATCAAAAACAAAATAATTACGAGGAGTACCACATTGCATCAAAGCAGACGGAATACCTTCCCAATCCTTTTCTCCCACCCACCAGAAACCACAAGAAGCCCCTGTTACTAATTCATGTACACAAACATCCTGACCATGTAAAAAATTCCTCTCCACCTGATGCATGTGCCCAGTCAAAGCTAAAACATTCCCTCGTCCTTCTAATATTTCAATCAATGCGGATGAATTAGTAGTATGTACTAATGGAATATGCATACAAAGTACGATCTGAGCATTTTTAGGTACAAGTTTCAGATCATTTGAGACAAAGCGCAATTGACTATCAGAAATCTTCCCTACATAAGAACGTGTTCCTTTACCATAGACATTATTTAGAACAATAAAATGTACGTTTCCTTCGTTAAAAGCATAAGTCGCTGATCCAAAAGCTGTATTATATGAAAAGGTTTGATTAATCCTTATAGAATCAGCATCCCGATCGTGATTACCTATAACTGTCCATGATTGTACAGGCAATAGTTCCATCATCTGTTTGATAGCGGGAAATAAATTTAAATTGTTATTCACTAAATCACCTAAAAATATATTGAACGAAGACGAATCTGCTTGCAAAAGTTCTGGCCATAAAGAACGGGAAGCATAATCCAACTCCTGAGAATTACCGACTTGTACATCTCCTATTGCGTTTATTGAGAAATGCTTATTTACCTTTTTCTTATTCAATCCAAAATTGATTTGTTGCGTCTCGGTATCCCCATGACTATTCCAATAATAAAATCCTGAATTTACTATTTGATTAGACAATAGTGTCCAATTATTCGGAAGAATCGGGAAGATACTGTTTCCCTTAGAAAGTCTGATTCTGAAATGTCCCTGTTTATCTGCAAGTAGAACAGTATCTCCATTAGATATGGCTATTCCCGAAATACCTTTTTCTCCTTTGTCCTGAATCCCATTTTGATTACCATCTTCATAGACACAACCTTCTATCCAAGCAACATCTTGAGCCAAACATTTTGTGGAAACAAAACTGCCTAATAAGAAGAATATATATATAATCATGAACTTTTTCATTTTTTCATCTTATTAAGATAAAAACAAGGAAGGATATATTAAGATAAAAACCATCTATACCCTTCCTCGCATTTACATTATTTTATTAAAAGCATAACGTTTACTTATCTGTATATTTAAAAACTATAGCATGGTTATTGTCATCTGTAAATGAAATATATCCAACTCCTGTGGAGGAGAAAGCTATATTCAAATTACTAGAAGCAATATCTGCTAATTTATGAGGATCTGACCATTGCTTAGTTTCATTATCCAAATAAATAACCTTTGGATAATCTTGATCTTGTTCATCTCTGTAGGCAACAAAAGGAGTACCATCAGGAGCTATTGATATGGCCACTGAAGTTGAAGTTGAGGTTTTAAAATCCAAAGGCAATGGATTTCCTCCTACTGTGGACCATTGTTTTGTTACCGGATCATATTTCTTTAGTCTCAAGTTATACACACCTGATGTCACTGCATCATCACTTGTTAAGATATAAAGTGTACCATTTTCTTCTGCTTCAATATCCAATCCAACAATACCAGTCTGAGTAGCATTTGGTTCTACATAGTTATTTAATAGAATACTCCATGTTCCATTTTTATATTCATATACTGAATGACCATAATTTACGCCTGCTACTGCCCCACGGTTAACCACCAACAGATAGGCAGCATGCTCTGTCTTAGCAAGATTACAATTATAGATTGGAGTCCCGGAAGCCAAAAGTGGTAATTCACTACTCGCCCAACTGTTCTGATAAATAGACATAACTAACACTCGCCTTGGAAAAGAAACTTTGTTGCTATTGTTCACTTGTGAAACAATAGTCTCTCCATTATCTAATACTCTTAAATGTAATTGCTGAGATTGAGCATTTACAAATCCTTGATTACCTACATAATTCCAGGTAGTCCCATTCCATTTCATTAAAGACGCAGCACCTGCAACTGTGGTAGCACTGTTATCAGAATAAACGACATAAGGAATTCCATCCTTGTCAATATCAAAATCATAATTTGACAAACTAACTTCTCCTCCAAAGCCTTCTAAAGAACCAACTGCTGTCCAAGTTGTACCATCAACAAGTTTTATGACAGCCATTTTCTCTTCTTCTTTTAGTTTAAAACCAAGATATGGAACTTGATCCACCGGGTTTATTTTTAAAACAGATCCACTGAAAACTGATGTCGCTGTAAAGTCCGGCATTCTTACCCAAGCCATATTAGAAGACTTAGCAACTGTTATCGTATACTTTACATTCTGTTTTCCATTACTAACAATGTAATCTACAGGAGCTGTAAAATCATTGGCAGTAGCACCACTAACTTGTGTAACTCCATCTACCAAGACGATATTACCATCGTTCGTCGTAAAGCGAGCGACAAGTGCACTTTTATCTATAAATGCAGGCATAGTAACCTTAGCTGTTGTGGAAGATAGGGTAGCTATATAATCATCTGATAATATACTTGAATTATCTTCAGCATAAAACCCAAAGGTTAACAGCTTAGCTTCAACTCCTTCATCTGTCCCATCATTCTTGTCATCCGAACAAGATGAAAACGCAGCAAACAAAACAATTACTGCCATCCAAAATAAATCTTTCATTCTATTCATACCATAAATATTTGTGGACCGGAGTCCTGTTATACAATCATATTATTACTAATTTTTAGGGTAAAGCACAGCTTTTATCATGGGAGTAGTGCTCAATAAAGATTTTGCAAAAGAAGAAATATCTTTTGCTGTTATACTATTTACTGTTTGTGCATAATTATTCAGATATTTCCAATCCTCCTGTTGATTGAATATGGAATTGCGAATCCAAGAAGTCCAAAAAGAGTTTTTTTGTTTATCCAATTCAAAATCTTTCAAAAGATTACGTTTAACATCCGTTAATATACCGTCAAATGATTCCGGATATTCATAAAGTCTTTGTAATTCTTCTTGTGTAGCATTAACCAAACTATCAACATCCTCTGGCAAGCAGACAAATCCAATCATCGTTCGTGATAAGAAAGAAGGATATAAACCCGCACTCGAAGCTACGCTTACACTATAGACTTTTCCCATTTCCTCACGCAAACGGTTAAGTAAACAAGTGCGCAACATCGCTTTCATTACATTCGATTTCAATGTGAATGAGCTAAACTCCTCTAACAAACTGTCTTGCTGGAAAATCAATGAAACTGATGCTTTAGGAGAATCCCCCGTGTGACGTATCAATGAACAGGATTTATAAGGTATATTACGTTCTGTATAACACCAATCCGTATCATTCGATCCTTTAGGTAATCCACCAATATATGTAGTGATTAACGGCTTTATATCCTGTATAGTACAGTCTCCCAAAATAACAAATGTGTAATCTTTCGCTGCACCATAAAAACGATTGAATAGAGGAAGCATATCCTCTTGCTTTACATATCGTGTTATTAAAGAATCAGAAAGTATTGTATTTGTGTAATTTCGTCCGTTCAAAAGCCACATTAGTTCTTCCTGAAAAAACTCCGTCGGACTTTTTTGCTTGACACGATAATTTTCTTTTGTCTTCTCTATTGTTTGTTTACAAATTGCTGTATCCAACTGAGGGTACATCCATTTGGTATAGAGTAGTTGAAACATTGTTTCCATATCCTTTACCTGCGATACTCCAGCTAGCCCAGTACGTGTCTTATCAACAAGTAGACGCATAGAAGCAGAGTTTCCTGCCAGAAAATAGTTCAATGCATCCCTTGAAAAATTTCCGGCTCCAGAAAGTGAAATAATACTGGGAGCGAATAGACCTGTATAATAATGTAAAGAATCTAAAGAATAAAGCCCTCCTTTCCGAAAACCAGTCAACAACACCTTCCCCTTATCGAGTTCTGAAGACTTAAATATAATGCGCGTGCCATTATTTAGCCAAAGAGACACAGCTCCTATCTCTGGTATATTTTCTTCTCTGACAATATGTCCCCCCGACGGTAATTGGCATAATTCATCCGGTACAGAAAAATATTTATTATACCGTTTCGAAGATTGTTTTCTGGCTTCTTTTATAATTGACATCAAAGTCGCATCTCCATTCACTTCCTTATTAGCTTTTTCATTTGCTCGCAATAGATAATGCATCTTTTGGGGTGAATATACTTTTGCCAAATTCCTAACCAAAGCAACAGAGTCTAGTTCTGGAAAATATCGTTGAACTAATCGATACTCTTCTTGTAATGAGGTAAATCTGTTTCCTACATAAAAATCGGCATAAATATCGTTCATTAATTCAACGGAAGCAGGATTTTGCTGATTTTGAAGTTTATTCTCCAAGTTATTATAAATAACCTTTTTGGCACGTTCTATTTCCGTCTCAGTAAACCCATAACGAAAGATTTGCTGTTGCTGTGCAATAAACTCCGAAATACCTTTTTCCATTTTCCCAGGTAGTAGTTCTACCGAACATAGCAATACTCCAGTTGCATTCAGAAAACTTGAGTACTGAATACTGGCTTTCCTATAAGAAGGATTTTCAAAAGCCCAAGCATTCATTCGCATCTTAAAAAGGCGATTCAATAATGTTCGGGTCAAATAAGCCTTATAATCCTTTGCTGTCTGAACCGGTTTTGAAAGTGGCAGCAACTGAATCATATCCAATTCTATTGTTTTCAGCGATTCATTGGTAAGTATCTTTACCGCTTCCTTTTTATAAACAGGAATGTGGCATTGCTTCCAAATAGGAGAGGCAAGAGACGATAGTTTCCCGAATTTCTCCTTTATAAGCGTCTCAACCTGTTCAGGATTTATATCACCTACAACGGCCACAGCCATTAGTGAAGGATGATACCATGTTTGATAATAATCCAGAATATCCTCTCGTTTACAGTTTCTAATGACAGCCGTATCACCAATAGTCATTCGTTCGGAATAGTGCGAACTATTCAGAAGCTCCAATAGAAAAGCTGTATCACTATCGCGTTTGGCATCTCTCTTCGACAACCATTCCGAAAGTATAACTCCACGTTCTTTTTCTACCTGCATTGAATCGATAGAAAGCCCGCCTGCCCAATCAGCTAAGATAGTTAATGTTGAATCTACCATTTGAGGATTGGATGAAGGCAACTGCAATTTATACACAGTCTCATTAAACGAGGTGTGCGCGTTTAAATCTTTCCCGAATTTGGCTCCTTTCGACTCTAAGAAACGAACCATACCATCAGAGGGGAAATGATAACTACCATTAAATGCCATGTGTTCTAGGAAATGAGCCAATCCTCGTTGATTCTCCTTCTCCATGACGGAACCAGCCTTCACAAACAAACGATAAACGGCTTCCCCTTTGGGATTCGTATTCGGGTAAATATAATAGGTTAATCCATTATCCAGTTTTCTTACAATCAGATTCTTATCATACTGTAAGAACTCCGATGATTGCCCGTATACAACAGGGCTTAGCAATAAGCCTATAAAAATCAGCCATAAAAACTTTTTCATTCTACTCCTTCATTAATTCTGTTTCTCTATCACCAGTTCGCGCTGTAAACCGTCGGGACCTGGAAGCCCCATAGTCAGTCCTTGATTATTGCCAGTCAAACGAATGGTTATTGTATTGTCTTTGTTCTCATCTAAATGATTTGGCATCCATCGGATGCGTATGGGCATATCATAAATACCCGGTAGAAAAGTTAATGTACTACCCTTTGTTACCAGTTCAAAATCAACACCGGATTTCAGACCATCTCCTACTATGACTTGATAGTTCACTTCCAGATTCTCAGTCAGAGGTTTCGAACTCAGATACACACTATAAGTATTAATGTTATTCACATCCGACTTGACAATAACTTTAGATACACCTTTATCTGTCATAATATGAATAAAAGGCGTATCATAAGGCTCTTTCTCATCAGTAGTACATGCCCAAAGGCAGCTTATTAGTAATATAAAGTATAGTGATCTCATAAATGATTTATTTTTAATTGTTTACTGTCGGATTGGGTTGCATATTTGTATTCGCATTCAATTCTACTTGCGGAATAGGCAATACAAAATAATCACTAGGATAAACGATCTTTTCCACTGAAGAATTCGTATTTTCCTCACGTTTAAGATCCTGCTTCCAGCGTATAATGTCAAAGAAGTTATGTCCCTCAAAACAGAGTTCCTTTACACGTTCCTTCTCTATCAGTTGTATCAGTTTTGCGTCTGAATATTGACTAAGTGTATTGACTGCATAGTCTGTATCTACAGCACGCTCCAAAATAGATTTAAGATATCCGGAAGCAGCTGTATAATCTTTCAGATGCCAAGCTGCTTCAGCAGCATTCATATACATTTCGGAAAGACGGAAAACAAATGGATCATCCCTATTCACTTGATTATCTGGCTGTTTTAGAGAATAATATTTGGAACAATAAGCTATTCCATCTTTATTTCTAAGTAAGCCAAGACGGATATCTCCTTCATCGAACAACGTAAATAATGTATCTGCAGGAACACAGGAAGCATCATAAAAAGCCTTTAATTTTCCTGATTGATCTATTCCATTCAATCGAAAGATAGCTTCTCCCGTAGTAGAAAGATCCTGGTACATATTTAAATAGGTATCTCCTTGAGACAGTTTCCCTGTCCCAATTGCCAGTTTTGCATACTTCAGGGCGTTATTCCAATCTTCCATATACAAATAGACTCTCGAATATAATGCGTTGACCGCTTGTAAAGAAGCATAATATATTCCACTTGATTCAATGCCCCTGAAACAATCGGCAGCTCGTTCCAAATCTGCTAAAATTTGTAAATATACTTTCTTAACACTCTCCCTGGAAACATTATCATCGGGACCTGGAGTTTTTAATAGAATAGGAACTCCTAAATGTGAAGCATCTGACGTGTAATTATAAGGTTGTGCATATACCCTACATAAATCGAAATGGCACAATGCCCTCAAGAATAAAGCTTCTCCGAGAATACGTTGACACATATCCTTTGCATTCGGATAAGCTGAAATCACCTGAGGCTGATATTGAATTACATTATTCACATTTGCCAAGGCTTCATATATTTTACGCCAAATATACCCTACAGCTCCTGTCTCTTGTAAAGCATCAGAAGTAAAATTATACTGATCAAGCATATCTGCTCCTGCAGAGACATACTTCATTGACAACATATTTCCGGCAACATCCGGATATTTTGTAAACTCATTGTCATAATAAGCATACATCTTATTATATGCGCCAACCAGCCCTGCATTAAGTCCGTCAGGATCTGAAAGGAATGAAGGGATTGTTGTTTTTCCTTTTTCTTCAACTTCTAAAAAATTGGTACAACTGCTAACCAATTGCATAATGATGCATAAAGCACCGACTAGTAGATATATTCTTTTTTTCATGTTATCTTAAACCTATTTAATTATAATCCTACATTTAGTGCTATCGAGAAATATCTTTCCATCGGATAACCACTCATACATGTTTTATAAGAATTATGATCCTTTCCCGAATAAGGGGTCCAGACCCATAAATTATCTCCAATTAAAGAAATAGAACAATCTTTTAAGCCAGTCGAATGTAGAATTGTCCGGGGAATTCGATAGGAAAATACTAGATTCTGCAAACGAACCTGAGTTTTGTTATACAAATAACGGGTAGAGTTCATCACCGACTGAGTAGAGACACCCCATATTGGTTTAGGGTTCAGCACTAAATCGCCGGATTTTTGCCAACGATTCAACTGGTCAATAGACTGATTTTCCGTCATTATATTCAACCCATCCGAATTACTTGCCCTACCGAAAGATGTAAATCCGTAGCCTCCTATTGAATAATTGAACATAAAGCGCAAACTAAAATCTTTGTACGTTAAAGTATTTGTCAAGCCACCAGCTAGGACAGGAGTTGAACTCTTATACGGGACACGGTTATCCGTACTGTAAATCCGTGTTATATTCCCTTTTGCATCATACCACAAAGGTGCTCCGTCACGAGGATCAACTCCAGCCCAGCGCACTAAGTTATATGTATGTATGTCATATCCTTCCCTCCAAACCATCTCACCCATATTTTTCTGAATGCCATTATATAGCTCTAAGAGTTTATTACTATTATGTGCTAGATTCAGATCAGTTAACCAACTGAAATCACCATCTTTCTTCGGCCGGAAATTGTGACTAGTTATAGTCACTTCAATCCCTTTATTTAATATTGTTCCTACATTTCTATACACACGAGTATCACCTGTCGTTCGAGAAACATCTAAATTACTCAACAAATTAGTTGTCTTATTATGATACCCTTCAACTTCTATATCCAAACGATCGAACAAGCGTACACGAACACCTATATTTGTCATATAAGTAGTTTCCCAACTCAAACGGCTGTTTGGACACCCCGACATAACACCACCTATTTCTCCTGCATAAGAATAACTTTCCCCATAAGAATATAAGCCAAGAGCTTCCTGAGAACCTAAGCGGGAATTTCCATTTGCCCCATAACTAGCTTTTATTTTCAAAATATTCATCCATGGAATATTGTAAAAACTCTCATTCTGAACATTCCAAGAAACTCCTATAGAACCAAAATTAGCCCAGCGTACATCTGACCCAAATTGTGAATTTCCGTCTCTACGTCCATTTAATGTCACATAATATCGATGATCGTAAGAATAACTAAGCTGCCCTAACATAGAAGCTTTGCGTTTCGTCTTACTAGTATTAGTCCCTTTACGCTCTTTTGCATAAGACACATCTTGAATATGATCATTAATGAAGCCTGACCCTGTAACTCCAAGTGTCACATAGTCCTGTGAACCAGCCTCAATCCCCAATAATCCACTTATATCATGTTTATCAAAAGACTGCTTATAATTAATGCGATGTACAGTAGTCCAGTTCATCATATTTAATGAGTTTCTAGTGGAATAACCTATCGGACCATCAGCGCTCGTCATTCCGGACCAATTAGTACGAGCATAATAAATTTCTTCCTTACCTGACTGATAATCAACACCAAATTGTCCTGTGTAAGATAACCCTGAAAGAATATCATATCTCAACATTAAATTGGCATTCGTATATAAAGTCTTTTGATTATAAATATTCTCTTCCCTTTCCGCTACACTGTTCAAGAAACGGTTCTCCGACCATTTAGGACTTCCATCCGTTTCTTTTCCGGATATAACCTTATTGTAAAGACGAAAAGTTCCATCTTCATTATATGGTTCGAATATCGGTAAGTACTCATAATAATCCCTTCCTGGATTAAACAAATCATTCACATTATAAGAAGTAGCAAGATCAACCGAGACCTTAAACTTTCGAAGAAAAGTAAAATCCAAATTAGAACGAATAGAAAAACGCTGTTGTTTATTCCCTTTCACCGTTGCTGTATTCTCTAAATAAGAAGCTGATAAATAATACGCTGTATTCCGAGCCCCTCCCATTAAAGATAAATTTGTTTGAAAAGTATTAGCGGTATCATAAAACACATCTGTCCAATCTGTATTTGTAAGGCTGTATTTGTTCATTTCATTATCAGTATAGGGAAAGTATTTTAAATCGTTCCCTGCATTTTGATAAGCTTCCTTAGCTAACATTAGATATTGATTGGCATTCAGAACTTTCGGACTAGTACTCTTATCAATCTTTGCAACTCCATATTGAGCCGTTAAATGAATACGCAAGTCACCTTCTTTTCCTTTTTTAGTTGTTATCAATATGACTCCGTTTGCACCATTCGCTCCGTAAATGGAAGTTGCCGTAGCATCCTTCAATACTGTTATTGACTCAATATCATCAGGATTGATAAAAGATAACGGACTGATAGTCGTACTCATTCCAGGAATCAAATTAGTATGTTCACCTGTATAAATAGGAGTCCCATCCACAACCCACAATGGCTCGTTCGAAGCAGATAGAGAAGCATCTCCACGAACCCTTACATTGTAACGTGCACGTGTATTATCCGGTGAATCTGTATTCGGATCAATTTTCACTCCCGGAATCAAGCCATCCAACATTTTATCCACTCGTAAAGCTGGTAATGCTTTTAACTGGTCAGCATTCACTTGAAAAGCACTACCGACTTGGTCTAGCCTCTTTTGTGCTGTACCATACGCTCCTACAACCACGACATCATCAATAGAAATCGCATCCTGAACAAGTTTTACATTAAGTACTCTTCCCTTAACGGGTACTGTTTTCGTTTTCATCCCCACAAATGAAAAAGTTAAAAAAGCCTCTGCCTTACTAGACACTTGAATTGAATAGCGTCCATCCATATCCGTTATCGTAATATTACGAGTATCCTTTTGTTGTATAGTTACACCGACTAATGGTTCACCGGTATCATCCTTTACTTCTCCTGTTACTAAGAATTTATCATCCTGCTGTAGTTCTTCTTTTTTATTAACAGTGATAATATTGCCAGACTTTTTAAAAATAAAACCTGTTCCATTAAACAAACGATTCAAAACATCAAAAACTGATTCCTTTTCTGCCGTAACGGAAATCGGTGTTATAGTCTCCAATAATTCTGTATTATAAACAAAATCCAGTTTGGTCTGTTTTTGGATCTCATTAAACAATGTACTAACAGAAACACCACTCAAATGTAACGTTACCTTATAATTCTCTTGCATATAATCTTCACCAACGAACAAGAACGATTCCTCACTATAATTTTCATGAGAAATGGCATACAGGTAATTAGGGACTAATGTTGTACATAGCAACATTATAATAATTAGAATTCTCATAATCACTTATATATTATTATTTATTCTTCCGATCAATTTTAATACGAAGTCCGGAAATCTTAAAGTCAACATTTACTGTCTCTTCGATAGCATTCAAAATGACAGCTATATCGTCATATCGATATAAACTGCCTGTGAAATGAAGTACTTTCAATGATTTATCTAAGAAATCAACATCTACATTATACCACAATGCAAGTTCTTCCATCAGACTTCCCAGACTCTCATCATAAAAAATAAAACGATTAGAATGCCAAGCGGTATTTAATAACAAATCTTTATTTTCAACTGATAAAAGATCCGTAGAAGCATCCCATATGGCTAGCTGTCCTGGTGATAGTTTATGCAACTTTTGAGATTGAGTATAAATTCCAATGCTACCCTGCACTAAAGCAACTTCAACTTTTCCTTTCACACGAGACTTCACATTAAACGCCGTCCCAAACTGCTGTATCAAAATTCCTTGAGTTTCTACTTTAAATGGATGTAATGAATCTTTCGCTATTTCAAAAAAGGCCTCCCCTTTCAATTCTACAGTTCGTTCATTCATACCTTTAAAACTAACCGGATATTTCAACTCTGATAAAGAATTCAAATGTACCCTTGTTCCATCTGATAAAGTTAATCGAAATTCTCCTCCACGAGGAACAGACAAAGTATTCTGTTGACTTATTTCCACTTTTGATGTTTCTGGGATATGATAAACAATCATCCCATCATACTCTCTTGCAATAGGTGTATCACCTATATAAATCCAATGTTCTTGCCCTGATTTTTTCAATTGTTTAGCACTACCATCTTCTAAAGTCAATATTGCTTTTGACTCTCCAGGAGTTATTCGTGATGCCTCATAGTAAAAATAGAGTCCTCCCCCTACAGAAAATAGCAATATCAGTAGAGCACAAGCAATCTTCAACCAACGACGAGAAAAAAAGCCTATTTTTCTTTGCGTTGATATCCTTCTAGTTCCCTTATGTAAAGAGGTCCATACTTTACGGAAAGCCTCATCCGATTTAGCATCAAAACGATGATATTGACGATAATCCTCAACAGCAGTCTTATCCAAGCTGATTTTCTGAAAAAAACGCAGATGAGATTCATCCTCTTGCAACCATTTTTTTAGAATTTGGTCTTCTTCTTTAGATAAACACCCGACCAAGTATTTAACAATTAGTTTTTCAATCTCCATACTATCTAATTATCATTTGTATTACACAAACGATTATAGATATAAATCGAGGTACAAGAAAAGAATAAAAAATGAGGTATCTGGATATTTTTTTTGCAATTTCTCTTTCAGATTGTTCCGAAGAGTTTTCATTGCACGTTTCTTTTGAGTTTTAACAGTTTCTATTGACAACGATAATTTTTTAGCAATAGCATCATTATCATAACCTTCCAGATGTAACAAGAATATTTCCCGACAACGTTCCGGAAGTAAATCAATCTGTTTAAATAGTAAGCGAAAAACTTCTTCTTTCTGAAAAGAATCATCCGACAAGAAACGATTTGCAGTCAAAGCTTCTTCAATATAACGACTTTCTACATTTTGATGTCGCAAATAATCAAAAGCCGCATTTCTTATCGAAATATAAAGAAATGAACGAAAATTCGCTTGCGAAGGAAATATACGATTTTCTTCCCACAAAGATGCAAATACATCTTGTACGATATCTTCAGCTATATCTTCACGTTTCGTATATTTTTGAGCATAACATACTAATATCCCGTAATAATCACTGAACAATCTTTCAAATATATCTTTCCGATTAATAGAAAAACCAGGCTCACGTATCATTTAGCAAGTTTTAGACAGCAAATATAGAAATAAACGATAGAAAAAAACAATAAATAAACATTAAATCATATTTCAGAATTAAGAATATTCGAACACTCTACACCGTTTACCTCTTTCAGGATTTTCTGAATTTCTTGAAGAATGCTCTCAACCTTTTCATTTATTTCCGTAGAAAAGTCCTCCCCACGCCTTGCCTCCAACCAACTCAGTAGAATTACAGCATTCCCAGCTCCAATCAATGTAAAAAGAGGAAGAAGTTTGTGAGCTATTGCAGCTATTTCATCCACCTCCTTAGCATTTAATGCCTGCACCATCCGGTCAGCACTCTTTTGTGTTTCCTCTATAAATGTTTGGATAATGGAATGTGTAGCTTCAGGATCATCCTCCGAAAAAGAAGTGAGGGCATTTACATTTAGTTGCATATCTTCTGTTATATGCGCTTCATCGGCCGAAAGTTGACCTTCATTTACTGTTAGCAACAATTCCTTTACTGTAAACGGTTTATGCAAACAACCGGCAAAACCATGTTCATGTAAAGCGGCTTTATCCATTTCACTACGGGCAGTCACAGCAATAACAGGGATTGTTTTTGCTTGTGGTATATTAGAAGCCCGTAATAGTTTTACCAGATCAAACCCGTTAATGGCAGGCATTTGTATATCTGTCAGCAATACATCGAAGACGGAAGAGCGAAGTTGTTCAATCAGCTGTTCCAGCTGTTCACAGCACACTGCATCAATACCATGCTGTTTCAACATGGCGGCAGTCAGATTCAGCTGAATCTTATCGTCATCAATCAAAAGCACACGAATGACTTTCATGGGAGGAATGGCAGCCGACTGTTTGGGAGCGTATGGACTTTCATTCTCCGAAGATTCACTTTCCGGAGATTCGCTCTCTGCAAGGAATTTACCTACCGGATAAAGAGGTAAAGTTACAGTAAAACAGCTCCCTTTTCCTAATGTGCTTTGCACGTCAATGGTTCCTTCAAGCAAAGTTACCAATTTCTTCACAATAGAGAGTCCGAGTCCGAAACCTTCTTCCCCCTGCGCACCGGAAAGACGTGTAAATTCTTGGAAGATACGTTCACGATCTTCTGATGCCATTCCTTTTCCTGTATCGGCAATGGCGATGGTTAACTTAGAAGAATCATAACTGGCTGTCAGGCTAATTTCTCCTTTTTGAGTAAACTTTACGGCATTGGACAAAAGGTTGTTCACAATTTGCCGGAGTCGCAAAGGATCACTGATATATCTTCCATTCAGTTCCGGGACGACGTGACATTGCAAGGCTAAACCTTTGGCAGCGGTCAAAGGTTCGAAACTGACATAAATTTCGTCGAATAGCTGGGAAGGGTTAAAGGTTACGCGATTCACTTCCGCTTTATTGAGATCAAGCCGGTGGAAATCAAGCAAGTCACTGACTAACTTCAATAAATGTTCTGAAGAACTTTTCATATTGTCGAGGTAGAATCGTTGCCGTTCATCTTCTGTCAATCGGGACAGGAGTTCGGTATATCCCATAATTGAGCCTAACGGAGCTTTAAAATCATGGGTAATGGCAAGCATTAATTTTTCACG
The DNA here is from genome assembly GCF_003602705.1 of Bacteroides sp. AM16-13. Classification (NCBI taxonomy): domain Bacteria; kingdom Pseudomonadati; phylum Bacteroidota; class Bacteroidia; order Bacteroidales; family Bacteroidaceae; genus Bacteroides; species Bacteroides sp. AM16-13. The sequence goes on from NZ_QTLK01000012.1 coordinate 44,420, forward strand.
GGCGATCAGCAAATCTTCCGCCCGTTTATTCGCCACCTCCAATTGCTGGCGGTAACGGTTGCTACGGGAAATATCCCGCATAATCAATATCAGGAAAAAAGCCGATAATAGTACGGCACCAACCGCGATACCGCCGATGATACGTGCCGACCGCATCCTCACTTCCTGCTGAAGTTCGGCATCCTGACGGGCACGCAAGGTCATTTCTTCCTCATACTGTTTAATCAAGCTATCCATCCGTGCCGTCAACTGCGTATTCATCCGCTGGTACTTTGTACTGGTACGTCGGATTGTTTTCCTCCGTTGCAACCGTTTTTCTTCGGTAGCCATGCGGATTTTCTGCTGAAGAGAATCTTTAGAAGTGGTCGGTTGGAGAATGGTATCAGTGGCTACTTCCAACGATGTATTTACTAATACGGCACTGTCTTGTTTAGAAGGGGAAAACACTTCGGCGAGTCGTTTGAAGAATCCCTTCTTTTTAGGAGTAGTGATTAACGAGTCACGTTTGGTGATGACCCGATGTTGTACCCGTTGCTGGGTAATCACAGAATCCTGTTCGGATATGATTTCTTCGATTTCCGAAGCAGAGAGAAGGCTGTCGTTTGCCTCACTTAGCACCCGCAACATCTGAATCGTGTTTTGATCTTTCTCATGGAGAAGGGTCAATAAACTGTCTGTTCTTAAATTCTGTTGATCGTCGGCGGCCGACAATGCTTCCATCTCACGATGTACAAACACCAGCGAGAAAAGGAGGATCGCCAGCAACAAAGTGTAACCGGCGGTTATTTTCAACTTTGTAAAACGGAAGGAAGCCATTGGGGTTAAGTATTAAGTTTTAATTATCAAGTATTTAGCATCAGGTTTTGGGGTGAGGTTCGGGGAGTTTCGTCATGTGATGAAAACGCCACCAAAGCATCAATCCTGCGCTCGTCAAACCAAAAGGAAATGCCATCCAGACACCTACTACTCCCCATCCCATGACAAAGCCGCAGAAATAACCTACAGGAAGAGAAATAATGAAATAGGCGACAAAGGCGATAATCATCATTAGTTTTACATCTGAAATTCCACGCAAAGCATTGGCGAAAGTAATCTGCAGTCCGTCGCCAAACTGGTAAACGAGGAAAGGGAAGATTAGAGAGGTCACCATAGCAGCCACTTCCTGACTGTCGGTAAACCAGCCTCCCAAGTAATTCCGGCAAAGGAAGACAATCAAAGAAAGCACAACGCCCAATGTCATCATCAGATGAAAACCTGCATAGGCAGAACGACGTACATTAATGATATCATTCTGACCTTTGAAGTTACTGACACGAACAGCCACAGCAGCACCCATACCGTAATACATCATAAATGTAAACTGCGAAATAGCCAGCATAACCTGATGAGAAGCCAGAGCGATAGTACCCAGCCAACCGATCATGATCGCACTTAGACTAAAGGAGGCTGTCTCCATTCCCATTTGAAAAGCAACCGGCCATCCGAGACCATTCAAATGCCCAAATACAGCTCGTGACCATCCCAAACGGAAAAAGCCAATCTTATAGCGGACAAAACGCGGACTACGCATAAAGATGATGATAAATATAATCACCATCACGATACGCGAGAACAGCGTGCTGACACCTGCTCCCAACAGACCTAACTCGGGCAATCCGAGCTTTCCATAAATCAGGATATAGTTTCCTATGATATTCAAGACATTTCCACCAAGCAATATCCACATAGCGGTTTTTGTATCCGTAATTCCGTCTGTAAACTGCTTGAATCCATTGAAAAGCATGACAAACACTAGTGAAGCGAGCAAAACAAGGTAATACGGTTTAATCAGGGGAATCAATTCTTCCGGCTGTCCGAGACGTTCTATATTTAGATAAAGAACAGTCATACAGACAGTCAGCAGCAATGCAACCATCAGGTTTGCCAGCAAACTGTTGCGTAAAGCCTGTCCCGCAGGGGCATACTGGCGGGTTCCATACAAACCTCCCACAATGGGAGTCAGCCCATACGAAAAACCCGTACTGAAAATAATCGCCAGATTGAACACATTATTGACGAAGGAAGCTGCTCCCAGCTCAATCGTACTATGATGCCCGATCATTAACGTATCCGCAAATCCAAGAACGATTACTCCTATTTGACCGATCACAATCGGCAGTCCGAGAAAAATTAGTGCTTTATAATGCTCTTTATATGTACTATAAATATGTCTCATTTACTTTTCCGTTACCTAAACGTATCTCCATTTTCAGGCAAAGGGACTTTCCCCTTTCACTGATAGATTATAAAAAGGGAGAATTTAATTTTGTTGTTTCTTATAATATAGTATTACTCCGTTCTCCTTACGGAAAGCAGATTGAGCTACCGCCCGCAATTGTTCAGCCGTGACAGACCGATAACGATCGACCTCTTTTTCCATGTCCTCCGCCCGGCCAAGCAATTCGTACCAAGCCAGGTTGGTTGCCACATTCAAATAATTGATGTTGCCGAATATCTGGGTGGACTCAAATTTGTTCTTCACTTTTTCCAGTTCCTGTTCGTCAACCAATTCTTGCTGCAACAGTTCCAGTTCTTCCCGCACTGCCGCTTCCGCCTGTTCCAGGGTGACACCTGCCGAAGGTTTACCACTAATATGGAATAACCCCGCATCTACACTGCCGGAAATATAAGCATCTATACTCGAAAATAATTGTTTCTGTTGTACCAAACGCTGGTTCAACCGGCTGGAACGTCCGTTGCTCAACACATCCGACAAAATATCAAATGCATAATAATCCGGATGGCAATGGGCAGGCATGTGGTATGCCATAAATAAAGAATCGAGAGGAACATTTCTCTCTACCGTCAGCCGCCGTTCTTCCGTCTGTTCCTGTTCTTGTGGCAGGTTCCGTTGAGGAACTTCCCGACGAGGAATAGAGCCGAACCATTTTTCTGTCAAAGCAACCGCCTCTTCGAAAGAGATATTACCGGTCACAGCTAATATGGCATTATTAGGAGCATAAAAACGGAAAAAGAATGCCTTCACTTCTTCCAGCGTAGCATTGGCAATATGCGACAACTCTTTTCCGATAGTAGGCCATTGATAAGGATGCGTCTGATAAGCCAGAGGACGCAAAAGATGTCCGATATCCCCATAAGGCTGATTCAAACATCGCTGTTTGAATTCTTCCATTACTACTCCCCGCTGTACCTCCAGACTCCGTTCGCTAAAATCAAGACTCAACATCCGGTCGGATTCCAACCAAAAGCCGGTTTCTACATTCTGACGAGGTACAGTGAGGTAGTAATTGGTTATATCATTATTCGTCCAGGCATTATTCTCTCCACCCGCCAATTGAAGCGGCATATCATAATCGGGAATATTCACCGACCCTCCGAACATCAGGTGTTCGAACAAATGGGCAAAACCGGTATGTTCGGGATCTTCGTCGCGAGCTCCCACATTATATAATATATTAAGGGCAACCATCTGCGTACTTTCGTCCTGCGAATGTACCAGACGTAACCCATTATCAAGAATATGCCTGTTGATTTTCATATATTTCAGTCAAGTATTGTCACCTTTGTTATTTTTACATCTTCTTCGGGACGATCGCTACGGTCGGTTTTCACCTGCTGGATTTTATCCACAATATCCAGACCTTTCACTACTTCACCGAACACAGTATATTCGCCATCCAGATGCGGAGTTCCTCCCACCGTTGTATAGGCTTCAATCTGTTCCGGAGTGAAATGAAATTCCGGTTGTTTAGCTGCCATTTCCTGTGCCTCTGCAAACAACTTTTCCTGCAAATCATAAAGACCATTTTCGTCATTTGCTTTTCGCATCTTATAAATTTCCTTCATGTGTTTCTGTGCCAGCGTATTGAAAATAACATTAATCTTATTCTCATTCATCTGGCTTTCCATACCCAGCAAGGTAGAGTCATTGAACACCTTACCTGTCACGATATAGAACTGACAACCGGAAGATTCTTTCTTCGGGTTCACATTATCTCCCTGACGGGCAGCGGACAGGGCACCTTTCTTATGGAAATATTTAGGATATACAAATTCAGCGGGAACAGTATAACCTACATCTCCCGTACCCAGCATTTTTCCTTTCGGTGCATTCTTTGAGTCCGGGTCACCAGCCTGAATCATAAAATCTTTGATAACACGATGAAACAGTGTGCCTTCATAAACACCGTCCTTCACCAGTTTGATAAAATTATCACGATGTTTCGGTGTCTCATTATATAGTTTCACCTCGATATCTCCTACAGTTGTCTCAATCTTTACCAACGTTTCTTTATCCATGTCTCCTCCTTTTTTTGTTCCGGTTTTGCAGGCAGTAAGTCCGCAAAACGATATGGTTAATATTATCAATAGAATCTTTTTCATAACACTTTTATTTAATTTAAGTTTGCAAATATACCACTTTCGCCTAAATCCTCTTACCTTTGTGACTTAAAAGAATCAAAACCTGACATGATGAGCTCCATATTGATCGTTGAAGATGATATCACTTTTGGAATGATGCTAAAAACCTGGCTAGGCAAAAAGGGCTTTGAAGTATCATCAGTGAGTAATATTGCCCGCGCCCGAAAACATATCGAAAGCCAAAACGTCGATCTGATTTTATCAGACCTGCGACTACCCGACCACGAAGGTATCGATCTGCTGAAATGGATGAATGAACAAGGCATGGACATTCCTTTAATCATCATGACTGGCTATGCGGATATACAATCCGCCGTACAGGCAATGAAACTGGGAGCACGTGATTATATAGCCAAACCGGTAAATCCGGAAGAATTACTGAAGAAAATTTCTGAATGTCTGCAGTCTGAAAAGAGTCCTGCTACTCATAACGTTGCTAAATCTTCTTCTAAAAAAGGTGCTTCTACTTCATCTAAAGATTCAACAGAAAATCATCGTGCTTATCTGGAAGGAGAAAGTGATGCAGCCAAACAACTCTACAATTATGTAGGTCTGGTAGCTCCGACCAATATGTCCGTACTTATCAACGGTTCCAGCGGAACAGGAAAAGAGTATGTGGCGCACCGTATTCATCAACTTAGCAAACGAAACGATAAACCGTTTATTGCCGTAGATTGTGGTTCTATCCCCAAAGAACTGGCTGCTTCCGAATTTTTCGGTCATGTGAAAGGTTCGTTTACAGGTGCTCTGACAGATAAAACGGGGGCTTTCGTTGCAGCCAACGGTGGTACTATCTTTCTGGATGAGATCGGAAACCTTAGTTATGAAGTGCAGATACAACTGCTTCGTGCCTTGCAAGAGAGAAAAATACGTCCGGTAGGTTCTACACAGGAGATATCGGTAGATATTCGTCTGGTATCTGCCACCAATGAGAATCTGGAACAAGCCATTGAAAAAGGTACTTTCCGTGAAGACCTTTATCATCGTATCAATGAATTTACCCTCCGTATGCCCGATCTGAAAGAACGGAAAGAAGATATTCTGCTCTTTGCCAATTTCTTCCTCGATCAGGCAAACAAGGAACTGGATAAACACCTGATTGGTTTCGATGCAAAAGCATCGCAAGCTTTAATGAATTATCATTGGCCGGGAAATTTGCGCCAAATGAAGAACATCGTCAAAAGAGCAACTTTATTGGCACAAAGCAGTTTCATTACTTTATTGGAATTGGGGACCGAGCTTTTAGAAACTCCTGCATCCAGCAATACGAGCATTGCATTACGCAATGAAGAGACTGAAAAAGAGCATATTTTGGAGGCGCTACGCCAAACAGGAAACAATAAGAGTAAAGCAGCACAATTACTGAATATTGATCGAAAGACTTTATATAATAAATTGAAATTATACAATATTGATTTGTAACAAGTTACATTCTTGCATTTTCTCAAGTGTTCTCATGCCTATGAGAAAATTTTCTCAATGCAATGAGAAAAAATTCTCACTACTATGAGTATTTATTCTCATCACGGTGAGAAATGATTCCTTTTTGTAGTGCTCGAACTTATCTTTAACCGAATCTATCGCATTACCAGATATTATTAATTTTAATGCATATTCCATAGAATAAAATGACCCCCATGAATTAAAAAACATTATTACCCCTTGCATTTGTGCCACTCGCTGCAACCAATCTGCAAGCACAAAGCAATATGCAAATAGAACACGCGGACAAACGTCCGAATATCATTCTCTTTATGGTAGACGATATGGGATGGCAGGATACTTCACTCCCATTCTGGACACAGAAAACACACTATAACGAATTGTACGAGACTCCCAATATGGAGCGGTTAGCCAAACAGGGAATGATGTTTACTCAAGCGTATGCCAACAGTATCAGTTCTCCTACCCGGTGCAGCCTCATCACCGGAACAAACGCCGCACGTCACCGAGTAACTAACTGGACGCTGCAAAAGAATACAATGACAGACCGTAAAGATAGCATTCTGGCAGTCCCTGACTGGAATTACAATGGAGTAAGTCAAGTGTCCGGCACTAATCATACTTTCGTAGGAACCTCCTTCGTGCAACTGCTAAAGAACAGCGGTTATCATACTATACATTGTGGAAAAGCCCATTTCGGAGCGATAGATACTCCAGGGGAAGATCCGCATCATTGGGGATTCGAGGTAAATATTGCCGGACATGCGGCCGGTGGACTTGCCAGTTACCTGGGAGAAGAGAACTACGGACATACCAAAGATGGGAAAGCGGTATCACTGATGTCTGTTCCCGGATTAGAGAAATATTGGGGAACGGAAACCTTTGTAACTGAAGCATTGACGTTGGAAGCCATTAAAGCACTGGATAAAGCGAAAAAGTATAATCAGCCTTTCTATTTGTATATGTCGCAATATGCCATCCACATTCCTTTGAACAAAGATATGCGCTTCTATGAGAAGTACAAGAAAAAAGGAATGACAGACCATGAAGCTGCTTATGCCACACTGATTGAAGGAATGGATAAAAGTTTAGGTGATTTAATGAACTGGCTGGAAAAGAATGGAGAAGCCAACAACACTATTATCATTTTTATGAGTGATAACGGAGGACTTGCATCCGAATCCGGATGGCGTGACGGCAAGCTGCATACACAGAATTATCCATTGAACAGTGGTAAAGGTTCTACTTATGAAGGCGGTATCCGCGAACCGATGATTATCAGCTGGCCGGGAGTAGTAGCTCCGGGAAGCAAATGCAACAACTACTTGTTGATAGAAGACTTCTACCCTACTATTCTTGAAATGGCAGGTGTCAAGAACTACCAGACAGTTCAACCGATAGACGGTATCAGTTTCATCCCTCTGCTGAAACAGACAGGCAACCCAGCTAAGGGTCGGAGTCTTTTCTGGAATATGCCTAACAACTGGGGAAATGACGGTCCCGGAATCAACTTTAATTGTGCCGTTCGAAACGGTGACTGGAAATTGATTTATTACTATGGAACAGGAAAGAAAGAGTTATTCAACATACCTGATGATATAGGAGAAAGCAACGACCTTAGTGCACAGCATCCGGACATCGTGAAGAAACTTTCTAAAGAGCTGGGCAACTTTCTAAGAAAAGTAGATGCACAACGACCGACTTTCAAAGCGACAGGTAAACCTTGTCCCTGGCCGGATGAAATTAAGTAAATAGATTACCTAAATAAAAGAACTGTGGCGGGGGGGGGGGGGGGAGA
>NZ_QTLK01000012.1:52116-170900 GCF_003602705.1 Bacteroides sp. AM16-13
CCCCGCCACAGTTTCCACACACTCCACACATACTTCCCCACTATCCTAATTGGCATCATCTTCCTCATTCCCTTATTTATCAATCACTTATCATACATTATCTAATTTTGGCACGCGCTTTGATCTTTAATTAGACGTTAGCGAAAAGCAATAACCGATTCCTTAACACAAAGGTAGAGAATTGAAAACATATGTCTAATAATCATTAAAGCAAACGATTATGAAAAAATTAGTATTAGTAGTAGCAATGTTTATGTTTGTTTGTGGTGGTTCATTCCTTGTAAAGGCTCAGAGTTCTGCAGAAGCTGTGACAGCCCCGACAGAAATCAATGCAACAGTTGTCAATGATACAGTAGTAAAAGATACTGTAACTAAAGAAGACGCGCCTGCAAAGGCATCACTGGTTGCACTCGCCGCCAATGTCAATGATACAGTTGTCACAGACACTACATCAAAAGACAAACCGGCTGAGCCTGTCAAGGAATAACCTTGCCAACAACATGCAGGACATAGTCTGCCGAAGAATAGTAAGCACACTACAAAAAAAGCCATCCCTACTTTCGTCTATTCCGGGGATGGCTTTTTTATTATCCTATCTTCTTACAATCATTCTGTAGGAGTACTTGTTTCCAATATCGGATCTGTTTTCCAACTTGAAACAATATTTGCCGCCTCTGCTTCGAAGCTCTTTCCTGCCAAGGACACAAATGTCTTGGTATTACCATTTCCATTATTGAATAACCAATTAGCTACCATTCCATCCTTATCCTCACTCAACAACTTGCCGCTCTGCTCGGAGATCTGTTGATCCGACAAGGCTTTTGTCCAAATACGGGCATAACTGATAGCTCCGTTCAACCGGCGTTTACCATCAGACTGGCCGATGTAGAAATCAGAAGTAAGATTGATCTCTTTCAAATCATCCGGCGTACCGTTTGATAATTGAAGCGTTTCTCTGACACCATTTACATACAATGCAATCCGTTCGCTTCCGCTCTTACTATTATCCAATACCACAGCCACATCATACCACTTATTGGTTTCTATCTTAGTAGAGCCCTCATAGCGAATACTACCTTTATCATCTGCAGCAAGCTGAAGGAAACGTTCCTCATCATTGCTTCCTCCCTTATGCACATCGACACGCAGCAAGAATTTCTTCTCTATACCCATCACCGTATTAATCCGGGCATTTCCATTGTCATTGCCATTCAACGACTCAATGTTGAAACGAGCCTCAAATGTGAGCGTACTCAAATTCTTTAGCGATTCATCTGCCGTACCATTATATTCAAACGGTACTTTAAAGTAATTACCGCTACCCAGGTTTGCCACTTTATCTGCCTGTACCACCGTTACGGTCAGACTTAATTCCTGTTCCGCTTCGTCTCTGACAAACACGGTAGTGATACCCGCTTTCTTACCTATTAAATTGAAACGAGTGTCATCCACCTGCTGAATAGCTACAATCTCTTCATTCTCTGCTGTCAGACTATAACCTCCGTTTCCTTTTTCTACCGTAATCATGATCTTATTGTTGACTCCCACTCTCGGTGTCAGATTGGAGACATCGATAGAAATCGGATTTACCGTCACCTGAACCACTGCCTGTTTTCCTTTATGGTCTGTAAAAGTCACTGTTGTATGTCCGTTCTTCAAACCTGTCAAAGTATAGAAAGGACGGAATTGATCTGTATTAACCATGCTGACAACCGTTTCATCCTCCACCTCATAAGACAATTCATCATTACTGGAAAAGTTTCCCATGCTGACAATCAGTTGCTTTTCACCGGCAACTTCCAAGACCACCTCCGGTTCATTCACTTCCAATTCAAATACACCTACATTCACAGAAATATTGGCAACTACTCCTTCTCCATCCATTACTTCGACGGTAGTGGCCCCATTCTGTGAGCCACTTTTTACAGTTATCAATTCGCCGGAAACGGTAGCCGTTGCAATGGCAGTGTTGAAACTTCTCACGGTATAGTTTCCGTTTCCAACCACTACATTCACTTTGGCTTCCTCATTCTGCCCGATACGTATTACCGGTTTGTTCACAATCAACTCTATCAAGTCTTTAGCCACATCGTCGTCGTCATCGTCATCACAACCTGTAACGGCAAACGATAATACCGACAAAAGCAACAGACACATATATGTATAGATTCGTTTCATCTGATTTTCTTTTTAAAGTTATACATTCCTACCGGTTTACCATCCGGGATTTTGTTCAATGGTCGGTGTCTTCTGCAACTCACTCTGGCGAATCGGGAACAGATAATGCTGAATAGAGAACGTACGTTCTTCCACGCAGAAACGCTCCATTCTATATTTCACACCGTCAACCGTAATGGCCCCATTCTCATCCTGCACCGGACGCATTCCGTTAATCATTCGCTGGCAACGGGGCAATGCACCGTTATTGGCAGCCCAGTATTTCTGCGTACGTTTTGAATTGTCACTCCCGCTCGATTTCCAAAGGCTTTCCTTTGCTAGCTCTTCCTTACTGGTGGGTTCCAGATACAAGCGGCAAGTCCACGGACGTTTTCCTTCATAAAAAAGTTCCACGCGACGTTCGCGCTGAATGTATTCACGCATCAACTGTTGATTAGTCTTTACTTCCGGCGGCATCGGTTTCATAAAAGAACGTTCACGAACCGTATTCACCAATTTATAAGCTTCATCGATATCCTCGCCCAATTCATTACAAGCCTCTGCATAAATATAAATAAACTCCGGAAGACGCCAGATGGCGGGCGCATTGATACTGAAGTTACCGGATTTGTTCCATGACTCCTGTTGGAATTTACGTAAATAATAACCGGTAGTAGTTGCATTGGTAGCACCAATCTTATCGGAACCACTCGCCGTATTGATCGTTTTCGACTCGTTCTTATTATTACGGTAAGGAGCTCCGTGATAAATTACATCACGATAGAAACGCGGGTCACGAGTACCTTTCACATACGGATTAGTATCATCATAGCCACCTTTGCGGGCTTCTGCCGAATATACCGGATAGCCATAATCACCTACGATATATTCGTATTCATCCACTTGTTCCTGCACCGGTTGCTGGCGCGAACTTCCCTCACGGCTGGGCGGATAAATATCACCCTGCCATGCCTGATCCTTGCTCTTCGTCATAAAGAACACATACTCATTGGCAAAGGCATCCATATCATAAAACATATCCCACAAACGAGCATATACATGGCTGTCATTCAGATTACCGTCAGCCGGATCCTTGAAATCATTTGCATCATGTTTCGTATAGAGAGAATAACGCTTGGTTCCGCCGACTTCGAAATCCAGAACGGCTTTAGCCGCTTCTTTGGCTTTTCTCCAACGAGTAGCATCATAAGCATACTCATTTTCAAACACACGACGCAAGTTGTATCCATATTGAGAAGCACCGTTCCACAACGGAGTAGCCGCTACCCAGCGAACAAAAGAAATCAATCCCAGACAGGCTCCCTTATCCACACGCCCAAAATTCTCGGAAGTTTTCACATATTTATTAGGAACCATGCCATAAGCAGTTTGCGCATCCGTCACAATCTTTTCAACCATCGAATGAACAGATTCTTTCTTGAAGTCCATATTATCTCCGGCATTAATCACACGGTCAATATAAGGAGCTTCGCCATACATACGCAATAACAGCATGTGGAAATAACCACGCATGAAATACATCTCACCGATACGGTTGCGAAGATCACCATCCTGCTGTGGGTTGTCGGGCGTGTTATACTTCTGTACATTTTCTATAATCAGGTTCGCTTTACGGATTCCTTCATAAAGAGCTTCCCAATATTGCCCTACACTACCGGGCAAAGAATTCGGGTTCCAAGCACCGTTATTGAAGTTATTCGTAATGTTTCCCTCTACGTTGGTTCCTTCACATTCGTCCGTAATGGCACTGTTGCTGAAGTGCTCGAAGAACACCAGCGGACGGTCTGCTTTCTTTGCAGCCGCGTATACGTCGGAAACCAGTCCGTTCACTTTTTCGTAACGGGCAAAAACGTCCGCTTCCGTAATATTATCATCATCGTCCCGATCCAGGTAATCGCTACATGAAGTAAAGACCAACGGCAGGACCAATAAAGCAATTGCTGAAAATCTATATAACTTTTTCATATTTCTATCTTATTTAGAATGTTATATCAATACCAAAATTGAATACCTTTTGAATAGGATACCAAGAAGCTCCGTCTCCGGATTTCGTTTCCGGATCTATATCCACATCACCCAGTTTATCAAAAGTCAACAGATTCAGACCTTGCACATAAATACGTGCCTGTTGCACATGGAATTTACGTAATAATTTGGGCGATACATTGTAACCAATTTCCACATTCTTAAGACGCAGGTAGGAAGCATCATACAAAAACAAACTACTGTTTCCATTCTTGTTGTTATCATGTGTTCCATAATGCAATGCCGGATATTTGGCAGTAGCAGCCGTTTCCGGTGTCCAACGGTCCAGATGCATTTTCTTCACACGTCCGATCTTATCTTGTTCAAATTGCGGGAAGTCAAATACAGCAGCCCCATTCAACAGAATAGATGATTTTGTCGCACCTTGCAATAATACACTAAAATCAAAGTTCTTATACTGGAAACCGAAAGGAATACCGAACATCAGTTCCGGACTACGCGGATTTCCCATTGCTGTACGGTCTTCATCATCAATCACTCCGTTACGATCCAAATCCTTATAAACAACATCTCCCGGAATTAATTGTCCCCACGGCTGATAACCGATCTTGTTCAAACGGTCAGCCTCTTCCTGATCGGCTACAAAATGATCGAACACATAAACGAAGTTTTCGTATAAACGTTTACCGGTTTCTTTACGCCAGGAGTTCTTGCGGGCAACTTCCGCTTTATATTCCAAACGGTTGCGGGAGAAAGTCAGGTTCGGACGAATATAGTAACGGAAATCCTTTCCAATCTTATCATTCCAGCTCAATTCGATATCCACACCGCGGTTGCTTACTTCACCCAGATTCTGTAAAGCTGCATCTTTACCTACAATATCCGGATATCCCATGATACCGTCACTATTCATATCTGTAATAATGTCAAAACGATATTCATAAAATGCATCTATCGTCAATGCCAAACGTTGGTTCAGGGTAGTAAAGTCAATACCGACATTCAGTTTACGGGCTTTCTCCCAAGTCAGATTCGCATTAGCCAGATTACCTTCGGAAGTACCGCCTACATTCGTACCAAAGTTATTACCGAAATCATAACCACTGCCACCACCGTAGAAAGCCAGATATGGGAAACGGCTGCTGACATTGTCACTACCTACCAAACCATAGGAGGCTCTTACTTTCAGGAAGTCAATCCAGGAAGCCTTTTTCATAAATTCCTCTTCAGAGACTACCCAACCGATTGAACCAGCTGGGAAGAACCCGTAACGTTTGCCCGGAGCGAAGTTTTCGGAACCATTGTAACCGAAGTTAAATTCCATCAGATACTTCTGATTATAATAATAAGCAAAGCGTCCGGTGATACCCTGGCTATGATAAGCCAGTTCATTGTTAACAGTACGGTTACCACGGTTTGCCAATAACATGGCGGTCACTTCGTGGCGGTTGCTAAACAAACGGTTGTAATCCAAACGTGCCTGTATATAAGTACGTCCGTCAGAAGCGTTATGACTGAATCCGTTGCCAATAGTCTGGTCAATATCATATTTGTTACCCGTTTTGTAAGCACCCGTATAGTGTCCGCCTGCCATATAAGCATCCGAACCTTCGATCGGCATAAACGTCGCATATTTCGGATATTCACGATAACCGTCTTTGTAAGTATCCAGTTTGCGATTAATCCAGCGTCCTTCAGAAGCATCATAAGAGAACATCACTTCCGCTTTTAATCCTTTCGTCAGAAATTCCATATCCAGATTCATGGCAAAACTACCATTCAGATACGTGTTCTTTTCATTCAGATAACCGGTACGGCTCAATTCACCCAGAAGATTGTAACGGTAGATATTGTCACCATAAAGCATTCCACGAGGATTTTGCTGAATGTATTCCTCATTCTGCGGATGCGCATTTTCTTCCACCAGGATGGGCAGATATGGAGGCTGGGTAGCACAGATGGTCATCAGGCGACCGGCTGTTGTACCCGGTGCATTACGGTCGGTAATACGGGCCCCCAAATCCAAACGGGTACTCAAATAACGATTAATGTTGATATCGATGTTCGAACGGAAGTTGTAACGGGTGAACTTGGTTTGCGAGTCATATTCACCGGCATTCGAATATTTGTAGTTACCGCCTTGTGAAAAGTAATTGGCCAATACATAATAACGTACCTTGTCCGTACCGCCACGGATGGAGAGGCTGACATCTTCCTGCAAACCGGGTTTGAAAGCAAAATCATAATAATCCCAGTCATATCCCAAACCATCGGAGTTGTCTCCTTTCGCACGGCGGAAATTGTCAATCGCCTGTTGAGAGAAAAGGTTCAAACTGCTGATGTCTGCGCCCGTCATCTTAGCATCGTTCAATCTGGCTTCATTATATAAAGTTGCATAATCGGCAGAACCTAAATATTCGGGGAAACCGATCGGCTGGTTAATACCGATAGAGGCTTTCAGGTTCACGGTTGCCTTTTCCGCTGCCTTACCACGTTTGGTAGTAATAACGATTACACCATTTGCACCACGGATACCATAAGCGGCAGTGGCGGAAGCATCTTTCAGGATAGTGAATGTTTCTATTTCATCCGGTGCGAGGTAACTCATGTCACGTTCGATTCCATCGACAATGACAATGGCACTCTGGTTACCGTAAGTTGCCTTACCACGGATAAACAATTCACTTTGATCCACACCCGGTTCACCACCCGCATACTGGTTTACAATCAACCCCGGCAGACGTCCGGCAAGCGCATTGTTGATATTGGCAGTAGGACTCTGCGTCAGATCTTTCGTTGTGATGGTAGCCACAGAACCGATCATGGTTTCTTTACGTTGTTTGGTATAACCAACTACAACCACTTCCTGCAATGCTTTCGTATCTTCCTGCAACAAGACAGTCAGTTCTTTCTTTGCACCGGGAACAATCTCCTGTGGCTGGTAACCCAGATAAGAAAACACCAACGGAGCTTCCGCATAAGGCAGTTTAAGCGTAAACTTACCATCCATATCCGTAATCGTACCTGCATTGGCCACCCCTTTCACGACAACAGACACACCGATCAACGGGTCATTTGTCGTCTTGTCCAATACCGTACCCGACACTGTTATTTTATGGTTTTGTGTGGTCTGCACCTTTGCCGTTCTTCCCGTTTGCGCCACACCCTGCAAAGGTATACCTGCAAGAAGAGTGCAAGAAACAGCCACCAGACAAATATTTCTTTTTATATGTATCATCTTTCTTTTCGATTTTCTATGTGTAATAAATCAATCTTATTCCTCTGCTTTCTTACCGAAATCCGGTCCGACCCAGTTGGCCTTTTCCGTTGCTTTACCTTGCACCCAGTCTTCATAACGGGCACGGATTTCAATCATTGTTGCTCCCGGGACTTCCGCATTCAAGGAAATTGTCAGGCGATCTTCCCTGTTGTCACGATTACCGAAGGTCGGTGCTTTTGCCCAATCGTACTCCCACACATAATAGCCTTCGGGATGAGCCAACGTCCAAAGCACATCAGAACAGCTGCGCAATGCAGCGATAAACTTATTCTTGGTCTTTTCCGGATAAAGGCTGTTAGTCGGCTGTTTCACCATATCCAGGAAGTAACGGACAAATATTCCACGGAATAAAAGATTATCTCCCGAATTTCCTTCACCACTGAATACCGGATAGTTAGAGTCCATTTTCTTATTTACCTGATAAGAGCCGAAAGCAACCGCATTACGAAGATATTCCTCCTCACCGGTAGCGTTGTACAGCTCCAGGGCAGCCGCCATAAATGTTCCCTGATTATAAGACAAGGCTACTTTATCAGGATCTCCCGGTGTTCCGTCATCTTTAATACTAAGATTATCATATACCTGTCCGGTGGAAATATCACACAGATAAGCCGTCATCCAGTTGTATACCTCTTTAGCGAAGTTCAGGTAATAAGCAGCCTGCTCTTCCCAGCCGTCTTTAGCCTCCTTAACGGTAAGTTGATACAATTTCATAGCCAGAAGGCAACCGGGACCATTGGAACAAGACATACGTGAAGCCGGCGCATCCGTTTTCCATGCCATTCCTCCTACCCCTTTATAGTCATTCTTCGCTCCCTTGATATGGTTCCACATCTTCATCAACGCACTGTAGTAATCCTGATCGCCAGTCAATTCATAAACCCGCAGACAAGACAGTGCCATCCATTCCATATCATCATAGAAGTTATTCCAGAAGTCTTTGCCACCATAACCGCAATGTTCATTCCAGTCATCAAAAGCCGGCAGGAAAGGTTTCATGATGTTTTCATACAAATGAGCTTGATATTCGGGATTGTTTGCGTGACGGATATAAGCATCGATCACGATGTCCAATGCATGTCCCTGCGACCATCCGCCGCTACCGCCCGTGCTTGCCGGTTCTCCGGTTTCCGGTGTATTCGGTTTTTCCCAGTAAATGCTTCCGCAAAAGGTATCCCGTCCGCTGGCATTCTCATAGAAATATTTGATATAAGTTCCCGTACTTTTGTCGGCTGCATCTGTCCAGTTCACATCCGACACATATTCACCGGATGAATTACCTTTGTAGATGTCTCCCAGATCGCCGTCGTCACAAGCTGTAAATATTGCCAGTGCACCGCTTAACAACAAAGCTCTTTTTGATAATGATACTATATAGTTCTTCATATTATTATTCAGTTTTAATCTTCATTCGTTTCCGAAGCTACCCAACGGTGGGTGTACGTTCCAAACTCTGCATTGAAATAGAGGGTTACATCGGTTTTCACCGTAGCATAATAGACATTTCCCTGCTTTTCGCCCCATTGCAGTAATTCGTCGCAGAAACGGAAACTGTAATCCCATGGATCTGTGCCCAATGCCAGTTGATATAAATTATAATAGCTGTTGTCGGTAGTCAGATTCGGTTGCCCTTTATCTTTCTCCTTATGTCCCCAACGGTAGGTTGTTCCGTTGATTTCCATCTTAAAGCTATGACGGGTTTCACCGCTTCCTGCCCAACTTTCCGTTTGTTTCCGGGCAGTATAATTCTTCACACCCCATTTGCCATATCCCAGATAGTTGAAATCCTGTCTATACCCACCCGAATGGTTATAAAGATATACAGCTCCTATTTCATCGTAACTGATCGTTTGTTCACCCATATTGATGGTAATCCGGTAGATGCCTGATTGAGGAACCGTAACTGTATAGTCTTCACCATCATTACGCTCACGCAACACTCCGTTGTCGTCTACATAATAATAGCATTTGCGACCTTCTACAGTAGACATAAATATAAATGGCTGGTCGGCTTTCAATTGAGTGAAAGTCTGATAGATTCCTTCATTCTGACGGAGCATTTGTTGTGCTTCCGCTTCATCACCATCATCTTCCGTACCCACGCCAGTGATATAAACCGGCTCGTTTTCAGAAGGCATATCATCAATGCCGTCCATCATAAAAATTACGAAATAACCTTCCAGACTACTAAGAGCCTGATCCAATCCGCAATAAGCACGCACCTTCCAACGCAGTGTGCCGTTGGTATTGCAACGGAATTTAGCCAGTTTACCTATTGTGTTTGCCTGATAATGGGTTAAAGTCAACTGTGATTCCAAACCGTTATTGTCAGAAAAGATCGTTTCTACCGGTTTGGTAAAGTCTCCCCCGATCGTATCAATCAATACTTCATAACGATATACTGTATTTCCGTGTTTCTCGGTAGGCGTCCATTTCAGAACAATATCCGTCAACGAAGCACCCGAAAGTACTACTCGCTCGCCACTAGCCATTGCATCCATTGTTCTAACAGGTTCAGGCGGAACAATCGGTTCATAATCATCCGGATCAAATCCCGGATTCAGTTTATTGTCACAAGCCGTCAGTCCGATAAGAAAAAACAGCAGGGCAAATTTGATTAGTTTTTTTGTTATCATATTGTTTCTCATATTATTATATTCCTAGTTTTAGTATGAATGAGGACATTCAATTGGTTCAAAGCGGCTCTTATCTCCATTATAAGTTGCAGGAAGTTCCGCTCCCCAGGCAGGTTTATTTTCGCTTATATTCTGCAAACAAACTTGCGCATCCAATCCGCTGCCGCCATTTCCCCAATTTTCAAAAACTGTAGTACCTCCGACACCTTTCGAGAATACCCAATATCCCATCAAGTCAGAGTGTTCTTCTGCATTAAGGATTTTGCACATATTCGCTTTAATTTCACTTTCGTCCAACGCTCTCTTCCACATCCGTGCCTGATAAACTTTGCAATATCCTACCCGATATGAATCTCCGGAACGTCCAATCAACAGTGCTTTATCATTTCCACCTACATCTGTCAGATTGAGAGATGAATTAGGGGCACAATCCTCATAAGAGTTATCTGCAGGAGTCAACGTTTCTCTCACCCCGTTTATATACATTTTATAAGCCTCTTTAGTACTTGATTTCGTTCCATCATATACAATGGCTATATGATACCATTTACCCGGAGTCTTACGTCCACCTTCCGAATCATCGCAATAAATAGTTTGCTGACTACGGAAACGGGGATCACTCTTACCATTAATTTTAGTGGCTATTTCAAAACGCGGATTCACATCCTTAGCTTCTGCACGAAGCAGGAATACACTTTCCAAACCTATAAACGATTGCATAGAACGAGTATAAGTCGGGTAGAACACAACCTCAAAAGTAAGCTGATTCATACTTTTCACCTCTGAATGTGATTCGGCATACTTTTTAATATCAATTTTAAAGCATACGTCATATTCCATACGATAACATACCGGATTCACATAAACTGGTAACGTCAATTTCTGACCTGCCGCATCAGACAGTTCCAGTGTGGTAGTCCCGAGCTTCTTTCCTGTTAGTTTTAACTTGGTAGCCCCGTCTTCCGTAATCAATTCTGCGGTTTTCAAATAGGTTTTATTATCATCTGTGAGTTGTGCCAACTTATAATCACCATTTCCTCTGGTAATAGCTATTTCTGTAGATGCCTCATAACCACCGATGATTAAAGAAGTTGCTTCATTTTCCAGTTTAAGGTTATATGGATTCACTTTCACCGAAATCTCCTCCACAGAACCTTTCTGGTCTGTCACAATCACTTTCACATCACCTCTAGCTTTGGGTTTCAAGGTAATCAGGTTCTCTTTTTCAGTAGCTTCCACAATCGTTGCATCCGTAGTAGGCTCGCCGTCTCCCACCTGATAAGTGAAACTATATCCGCCATTACCTCTCTCAATAGAGATATATTGAGATTCGGCATCCGGTTCGGCAAAAGTGGCTTCATCACTTTTCAGTGTCAGATCCACGATGTTCACTACCACAGGAATAGTGATTGTCTTACCTTTCTTATCTGTTATCGTAATATTTACCGGATCGGCTCCAGTCTCGAACTTGGCAGTCAACGGAATAACTTGTCCGGATAGTTCACCCACTTCCAAAAACTTATCAGCACCTTCCGGTATGGAAATCTGATAATCTCCGTTACCGGTCAAAATCTTCACCAGTCTCTTTTCACCGATAAAAAGGTCAAAACCTTCTTCCGGTGCATCTACCGTCAAATCCCAGAGTTTTGCTACCCGAACCAGCACTCTAGCCACTTTCTTACGTCCATCTACTATTAATATAGTGGTTTCCGTACGGTTATTTTCTTCCAACTGGCTATTTTCGGTAGCTTTAATAGTCACCTTATTACCATTGATTGTAGCCGTCGCCACGTTTTCATCAAATGGCTTCACATAATAATCGCCATTACCGGAGGTGATACTCACCGTAATTTCGTCTCCTTGTAGTAGTGTCACCGAATTATTATCGACAACCAGATCTGTTGCCGGTTTCACTTCCTGTTCTTCTTTATCATCACTGCACGAACCCATAAAAAATGGAATGGTCAATGCTGAAAGAAATAAAAAACTAAGTTTCCTTTTCATTAGATTAAAGATTAATAAATTAATACTTTTCAAGTTTATCTACTTAAAAACTTCGATGAGACAAAGATAAAATCACTAAACTCTACCAAAAGAAAATTAACTATCCTTTTTTACCTTTTGGCACGGATATTTACTATATTAACACGGATATTTACTTCTTCTTTTTCTTTAAAAATTCCCGCCACAGGCTACTGCTGAACCTCTTCCAAATGTTTCATCCGAAACTCTTTTGGCGTGCACTCATACTTTTCACGGAACACCTTAAAGAAAGTAACTTTGTTCGAGAATCCCGAATCGAATACAATTTCATCAATCGTCTTTTTAGTGGTCAGCAATAAATCTTTCGCTATGTGCAAACGACATTCCTTAATCAGATCGGTCGGGCTATCCTCTCCTATCTCTTCCATCTTCCGATAAAGACTCCGGGGACTGATTGCCAGTCGATCGGCGATATAACGCGGAGTCAAATCTTTGTTCGTTATATTATCATTGATAATCTTCAAAACCGACTGAAGGAACTTCTTCGACTCTTTATGCGTCAACTTCCCGTCCGACTTTTCAAAAGAACTGATCGGCGAACTGAAATAATTTTTCAACACCTCTTTCCGTTCTATCACCTGACAGACAGAGATACGAAGATACTCCGCACTAAACGGTTTTGTGATATACATTTCCGCACCGGCAGAAAGGGCTTCCATCTGTTGTTCCATCTCGTGTCGTCCGGAAACCACAATAATAGGAATATGCGCCGTCTCTTTCACCGATTTAATCCGCCTGGTCAGTTCAATGCCACCCATTCCCGGCATCATGACATCACAGATAATCACATTCGGATAAACCTCATTCATCACCTGATCCAGCCGTTCGGGATCTTGCAAGGTTACCACATTGAAGTCAGCCGAGAAGATTTCTCCAATAAACCATAGCATTTCGATTTCATCATCGACAACCAAAAGCGTAGGACGCATCTTATCAAACTCATACTGGGGAAGTTTCAATATCGGTTGAGTATCTATCTTGGGGATATATTCCGCCATCAGTCGTTTGGTTTCCGACACTCCGGTAGTCAGCTCCATGACCGGCAAGGTTAATGTAAACATCACCCATCCGTCAGAAGTGTTTTCCACTTTCAATGTACCATTCAGCAACTTAGCCATATTATAAGAAATAGCCAGCCCCAGGCCATTCCGTGAAAAGTTCTTTTCATCCTGATTCTCGAAATTATCCAAAATGGCATACCGATTAAAAATATACTGAAAATCCTTTTCCTTGATGGTACTTCCTTCATTTGCTACACGAAGAGCCAGCATATTTTCCCGGCTCGTATCCACTTCAATCTTGAGACTCTGTCCGTCGGGAGTATATTTAAAGGCATTAGAAATCAGATTAATAATGATCGTATTCAGGAATCCTTTGTCCGAGTTCCACATCACCTGCTCGGGTATCTTGCTCAAGAAAGTGATGTTTCTGGATTTAGCCATTTCAACAAACGTTTTGGCTATTCCTTTCACAATGGAAGACACATTCAATGATTCAACCCGCACTTCCCTGTTTCCCGTTTCAATCCGACGGAATTCGATCAACTCATGAATCAGGTTGTTGAGACGCTCCGCATTCGTCTGAATCATCTGTACGTAGTCCACGACAAATTTACTAAGTCCCTTCGATGAAAGGATCCGTCCGCAAGGACCATAAATCAAAGTCAGCGGAGTACAAAATTCATGTGCGATATTAGTAAAGAAACGAAGTTTGGACTCAAAGACATTCTTTTGATGGCGTTTCTCTATCTCGTTCAGCAATTCCTGCTTTTTACGTTTGGAGCGCAGGATAAAGGAACGTATCAGCAAGGCTGCCAGTAAAAGCAGACACAGGGCATAAATCAAATAAGCCCACCAGGAAGCATACCACGGATCACCTATACGAATCACCAGAGAATAGACATCACTCTCTTTATCAAAGACACTATTGTAATATTTCACCAGTAAGGTATATTCGCCGGGAGCCATATTCGTAAAAGAGACTCCGCTTTCCGAACCATTGTTTACCCATTGGTCACTCAATCCTTTTAGTTTATAGAAATAGGTACAGTTATTACCATTCAGATAATCCACAGAGGCAAATGAAACAGAAAAGAAATTCTGGTCATACTGCAAATTCAAGACTTCAGTTTCTTTTTTCCGGGTGAGAAATTCGCCCAGATTGTATTGTTCACCGAAGATAGACAGCTTATCAAAATAAACAGGAGGCATATAAAGCTGCTCCGGACGGCCATCCGCCCGGATAGCCACGACTCCATTAATTCCGCCAAAGAACAGAGTACCAGTCCGGGAATCCCGAAAACCGGCACCGTCACTAAACTCTACCACTTTTAAACCATCTCCAAAGCCATACGAACGAAAGACATTCCGTTTCGTATCGAAATTGATTAATCCGAGATTGGTGCTCAACCAGAAGTTGTCGGACGAGTTTCTAAGAATTGCATGAATGGTATTATTCAGGAAACCATTCTTGGCATTGAAGAGCTGATAAGAAGTTTCCGAAGTGTACTTTATCAATCCGTAGCTCGTTCCAAAAAGATGGTTATTGCTGCTGTCTTTATTGATGGCGAGAATATTATTCAGGGTCATGTTTTCGTATTTATGAGTAGACACCGGTTCCAGGCCGTTCGTCGTTTCGTTATAACGGAACACTCCATATCCTTTATTACCAAACAACAAGTTGGCTTCATTCTCCGCATAAATAGTAAAGAAATAGTTCGATCCCAGTTCACCGTCATTGATGACGTAACGTTGCGCATCCACAATCACCGGATTGTCCGGTGTTCCGGCAATACGAGCCTTCACCACTCCCATGCCGACACTCGCCAGCCACAGTTCGGAATCTGCTGTTTCGTAAATGTCATGGATGTATTTAAAATCTTCGTTACCGATCCGTATCGGTATACTCTTAATACGTTTTTCCCGATATGAATAATAAGTTAATCCTTCTTCGTCTCCTATCCAAAGCAAATTCCGGTGGCTCTTGGCAAAACAATAAACGGCATTACTACTCAAAGCACTATTAGAGGTAGTCAACACCTCTGCCCGGCAGTCGGAGATGTTTTTATCGAATTCGTAATCATAGATTTTTAGAATTCCGTTTCCTTTGGTTCCCACCCAGAAAGTACGTTCATCATCAAGATAGATGGCACGCACAGGGCGTTCTATTTTCTCGGTGTAATTGCTAAGCACCATTGATTTGATAGAATAAAGCGGGTTCGAATAAAGATAAACGCCCTGCCCGTCAGTACCAATCCAGACAACATCCTGAAAACGGTCTTTCTTGAGACAGAATACACCACTGTTGATAGGTAACGACTGAATTTGATAATGATCCGTCTCCTTCTGTTTCTCCAACAGGAGAATGCCATCCATCAAAAAGCCCACAAAATAGCTGTTATGATAATGAACGATGGACGAAATTTTGCCACGTTCCTGTATTTCCTTACCCAGATTGGCAATAAATTCATTCTTCTGGGTCGGAATATGGAAAGCATAGAAATTAAATTCCTTGTCTATGTAATAAAGAGATTGCTCGTCATTGAAACAATAAATCAAGGAAGTCTGATAAATCAGGTTTGTTTTCTGGGGTAACAGGGTGATATCTCCCGATGCGTCTTCCCGCTGTATATCATAACAGCGGTTGTAGCCCTTCATCACTACCCACATCCGGTTGCTACCGTCGATAAAAAAGTCTACAATATCGGAAATGGGGATTCCCGTGATATTAATTTTCTTGAAGACACCCTCTTTCTTATGATAATAGTAGATACAGTTGCTATCCTGAATAATGAACAGGTTGCCATGATTATCCTTATTCATAAAGAAGAGTTTCTGAAACTCATTATAGTGAGTGATTGTATTTGTCCGCCGGTCCAGACGGTTCAATCCATAGTAGGTTTGAATCCAGTAAGTTTCATCTCCCGTATACACAATATTGTCAATCAAATTACCAGATAGGTAATCCTCCTTGTCACGGGTCTTAAATTCTTCGATCTCCTGTCCATCATAAATATTCAGGCCGTCGCAGGTTCCGATCCACATCAATCCGCGTTCATCCTGGCACAAAGATGTAATAGAACTGTTAGACATATATTCCTTATCTGCAACTTGCTTCAAGTTATACGCATAAGCATTATGTATCAACAGATTAAGAAAGAATAGAAAGATAAAAACGTTCTGTTTCCTCATAGTGGATTATTCTTAGATTTACTTTATGACAAAGGTAAACAAAAAAACATTCTGCACTTTTTTTGGACAGAAATATAAGTAAATTTTCGCGCCATAGTAGTTAATATTAGCGCCATTAGGTATTTTTGTCTTCCTATTCTGGAAAGCACGTTCCTTTTCTCCCTATTTTCGTTGTAGAAATTATTTTCAAATCAATAAATTCATTTGTTCATGAAAACACATTTTTCATTTAAACACTTGCTATTTCTTGGAAGTGCCGTGTTGTATAGTCTGCAATCCTCTGCCGTTAAGAATCCGGTAGACTACGTCAGCACACTGGTAGGCACTCAATCCAAGTTTGAACTGTCTACCGGAAACACGTATCCAGCTACGGCATTGCCGTGGGGAATGAATTTCTGGACGCCGCAGACCGGTAAGATGGGAGATGGTTGGGCGTACACGTATGATGCCGACAAAATCCGGGGATTCAAACAAACACATCAGCCCAGCCCCTGGATGAACGACTACGGGCAGTTTGCCATCATGCCTATCACCGGCGGACTGGTATTCGATCAAGACCGACGTGCCAGTTGGTTCTCTCACAAAGCGGAAGTTGCCAAACCTTATTATTATAAGGTGTACCTTGCCGACCATGACGTAACAACCGAGCTTGTTCCTACGGAGCGCGCCGTCATGTTCCGTTTCACGTATCCGGAGACTAAAAACGCCTACGTTATTGTAGATGCTTTCGACAAAGGTTCTTACGTAAAAATAATTCCGGAAGAAAATAAAATTATCGGCTATTCGACCAAAAATAGCGGTGGTGTACCGGAAAACTTCAAAAACTACTTTGTGATTCAATTCGACAAACCGTTTACATTCATTTCCACAGTTTCTGAAAACAACATTCTTCCGAATGAGACAGAAGCAAAAGGAAACCACACAGGTGCGGTCATCGGATTCGCCACGAAAAAAGGAGAAATCGTACACGCACGGGTTGCTTCCTCCTTTATCAGCCCTGAACAAGCGGAATTAAATCTCAAGGAGCTGGGCAAAAACAGCTTCGACCAATTGGTAACGAACGGAAGAGAGGTGTGGAACCGTGAAATGAGTAAAATAGAGGTGGAAGACGATAACATCGATAACCTGCGTACCTTCTACTCCTGCCTGTACCGTTCCATGCTTTTCCCACGCAGCTTCTACGAGATAGACGCTAAAGGACAAGTTATGCATTACAGCCCTTACAACGGTGAAGTGCGTCCCGGCTACATGTTTACCGACACCGGATTCTGGGACACGTTCCGTTGTCTGTTCCCTTTCCTCAACCTGATGTATCCGTCAATGAATCTGAAGATGCAGGAAGGTTTGGTAAACGCTTACAAAGAGAGCGGATTCCTGCCGGAATGGGCCAGTCCGGGACACCGGGATTGTATGGTGGGCAACAATTCGGCTTCCGTAGTGACCGACGCTTACATCAAAGGTTTGCGCGGATATGACATCGAGACTCTTTGGGAAGCATTAAAACACGGAGCAAACGCGCATCTTCGCGGGACTGCTTCAGGCCGTCTGGGTTACGAATCTTACAACCAACTGGGATACGTAGCTAACAATATCGGCATAGGACAAAACGTTGCACGCACGCTGGAATACGCATATAATGACTGGGCAATTTATACATTGGGTAAGAAACTCGGCAAACCGGAGAGCGAAATCGACATTTATAAGAAACGTGCACTGAACTACAAGAATGTCTATCACCCGGAGCGCAAACTGATGGTAGGTAAAGATAATAAAGGAGTGTTCAATCCGAATTTTGATGCGGTAGACTGGAGCGGAGAGTTCTGCGAAGGTAATAGTTGGCATTGGAGCTTCTGTGTGTTCCATGACCCACAGGGACTTATCGACCTGATGGGAGGTAAAAAAGAATTCAATACGATGATGGATTCTGTCTTCGTCATTCCAGGTAAACTGGGAATGGAGAGTCGCGGCATGATTCACGAGATGCGTGAAATGCAAGTGATGAACATGGGGCAATATGCACACGGTAACCAGCCGATTCAGCACATGGTGTATCTCTACAACTATTCGAGCGAGCCTTGGAAAGCTCAATACTGGATACGCGAAATTATGAACAAGCTATATACCGCCGGTCCCGACGGTTATTGCGGCGACGAGGACAACGGACAGACTTCCGCCTGGTATGTGTTCTCCGCACTCGGTTTCTATCCTGTTTGTCCGGGAACGGATGAATATATTATAGGAACTCCGCTCTTCAAATCGGCGAAGTTACATCTGGAGAATGGAAAGACCATCACCATCAAGGCAGATAACAATCAACTCGACAACCGTTACATCAAGGAAATGAAGATAAACGGAAAATCTAATTCCCGCAATTATCTTACACATGACCAATTGATAAAAGGTGCTAATATTCAATTCCAAATGAGCCCCGTACCCAATAAACAACGGGGAACCACAGAAAAAGATAGACCTTATTCTCTTTCATTTGAATAAAATATTGTACTTTTGGAGGTCAATGAATTATCTACCAAACAAACTATAAAAACATGAAACTCAAAAGTCTTTTACTAATTGCCCTTGTGACGATAGTCTTCTGCGGTTGTCAGAGTAACTATCAGCCTACTACATTCACTGTTGCCTCTTACAATCTAAGAAACGCCAACGGCAGCGATTCACTCCATGGAAACGGTTGGGGACAACGCTATCCGGTGATAGCCAAGATGGTACAATACCACGATTTCGATATTTTCGGAACGCAGGAGTGTTTCCTTCATCAGTTGAAAGACATGAAAGAAGCGCTTCCCGGTTATGACTACATTGGCGTAGGCCGTGATGACGGTAAAGACCGAGGCGAACACTCTGCCATCTTCTATCGTACCGATAAGTTCGATTTGGTAGAAAAAGGCGATTTCTGGCTGTCGGAAACTCCCGATGTACCGAGCAAAGGCTGGGATGCGGTGTTGCCGCGTATCTGCAGTTGGGGACACTTCAAATGCAAAGATACCGGTTTTGAATTCCTTTTCTTCAATCTGCACATGGATCATATCGGCAAGAAAGCCCGTGTGGAAAGTGCATACCTCGTGCAGGAGAAGATGAAAGAACTCGGTAAAGGTAAAAATCTTCCGGCTATCCTGACCGGTGACTTCAATGTCGATCAGACCCATCAGTCATACGATGCTTTTGTAAACAAGGGAGTGCTCTGCGACTCATACGAAAAGTGTGACTTCCGCTATGCAATGAACGGAACCTTCAATAGCTTCGATCCCAACAGCTTTACTGAAAGCCGTATCGACCATATATTCGTATCTCCGTCTTTCCATGTGAAAAGATATGGTGTATTGACAGATACTTACCGGAGCATCGTAGGAAGCGGCGAAAAGAAGCAGGCAAACGACTGTCCGGAAGAAATCGACATCAAAGTTTATCAAGCCCGCACTCCTTCGGATCACTTCCCGGTAAAAGTAGAGTTAGAGTTTGACGAACGTCAGCAGCAATAATCTTATTAGTAATAAAATAACCTGAAAAGTCTCACTACACAACCTGATATTCCTATGAGAAATGTATGTACCCTAGTCTGTATATTATTTTGCCTTACTTCCGCAGTGGGAAAGACACCCGAAAATACTCGTTATCTTTCCATTGCTGACTCGATTCTACACAATGTATTGAGTCTTTATCAGACGAAAGACGGATTACTGACAGAGACATATCCTGTCAACCCCGACCAGAAAATCACTTACCTGGCAGGAGGAATGGAACAGAGCGGAACGCTGAAAGCTTCTTTTCTATGGCCTTACTCAGGGATGATGTCGGGTTGTGTGGCTTTATACAAAGCGACCGGAAACAAGAAGTACAAAAAGATTCTCGAGAAAAGAATCCTACCGGGAATGGAGCAGTATTGGGATAACAGTCGCTTGCCGGCCTGTTATCAGTCATACCCCACCAAGTACGGGCAGCACGGACGTTATTATGACGATAACATCTGGATTGCACTGGACTATTGCGATTATTACCAACTGACTCACAAGCCTGCATCTTTGGAAAAAGCCGTTGCATTGTATCAATATATCTACAGTGGATGGAGCGATGAGATAGGCGGTGGCATCTTTTGGTGTGAACAGCAGAAGGAAGCGAAGCATACTTGTTCCAATGCACCGTCTACTGTGCTCGGTGTCAAGTTGTACCGGCTGACGAAGGATGCCAAATACCTCGAAAAAGCAAAAGAGACGTATGCCTGGACGAAAAAGCATCTGTGCGACCCTACCGACCATCTTTACTGGGATAACATCAACCTGAAAGGGAAAGTTTCCAAAGAGAAGTACGCCTACAACAGTGGACAGATGATTCAGGCGGGTGTATTGCTCTATGAGGAAACGGGAGATGAGCAGTATTTGCACGATGCACAGCAAACAGCCGCAGGAACAGATGCCTTTTTCCGCACAAAAGCCGACAAGAAAGACCCGACTGTCAAAGTGCATAAAGACATGGCCTGGTTTAACGTGATCTTATTCAGAGGACTGAAAGCTCTGTATAAGATTGACAAGAATCCGGCGTATGTCAATGCGATGGTGGAAAATGCGCTTCACGCCTGGGAAAACTACCGGGATGAAAACGGATTATTAGGCAGGGATTGGTCGGGACACAACAAGGAACAGTATAAATGGCTGCTCGACAATGCCTGTCTTATTGAATTCTTTGCAGAGATTTAACACTTCTTCTCCGCAACACTTTCATAATCAATACTAATCAACAAAAAAAGACTATTACCATGAATATAACTAAAGCCTTTTGTTTGTCCATAGCACTCTTTGGTGCTAGCAATATGCAGGCTATAACGAACAGTGATTTTGTCATCCAACAAGATAATACCAAAATCAACAACTATCAGACGAACCGTCCGGAAGCATCGAAACGTCTGTTTGTCTCGCAAGCTGTGGAACAACAGATTGCGCATATCAAGCAACTGCTGACGAATGCCCGCTTGGCATGGATGTTCGAAAACTGTTTCCCGAACACCCTGGATACTACTGTTCATTTTGACGGCAAAGATGATACGTTTGTTTATACAGGCGACATCCACGCCATGTGGTTGCGCGATTCGGGTGCACAAGTATGGCCTTACGTACAACTCGCCAACAAAGACGCGGAACTGAAAAAGATGCTGGCCGGCGTTATCAAACGTCAGTTCAAGTGTATCAATATCGACCCGTATGCCAATGCTTTCAACATGAATTCCGAAGGCGGCGAATGGATGAGCGACCTTACGGACATGAAGCCCGAACTGCACGAACGCAAATGGGAAATCGACTCGCTCTGCTATCCTATCCGTCTTGCTTATCATTACTGGAAAACGACGGGAGATGCCAGTATATTCTCCGACGAATGGCTTACAGCCATCGCGAAGGTTCTGAAAACGTTTAAGGAACAGCAACGAAAAGAAGATCCGAAAGGTCCTTATCGTTTCCAACGTAAAACGGAACGTGCACTCGATACGATGACCAACGACGGCTGGGGTAATCCTGTAAAGCCGGTCGGACTGATTGCTTCTGCTTTCCGTCCTTCGGATGATGCTACAACTTTCCAGTTCCTCGTTCCATCCAACTTCTTTGCTGTAACTTCATTGCGCAAAGCTGCCGAAATTCTGAATACAGTCAACAAGAAACCTGATTTAGCTAAAGAATGTACTACACTGTCGAACGAAGTGGAAGCAGCCCTGAAACAGTATGCGGTTTACAATCATCCGAAATATGGCAAAATCTATGCTTTCGAAGTGGACGGTTTCGGCAATCAACTGTTAATGGATGATGCCAATGTGCCGAGTCTCATTGCCCTGCCTTATCTTGGGGATGTGAAAGTGAACGATCCTATTTATCAGAATACCCGTAAGTTTGTATGGAGCGAAGATAATCCTTACTTCTTCAAAGGTACTGCCGGTGAAGGAATTGGCGGTCCGCACATCGGATATGATATGATTTGGCCCATGAGTATTATGATGAAAGCATTCACCAGTCAAAACGACGCAGAAATCAAGACCTGCATCAAAATGCTAATGGATACGGATGCCGGAACAGGGTTCATGCATGAATCTTTCCACAAGAACGACCCGAAGAACTTTACTCGTTCCTGGTTTGCATGGCAAAATACGCTGTTTGGAGAACTAATCCTAAAACTCGTGAATGAAGGAAAGGTAGACTTACTGAATAGTATCCAATAGTCTTCTATTATGTTTTTTATTGTATTCCCGCTTATGAGATAACTGTTTCTAACCTTGAAGCTTACGCTTCCAAAGTAGTTTCAAGGTTGAAGAACTTTAGTTTCACGCCTTTGAAACCACAGTTTCAAGTAAGAGAAACTAGAGTTTCTCGCTGACGAAACAAAAGTTTCAAGCAATAGAACTTTTAGTTTCAAGTACTGAAACTCTCTCTTCCGTAATAGTCTGATAATCCTTGAATACCGCTCCGGATAGAGAAATAAGTACCCACATAGCAGAGAAACAATAAAATCCTTGCTTTCAACAAAGTGACAGCAAAGTTGTCGTCACCTTGCCGTCACATCATGCTGTCACACTGCAGTATATTTATAATCAATCATTTATGCCCAATCAGGTGACAGATGACAGCATTTTATTTATTTTCCAATTTATATGTAGGGAGTATATGACTCCTAAAAAATAAATGACCCATATAATATGAACAATATGAAATCAACTTTTTTATTCCTACTTACTACAACCATGATGACCTGTACTGCCTACGGACAGTCTTCCAATCATAAAGAGAACAAATTACCCGATTGGGCTTTCGGTGGTTTTGAACGTCCAAAGAATGTCAATCCGGTAATATCTCCTATAGAAAACACCAAGTTTTACTGTCCATTGACCAAAGATTCTATTGCGTGGGAATCGAACGATACATTCAATCCGGCTGCTACACTCTACAATGGTGAGATTGTCGTGTTATACCGTGCAGAGGATAAATCAGGTGTCGGTATCGGACACAGGACTTCTCGCCTCGGTTATGCCACTTCTACCGACGGCACACATTTCCAACGGGAAAAGACTCCTGTATTCTATCCGGATAATGATTCACAAAAAGAGTTGGAATGGCCCGGCGGCTGCGAAGACCCACGAATTGCCGTAACCGATGACGGATTATATGTAATGATGTACACCCAATGGAATCGCCATGTACCTCGCCTGGCAGTAGCGACCTCCCGCAACCTAAAAGACTGGACAAAATACGGTCCTGCTTTTGCCAAAGCATTTGATGGAAAGTTCTTCAACCTGGGTTGTAAGTCCGGCTCTATCCTGACCGAAGTTGTTAAAGGGAAACAGGTTATCAAGAAAGTCAACGGGAAATACTTTATGTACTGGGGAGAGGAGCATGTATTCGCAGCTACTTCCGATGACTTAATCCACTGGACACCGATTGTCAACATTGACGGCTCCCTAAAAAAGCTGTTTTCTCCCCGTGACGGCTACTTCGACAGCCATCTCACCGAATGTGGGCCTCCAGCTATCTACACTCCGAAAGGAATTGTCCTTCTTTATAATGGTAAGAACCATTCAGGAAGAGGTGACAAACGCTATACCGCCAATGTCTATGCTGCCGGACAAGCACTCTTCGACGCCAATGATCCTACCCGCTTTATCACCCGTCTCGATGAACCGTTCTTCCGTCCGATGGATAGCTTTGAAAAGAGTGGGCAATATGTGGATGGAACCGTATTTATAGAAGGAATGGTCTACTTCAAAAACAAATGGTATTTGTATTATGGTTGTGCTGACTCCAAAGTAGGAGTAGCCGTTTATGATCCGAAACGACCGGCAAAAGCTGATCCGCTTCCATAGTTATAAAAATAGTCTTGATTACATTCTTTTTTAAAGGAAAGATGTAATCAGGACTAACTTATTTCTTAAAACTATATTCCCCAAAACGGCTGAAAACAGTAAGTTCTTGTTAAGGATTTGCTTTTCAGCCGTTTCTAGTATAAAATAAAGCTTTCCGAAGCAGAATTAAATGCTACAATCGGAAAGCCTTATAATACCTATTGAAAACTGAATTGAATATTGAGAACCAGCTTTATTCTTTCATTGTCGGAGGCTTCTTCCTCCTTTCAACAATTAGCTGTCTTTTATAAGTAAGCCATCTTTATCCATTTATCTTATTCAAAACAACCGGTCTGTTTGCCGGAGCCTTACCAAAATTCTTATTAGGCTTTTTCCCCATTACAAACTTCAATGTGCTGCCATTTATTATATCCTGATAAGTGATATAACTCTTATCATAAGGCTTGCCATTCAAATACACTTTCTGGATATAGATATTTTCTTTGCTGTTATTGGGTGCTTCTACAGTAAAAGTGTTACCACCACGTACCTTCACTTCTACTTTCTTAAAACAAGGGTTACCGAAAACAAATACACCATCCGACGGGTTCACCTGATAGAGTCCCATAGATGAAAGAAGATACCAGGCAGACATTTGGCCACAATCCTCATTACCGATGATACCGTCCGGCTGGTCTGTGTAAAAATCGCTCATGATAAAACGAACCTTTTCCGCCGTTTTCCATTGTTCACCGGCATACGCATAAAGATAAGCAACATGATGGCTCGGTTCATTTCCATGTGCATATTGTCCGATCAATCCGGTTATGTCGCTCGATGCTCCTTCCCCCATACTGTCGGTATTGGTAAAGAAACCATCAAGCCTCGTTGTAAAAGGTTTGTCACCTCCAAACAAGGCAATCAGCCCATAGGGGTCTTGTGGAGCAAAGAAAGTATATTGCCATCCGTTTCCTTCACAGAAATCTCCAACAGTATGGATGGAACGTGCCGGATCGTAAGGAGTACGCCAAGAGCCGTCTTCCAGTTTCGGACGAATGAAATGGATAGAAGAATCAAAATAGTTCTTGTAATAATGAGCACGTTTTGAGAATGTTTCAGCATCTTCTGTCTTTCCCATCTTACGTGCCATAGCGGCAATTCCCCAGTCGTCCACTGCATACTCCATGGCTATGGAAGTAGCTTCATGAACTTTGTCGGCAGGGATATAGCCTTTTTTGACTACATAAGGCACTCCTTTCTGCTTTTCATAAGTAGCTGTAGCTATCATTGCTTGCAATGCTTCTTCCGCATCGAACCCAGTAAATCCTTTCAGATATGCATCGGCAATCACCGGCACGGAACTATACCCCGGCATCTGATCGGTCTCTCCACTCATCAAAGGCCAGATAGGGAGTTTGTCCTGCTGACGATAGATGGAAATCATCGAATTGACTACATGGTCAACCATTTCAGGTTGAGTAATAGTCATCAAAGGATTTAATGCACGGTAGGTATCCCATAAAGAAAGAGTCGTATAGTTGGCTTTCTTCGGGTCTGTGTAAATCATGTCATTCATCCCTCTATACTCTCCATTCACATCGCAAAAAAGCGTAGGGGCAATCATAGTATGATAATGGGCGGTATAGAATACACGCTTGGAAGCCTCATCATCAGTCTCTACTGTCATCTTCTCCAGTTGCTTGTTCCATCGGTCGGCACTCATATCCACCACCTTATCAAAATCCCAGTGAGTAAGTTCGGATTGCAGGTTCATCGCTGCGTTGTCACAGCTGACAGAAGAAAGGGCGACTTTTATCTTCACTTCCTTCACGTTACCAAAAGTGAGGACACTCTTCACCGATGCCACTTTCAGTTGGTCCCAAGGTTGCGGGTTATTATCATCATAGGCAGTAAACTGCTCTATCTTCTTATCACTTTTCAACACAAAATAAACTTTGCGGGAAGGACTCCAGCCTCTCACATAACGATAACCCTCTACTGTATAATCATCTACCTTACGGATATAGCTGTCGTAAGCATTCGATCCGTTTCCTTCACGTAAGTCGATTAATATGG
This sequence comes from Bacteroides sp. AM16-13, assembly GCF_003602705.1. Lineage (NCBI taxonomy): Bacteria > Pseudomonadati > Bacteroidota > Bacteroidia > Bacteroidales > Bacteroidaceae > Bacteroides > Bacteroides sp. AM16-13. The sequence goes on from NZ_QTLK01000012.1 coordinate 78,334, forward strand.
AAGCCGGTTTTCCTTCAGGATAAGTATAACGATGGAAGCCTACACGATCTGTAGCTGTCAACTCGGCTTTGATATTGTAACGGTCGAGAAGCAAAGAGTAATATTCGGGACGGGCGATTTCATTCGCATGAGAATATCTGGAAGCATACCCATCACGTATATCATCCTGATTGCCTCTGGGAGTACGGATCTCATTCAATGGCATGATGAGAATATCACATAAGTCAGTACAGCCCGTACCGCTCAAATGGGTATGTGAAAAGCCAATTAAAATACTATCGGAATAATGATAACCCGAGCACCAGTCCCAACCTTTATGGATATTGGTAGGACCCAGCTGTACCATTCCATACGGAACACTCGTCCCAACAAAGACGTGTCCATGATAACCGGATCCGATATACGGATCGACGTACTGCAATAATCCTTCACTTTTTGAATAGTTCTGTTGCGCTACTCCATTTCCCGCTGCAAGCAAGACACAAGAAGTAAGTGCAAGTAGTTTAAATGCCTTCATTCGTATTTTTCTTTGGTATGATTGAAAATTATAGTTAGCGAATGATGCAAATATACTACCTATTTAGGAATTAACTAACTGTCGCTAGAGTTTACAAGAAAAATGGCAGGCAGGTTTACTCTTTTGGCAAGTTCCAACCACAGATTTACACGGTTTTCCACAGAAAAACTGCGTACCGTCTACTAAATAACATAATAAATGAATCTGTGGAAATCCGTGTTAATCTATGGCGAATCCTTTCCATAAATTCCCTTCGGGAAGAGGAGCTTCAAGCTCTATCAGTTCTTTTGAGACAGGATGTATGAACCGTACTCTCCGGGCATGCAGACAAATGCTCCCATCCGGATTGGAGCGTGGAGAGCCATATTTCAAATCTCCCTTGATAGGGCATCCCATTTTTGCCAGCTGACAACGAATCTGATGATGACGTCCGGTTTTTAAATCGACTTCGAGCAAATAGTAATTCTCCGAATGACCGATCAACCGGTAATGCAAGATCGCTTTCTTGCTGTTCGGCACTTCTTTGTCGTATGCATAACTTTTGTTCTGCTTTTCATTACGTACAAGAAAATGTACCAGTTCACCTTCCGGTTCTTGCGGAGCATTTTTCACAACCGCCCAATAAGTCTTTTTCACCTCACTAGTGCGAAACATTTCGTTGAGCCTTGTTAATGCCTTACTCGTTTTGGCAAAAATAACAAGACCGCTTACGGGGCGGTCCAGCCGGTGTGTCACACCGAGGAAAACATTTCCGGGTTTCTGATACTTCTCTTTCAGATACTGTTTCACAGTCTCCGAAAGCGGCGTATCCCCCGTCTTGTCTGCCTGGACAATCTCGGAAGCGGTCTTGTTGACTACAATGATATGGTTGTCTTCGTATACAACAGTCATTCTGTTCGATTACATATTCATACCACCATCTACCTGAATCACCTGACCTGATACATAAGAAGACATATCAGAAGCCAGGAAGGTAGCGATGTTTGCCACATCTTCAGGAGTACCACCACGACGCAAAGGAATTTTCTTTGCCCATTCAGCTCTTACTTCGTCAGAAAGAGCAGCTGTCATGTCTGTCAGGATGAATCCCGGAGCGATAGCGTTGGCACGGATGCCGCGAGAGCCCAACTCTTGTGCGATAGACTTAGCCAATGCAATCATACCTGCTTTGGAAGCAGCATAGTTAGCCTGTCCTGCATTTCCGTGAACACCTACAACAGAGGCCATATTGATAATGCTACCAGCTTTTTGACGCATCATGATAGGTGTACAAGCATGGATGAAGTTAAATGCAGACTTCAGGTTCACGTTGATTACCATATCCCATTGCTGTTCGCTCATGCGCATCATCAAACCGTCACGAGTGATACCGGCATTGTTTACCAATATATCGATCCGTCCGAAGTCCTTGTGGATTTCTTCAACGACCTTTGCAGTATCTTCAAAGTTAGCCGCGTTAGAAGCGTAACCTTTGGCTTTCACGCCCATTGCTTCCAATTCTTTAGCTGTATTTTCTGCATTTTCGTCAATGACAAGGTCAGTAAATGCGATGTTTGCGCCTTCGGCAGCAAACTTAAGAGCGATAGCCTTACCAATACCGCGAGCAGCACCGGTTACAATGGCTGTTTTTCCGTCTAATAATCCCATACTAAAAGTTATTTAATTAAATTTCTGTTCTATGCAGTGCGCCAAACACAATGTTGGACACATATCTATTTCTTGTATCTTCATCCAGATGTGCACCTATATGGCCTCGAATATAAGGAACTTCAATTCCTTTCACACAATAATGTATCAAGTCGGCAGTCATCTCCACATCGTCAATATGGAAAACTCCTTTTGCCTGTCCTTCCAGAAGAACAGCTTTAAAGAGCTGGACTTCCTTTGCATCAAACTTCTTGCGAACTTTTTCCACCCGCCATATATCACGGAAGAAATAAGCACGCAGTGTTCCGTTTCGATAGACGACCTCTTTTACTGCGTCCAACCGGGTATATATCATCTCCAACAATTTCTCGTCCGGTGAGATATTTTTCTCGGCCACCCGCTTCATCATATCCGACAGAATATCCAATTCCGATTCCACAACAGCCAAATAAATTTCATCCTTACTTTTAAAATAAGTATAGAGCGTTCGTCTACCTTTTTTAGAAGCAAGAGCGATATCATTCATAGTTGTGTTTTCTACTCCCATCTTCGCAAAAAGCTGACGGGCTACATCTACTAATTTGGCTTTTGTCTTGGATACGGTCATAGGTTACAAATTGCACATTGCTGAATATTTTGAGCAAAAGTAATTCTTTTCTTTAGACCATACAAGAAAATAGAGAGAATATTAACATTTGTATATTAATAGGTGCTAAGAAAAAGTTTCATCATTATTTCATTCATTCTCAACTAAATAAGAAAAAAATGATGATTTACTCGAAAAATATTCAGCAAATTATTTGTTTGTTTCAAAAAAAGCCGTACCTTTGCACCCGTTAAACATCGCGGAGTGGAGCAGTTGGTAGCTCGTTGGGCTCATAACCCAAAGGTCATTCGTTCGAGTCGGATCTCCGCAACTAAAGATAAGAAGAATCGCAGAAATGCGGTTCTTCTTTTTTATGACGACTCTTCTTTACTGGTTTTATTCACAACCTAATTTCAGTTATCAACAAGGATATCAACAAAGTTATTAACAGGTTAATTTGCTTATAACAAGACAATTAAGCATATAGACTCCTTTTCTATCAACAAGGCAGTATTTAGTTATTCACCATACAAAAGCCGGCTGATTCATGAGGGATCAGCCGGCTTTTATGTTCCTTCGAAAAAGGGTATCCTATTGATGTTTATAAAACTTCAGTATCTTTTTCGCATAACGTTTTCCTAATAACAGTTGTGCTTCCGTATTAAAATGAGGGTCTTTCTCATCTTTATACCATCCCAATCCTTTCGATGATACCCAATCGGAATAGGGAATAAATGAAGAAACTTTTTTAATCATCTGATTAAAGGGGACTGTACCTGCTTCTCTTTTCGTCCAGTTCCATTGTGAAATCTGTCCTACAACAACCGGTAGATCCGGCATGTCCAGATCTTCCCGCAAGTCTTTCACCAAAGAAATCAGTTTCTGTTTATACGCTTCCGGATTCGAACAATCGGCTTCTCCCTGATGCCAAAGGATTGCTTTCAAAACACCTCCCTGCTTCATTGCAATCCGAACCCGGGAAAGAGCTTCTTCATAATATCCGTCTTTACTCCCTTTTAGCCAGGAGTTGATGGATGAGCCTCCACGCGCATTTACTACCAGCCCGACAGGACGTTTCGTTTGTCGGGCCATCTCTTTAGCAAAGCCGTAAGCCGGTCCCAAACGCTGCATTGACAAATCTTTCCGAACTGTAGAATAACGATTGAGAGGATTTACTGCCGGTTCAAAATTCCCCTTATCATTCAATAGATACACATTTTGGAGGGTATCCATGACTTCCGGAGTTAATGTTGCACGCCCCGCCATGTTGGATTGTCCGATGCATACATACAAGTCAAAAGAAGACGGAACATTCTCCTTTACATTCCCGGCAAAAGCAAATAAAGATTGCAGGAGGAGAAAAGACAGTAAATAAATAGACCTAAGCATATTGACAGTGTTTATGATTAATAGTTTCTATAAATACGGATAGCGTTCAGAATAGGTTCTCCTTCTTTTTTATGAAAGTCAACACTCAATCCTTTTCCATCCTTCACCGTTACTACAAACTTCTTGATAACAGCACGGGCATATCCGTAATCACGAGCTATGTTGAAATCATCCAAAACAGTCGTTCCATTCATTGAAATTCCGAAGCTACGGTTTCCGGCAAACGTCTGTTCCGAGTCAGCTCCCAGATTATAAACCAACGCTTCCCTCTCTTTGTCCGACTCCAATTCTGCCCAGTACAAATATACGGAATATTCTCCATTCGGTACATCAGCTTTAAAAGATTTTATTCCAACACGTTGAGTCTGGAAGATTGGATTCATATCCGTTCCCAGAATGTCAATATCCGAACCAAGCATACTGCCGAATCCTGTTTTACGACGATAAGAAGTTCCGCCTACAAATCCCCAGCTACCGGGCTTATACTCCTGCTCGGGAATCCATGCTACATTTGCTGTACGGTCTTCAAAATATCTCGGAGAACCCAACATTACATTTATTTCCGTAAATGGGATTGCTTCGTCTTTCAACTGTGAGCCTACCAACCGGAACTGAATCCGGAGCATATCCCGCAATTTGCTATCACCAGCCACAGCAACCGCTTCCAGGAGATTCTCCCCACCAACGAACGGTACATCGAACAAAGCATAATTATCTTCCACCTTTTTCTTTCCCAGACTCTTATTGTTCACAAACAGCTCTACTTCTTCCGCATTGGAGAATACAGGAACAGACTGAATACATTCTTTCTGTGCAGTATTCACCACTCCCCCACGGCTTTTCCACTCCCGATTACCTATAACAAGTATCGGACGACGTGACAAAGCTGTCTTATAAAACCAATAAACATCCTTCTTCTCCCTGTTTAATCCGACAACTCCTTTATTGTTTACATGAGGAACAGCATCGACACGGGATTCGGAATAAAAATCATTCAGATTCCACAGACTGGAACCGGCAATAAACGGACGTTTCATCATTTCACGGAGATAATGTTTATGATACACCAAACCATATTCCTGTGAGAAGTCGAAACGTTCCGGCTGGTAGGAATGAAGTCCCGGATCTACTCCCGGTCCATATTCCGTAACCATCAACACTTTTCCCTTGTATACCTTATGGGCACGGTCGAGCAAACGTTGAAACTCATTGATATCCGGCTCATACCAGCCTTGATACAAGTTCCATCCCTGAATCATCGGGATTTCGGTCAGATGGGCATCTTCGTAATATTGAGGCATATTATGATAAGCCATCATGGTATATCTTGAAGGATCTTCCTCGCGGATGGTCGCTTCCAAGGCACGGGCTACTTTTTCAGTAAAGCGGTAGTAATCTTCCAATTGCTTGCCTTCGGTATAAGGGCGACGCAGAAAAATCTCATTCATATACCCCCAAATCATAACAGAAGGGCGGTTGAAATCCTGACGTACCATTTCTTTAGCCATCTCAACGGAGTTCTGCAAAAACTCTTCAGTTTCCGTAACAGCATTGACAACGGGGATTTCAACCGAAGTCACAATACCCAGTTTATCACACATTTCCATGATTACAGGATCTTGGGGATAATGTGACACACGCAGGAAGTTCCCTCCCATCTCTTTCAACAGTAGTACATCCTGTACATGCAACTCGTCGCGCAAGGCATTTCCTTTCTGAAAATAATCCTGATGCCGGGCAGTTCCGATTAGTTTACGTCCTTTGCCATTCAGGAAAAAGCCCTTTTCCGAATCAAATTTAAACCAGCGCAAGCCTAACGGATTCACCACTTCATCCAGCAAAGTACCCTTTTTCTTATCGAGAATACGCGTATATACCATATACCGATAAGGATCGTCTATATCCCACAAACGGGGCGAATCTATTTTTATCTTTTTAGAGATGTCTGTCTTTGTTTCACCGGATGCCAGCTTTATTTCCGCATGAGTCTTTTTCACTTCCTTACCATCCGCATCGCAGATTACATTTTCCACCCTGATTTCTGCAGGTTGGAGTGTATTATTCGTCAGTAATGTAGTAATTTCTACCGAGGCTGCGGAGTTGTTCACTTCGGGTGTACGGATATAAACTCCTGACGAAGCATAATCATTCGTTGCAATGTGCACCGGATTCATAAACTGCAGATAGACATCCCGGTAGATACCGCCAAAGAAAGTAAAATCGGCAGATAAGGGAGGAATATTCGGATTATAGACATTGTTCACATAAATGGTAAACAGGTTTTCCTGTCCATAACGCAAATGGGAAGTGATGTCAAAACAGAAACGGGTATACCCTCCTTTGTGTTCTCCCACGAACTGACCGTTCAGATAAAATCGTACTTCCTGATTGGCTCCTTCAAAATAGATCACTGCCTGACGTCCCTCCTGGCTTTTATCTACAAACAATTGTTTCCGGTACCAAGCCGGTCCCCGATAAAATCCCGGAGTTTCGTCGTCTGCATCTTTATTATTCCATGTATGAGGTATATTGACCGTCTCCCAAGAAGAGTCGTCACAGCCGGCCAGCTGCGCTTCAAACGGAGATCCTTTTGTAAATTTCCATCCGTCGTTGATTGTGTATACCACACGCTGTTGCGCCTGTGCCCATCCCACAATAAACAATAGAATAAAAATATAGAGAAACTTCTTCATAATCGATATATACTTATAATTAAAACTTTATTTTTACTTCTCTACCTGTGTAGACGCACTCTTTGCTATCAAGAGCTACACCTTCAGGCAGATATAATTTCACATGCATTTTTATTTGTTCCGGCATACCGGGATAAGTTCCCTCACGCAGTCCAATAGTCAATGTCCGTTCCGAATCTTTCCATTGCATCGGCACTTTCGAACATACACCCTCTTCATAGCGGTAGGAATCACCTTCATCCTCATACCATAAAAAAGCAGCATCCGCTCCTCCATAGATACGCAATTCCAGTTCACGATCGGGATATTCCATCGCATATTGTTTCACTTCTGCCAAAGGCAAGATAGAACCAGCCTTCACATAGAGCGGAAGTATGTCGAGGATATTTGTCTGCATTTGTTCTCTTCCTCCTTCAAAAGCTTCTCCGGTCCAGAAGTCATACCAATATTTACCGCTATGTTCCGGCAGATAAATACAGATGTTCTTTTCTTCCGATTGCGGATGAAATACCGGACGCACCAATAAGGAAGTACCGAACATATAGGCATTATCAATATCAAATGTCCGGGTATCTGTTGTGAAATCCATTGCCAAACCTCTCAACATGGTATAATTATTGGCGGTTACCTGATGGGACATTGAGTAAATGTATGGCAACAGACGGTAACGCAGATAAATATACTTCACTTGATTATCATAAGATAATGTCCCCTCTTCACCGAATTGCCAAATTTCACGCGGCACATTCGTACCGTGAGCACGGAAGATAGGAGTAAATGCGCTAAACTGGAACCAACGGGAATATAACTCTTTATAATCATTACTTTTCAGTCCGTCGGGATATTTTGCATCCCGTTCTGTGACAAAGAATCCTCCCGTATCGGAAGTCCAATACGGAATACCGGACATAGACAAGTTTAAGCCGGCAACCAGTTGTTTGTGCATATTCTCCCATGAAGCCGAAACGTCACCCGACCATACGGCTGTACCATAATGCTGTTGCGAGGCAAAGGCGGAACGAGTTAGGATAAATATACGCTTCTGATCGCTCTCGGCGCGCAGGCGTTGATAGAAGTCCTTTAGCATTTCTAAAGAATAAGTGTTCAGATAACGGTGGAAGCTACCCAGATAAGTATTACCAGCTGATTTGGTCTTTTCTTCCTGCTTCAACTGTGTGAATCCATCCCGGAAAGATGGTTCCGTTGCATCCATCCACCAAGCATCCACACCCATATCATAGAGTCCTTTCTTGAGGTATTGCCAGAAAATATCCCTCGCGGCAGGATTGTAGGCATCAAAAACCTTATAACCTGCCCATGTAGGTTCACTAAACAATGCACCGATAGAATCCAAAGACTGATAGACAGCCGTTTCCGGTCCGAATCCGGGCCATACGGAAAGCATAAAATGAACATGGTCCTGTTGATGCAGTTCATCAATAACTTGACGGGGATGATTAAAGTTTGCCGGATGGAAGGTCAGGCTGTTCCAATGAGGTTTGTCTCCCCAATATTCCCAGTCCTGCACAATGTTATCCAACGGAATTCCCCGTTTACGGTATTCTTTAACGACTGCCTTCAATTCATCGAACGACTTATAACGTTCTTTGGACTGCCAGAAGCCATACACCCATTTTCCAAACATCGGCACGTCCCCCGTCAATTCCCGATAACCGGCAACGACTTCGTCCATATTCTTACCATAGACAAAATAATAGTCGGAGGCATCACCTACTTCGGAAGTAAATGAGTAGCCCTCCTTCGTATCTTCAAACTTCGTAGAAGAATAATTATCCCATAAGACACCGTATCCGTTGGTCGAAATAAGGAACGGATTGACAATATCCATATTGGCCTGTAACAGAAGTACAGATTTCCCCCGATAGTTCATGATTCCATTCTGATACTGTCCCAGTCCGTAAATGGCCTCATCCTCGGTAGGAACAAAGCGTTGAGTGACTTCGAGACATTGTTCACCTCCGGCAACCGAACGTTTGAAGTTCCGTGCCTTTCTATCCCCTTTCTCTTTTAGTAATAACTTACCTGTGGATGTTTCCTGAAAAATGAAAGCCGCATCTGCCTTATCAAAAACTACGGAAAATTCACGGGTGCGAAAGAGCAGCTTCTGTCCCGTATCTTCCCATTTATAATCTTTGAAAGCCGGCTTTTCCGAATCACCCACCAATCTTTTTGTTACCAGCGTATCACCTTCGGGAAAAGACAGAATCCGCACGCACCCCGCCGACATAAACTCGACCCGATATTGAATACTGTCAGATACGAAAGCACATCCCCTACCGTCTTCATGAACCGGAGAGGAACATCCGATGCAGGATAGTACAGATAAAACTAATAACCAATTAAAACTCTTCATCCATGCATTTATTTGACTGAGTAGATCGTATAACCCAATGACAAATTACGAACTACGACATTTCCTTTTAAATAGAAAGTAGGCATATTGAATCCATTCATGATATTATCCTTATACAATTCTACTTTTGCGCTTTTCCATTCACCTGTATTGTCGGTACGTATCCGGGATACAATTTTAAACGGCTCTTTCGGTTCGCGCTGTGTAGATGAACGTATAAAAAGAGATTCATTTCCCTTGTCCAGGTATTCAAAATAGAGATACCCTACATAGTTATTCATTTGTAATTTGGAAACCAGCTCTTTGGGCAAAGAGATAGAGAGAGTTTCTTCGGCATTGTAACCACCGGATTTTCGCTTTCCCTGAATCTTCATGTCCGACTCACGCAAACGCATCATCTCAACCGCCAAAGCGGATTTTGCTGTCTTGACATCATTTTCTATTTGTGACAACAAGCCTATCGCCACCGGATAACGTCCCTGGCTAATCAACAATGCCGCCTTATCGAGCGAACGTTGACAAGCGGATACGTCCATCTTCGTCTTTTCCAGGAAACGGGCTTCTTTTCGCAGCCGGAAAAGCATTAAAGGTAAGGTTAATCCACGCTCGTCCGCCTGTTCGTCTTTGAATTCCGCTGCATACTTTAAAGTCGTACGTAGTTCACGGTCACCGTTTTCAATGGTCGGCTCTATTTCGTGTCCTTCGGTATAGTCACTCCACGAAGCGATAAACATCATGTCCAGGCTGTCCTTCTCTGCCATACAGAACTTCCACATACTTTGATAAGTTTCTCCATTGTTACGAGGGATATAATAGAAGTGTCCACGTCCCCAGCCTGCACAGCCCCGGTTATCCATTCCCGGCATGGCAAATCCCGACTTAATGGTATAAGCAGGATTGTTACTATGCCAAATTGAATCACGGAAAGGTTTCATAAACTCAATAACATCATCCTGAGTGGCGTAATTATCCCATTCGGCATGTGCCTGATCTCTTGTACGGACACGGGCAGGAAGCCATGCAGTCGGTATTTCTCCCACTTTTTCCCAAGCATCCATATCATCACTGCGGGTGACGGGAATGTATTTATCATTTTCCAGTTTTCCCCAATCCGCCCAACGGCGTAAGGCAACGGGCTGCCTCATTCCTTGCGGAAACTTCACTTGTGATAACACTTTCTTGTATTCATCGACTTTCGCTCCGGGACCGAAATGATAAAAAACAGGCATTCCTTTCACCATAGGAGCAGTCGGATCTGTGAAGACACTATCTACCAGATATTGATAACATTTAGCCATGTATTCGGTCTTTGCCTCACGGGTGTTAACTTCCGGATAAATCTTCGTAATCCAGTCATAATATAACCAACCGTCGCACCAGTTTACGCCGATTTCAAAGTCATACTTTGCTGCCACTTTCTGCATCTCACGCAGCAAGATGTCATTTTCGTGAGGCTTGAACCCCCATTCGATAAAGAATCCATCTATCTTAGCCGCTTTTGCCGACAATATCTGATATTCGATATAATCGGGATCGAGATTGGACTGCATTCCGACTTGGGGATAAGCCACTGCCGCTATCTCATGCCGCCCTTCACTATCTATCAGATCGGCATTATAACACAGCGACTTCCTTCCGGTACTTGATTTTTCCGTATTGGCATACATTTCCCAACGGCCCAACTTTCCGTCATGCTGCCGGGTGTAACGTACACCGTGGAAGTCGGCATACACTTTCTTTCCATTCTGCGCCAAGGCCGGTAATGCGATAGATACCAATAAAAAAAGAAGAAGTTTCCTCATTGTTCCAAACTTAATTATTCAACTTATGTACTTAATCAATCTTCCACCATACTTAATCAGTCCTCACTCAACACGAAATCATGCTTTTCCGGATAACTGAAAAGATTGTCTATCATCCAACGGCCTTTATAAATCTTGGCTCCGTCCATTTTGAAAAGTTCTTCTCCCTTCTCATTTACAAGTCCTTCTGCCCACCACTCTTCAGTCGGTTTCAACATCAGGATTCCATCCGGTCCGTTGCAGATACTTTTTATATCGGCTATGCTGTAAACTTTCTCGCAAGTAGGTTCGGTAGAGTCATTAGTCGTAGCGTCGGTAACTCCAGTCAAATCAAACTTATAGACAGCCGAAGCAGCAGTAAGCCATAATTTATCTTCTTCACCATATACCGGGAACAAATCATGCCCACCCGATTCATTGCTGAATGTATAAAGGGTAGTCTGATTTATTAACTTGGGATTACTCCGGTTGCCATCGTACTTAAAACGGAATAATGCAGTCACTCCCTCTTTTTTGGTAGCTGTAGCATAAAGATACGATCTTTTCTTATCCCAAACAACATTATGCGCATTACCCAACTTCACCGTATTAGCTTTTGCTCCCAATACCTTAACCGTGTCAACCACAAAGGTATTGATTTCACCGGATTTAGATTCTGCCGTCACGATATTTCCATCGGGCAATACCTCCGCAGAGTGGGGATTCTGTCCGCAATTTGCGTAGAACATTAATTTATGATCGGACAAACGGATTAAAGCCACAGCTCCGCCGGAGGCAGTCATCAAGATATAGCGTCTATTGAAAACCGGTTTTACTTCACTCGGATTAACAAACCAACCCTGCTGTGCAGCAGGAACACAGGCTGTATAAGGATCCCAACTCCAAATATTGCGGTGCGTCTCCGCATCTCTGATGACAATAGCCCGTCTGGATTGTTCCGCCAGTACATAAGCCTTTTCCGGAAGTTGAAAGATTTCATTTTTTACTACAGGAGCGGCATCATCATCGGAACATGCTCCCAAAGCTATATTAAATCCTAAAAGGATTGCAAATAAACTAAACTTCTTCATGGTCATAACTATTTTAATTCTAAATATTCAATTTGTCTATTTAAAGTTTCCGTCAATCTATTGAACCGATTTTGTATCGTTATAATCGATCAATGAATGAACTGAAAGATTCAACTGCCGCATGTGCGACAGAAAAGATTCATAAGGTTCGTATTCGATGGAAACCACTCCTTTATTAGAAGCTTTTCCGTTAGAATCGTAACCATCATTATACTCAAAATGTACCCAGCCTACACAGTTTCGAGTTTCAAGCAAACGAAGACAGAAGTTCTGATAAAACTCACCTCTATTTTTTTGTGTATGCACCAACCAGCCACCTCCTTCAGTATTAGCATATCCAGTTCCCTGATAACTGGCATCTTCCGCTTTTATATAGAATTCTGAAACTAAAAAAGGTTTCGCTCCACACCAGACTTTCAGGTTTGCCAAGAAATCTGCCTCCGGTTGCCAACGTGCATAATAGTTGACGGAAACAAGATCGCAATAACGAGCACACGCTTCCACCACTTTCTGATTATATTTACTCCAATCATGCAGACGTGTTCCCAATATCAAATGCTCTTTATCATATCGTCTGACGGTAGCGGTGGTCAACTGATAATAATAATCAGCAACCATCCCCCGGAAATCTTCCTGATTTTTCTTGGTTATCACTCCGGTAGAAGCTATACCGTTATCCCGCATAAACTTTTCTGCATACTCACGAGCAGCTTTATAGCGTTCGGGCAAAGACAAGAAATGTTTCAGATCAATTCCTCGCAAAGGGTCAGCATTCTGATAACTGGCAAATGGCAATTCATTGTCAAGATAGAAACCTATAAAATGCCGGTCACCGGCAAATAAAGCTGACTTCTCTTGTACGAGACGATCTATGTACGTAGCAAATGTGGGTTCAAAAAGAAGAACTAAGCGATTATATTTGTCATCATCAAACGCGTAGCCCAAATTCTTACTCATATCCCACATAAAGGTACGAAGCAGATACAGATTCTCTGCATAAGCAATCTTTTGCGTCTTAGGGGTCAACAAGTTACCACGTACTGCAGCAGGAAATACTTCAATACGGTTCGAGCCATACGAAATATAGTTTATATGATTGCCTGCTAACAGTTTGCCAGTCTCTTCACTCCATTGCGCCTCACTACCGTATCGAGTACCGAAAGCCTTCTTATGAGCAGTAGATTCTCCCGGACGAACATGCTGAATTCCATGAATGATAACAGCTCCATTATCCGGATCGAGCAAATAAGAACGGCCTCCACAATAAGCCACTCGGAAAAAGCCTTCTTTTCCAACCACAGATGAAGGTTGCAAACCGATTCGTCCTCCCCATGCAGTCCGGCTATAACCCGAAGAGGGAGTATACCAATTCATATTATCAATGGTACGTGTTTCCCTTGAATCTGCCGTTGTCCATGCCTGGAAAGTTCCGTTCTGCCACTTCCGGTATTCTACATTCATAAAAGTATATTCATCTTTTTCCAAAGGAGTATCTTCTCCTTCCGGTTTCAAAGGTTCTATTTCGTTGGAAGAGGAGGAACAGCTAAACGTCAACTGCATCAGTCCGACCAAAGATAAAAAGAGGAAATACCTATATATTATATGTTTTCTCATATTACTTTCAGCTACTGCACATTATTACTTAACCATCGTATTTGTTATCAGTCGCATCTTTCGTATACTCTATCTACGGTTCACCGGATAGCTGTTACTAACTCTCGCGTTGGCTATTAATAGAAAAGTTATTCTCTACAAGGAGAGAACTCCCTTCCCCCTTGTTGCAAACTTCTTTTATCCCTAACATAAACTATAAACGAAAGCTTTGTTTTTATAATTGAAATCTTTGTTTTTATAAACGCAACTTGCATTTATAAAAACGGAAGCTTCGTTTATAGTTTGTATCGGACAGAGAACAACTTTATTCCCAATGAAAGGGAAGTTTAGTCTTAATAGAAAAGAAGTTTTCTATTAAGACTTCAGACGGTAGGTAATACTACCCTGCTTACTTCTTCTTAGGGAATTTGATTTCAACCGTTGCTATCTGTTTGGTCGTATTATTATCCATCTTTCCGGAGACATCAAGTACCTTCATGACACCGTATCTTTCTCCACCGGCACTTGAATTACCACTAGTCTTAAATCCAATCACACTGCCGACAAAGTTATCAATTGTCATATACACTTTCTGATCGGCACTTCCGGCCAAATATTCATTCTTAATAGAAGAACGAGAAGCCGCATCGTAATCAAAGCCTGCCGGGAATAACACAAATTTTGTCATATTCTTAGCCGGCAGATTGCTCAAGGACTTTCCGCCCGATCCTTTATACAGACTATTCTTGCTATCTACATTCTCCATCGAATAGAAACGGAAAGAAAGAACACTATTAGCAGAATTTATAAAGAACTTTATATCAACATTCTTAGCACTTTCCACACTGGAGATAGCTTCATCTACCGAATACGTTTTCATATCATTCAACGAAATCAGAGCGAACGGTTCGGCATTGGCCAATACATGACTGCCAACCTTAAGTTGGACAACTTCCATATTCACATAGGTCTTTACGATCCCTATAACTTCCTTGCCTTCCCGACCATCAGAAACAACCACCTTGAGTTGAGATGTTTCTTCTGTCAGTTGCACCTTAGGCTTATAATCAAAATTCTTGTTATCGCCCACTATCTGCTCACGGAAAATCTCTGTACTTACTCCATTCTCCACCCGGAAGATAGCTACCTGTTTTACACCGCGAACGGATTCGATGTGCATCGGAACTTCCGTATCTACTCCTTCATCAGTAGTAATAAGCTCTTTACCCAAAGTCAATACAGGAACCGGAACAGTCTTATATGACACCTGCAAAGTAGAAATTGTGATATTACCATAGATATCTTCCGCTTTCACTTTAAAGCCCTTATCGCCTTCTTTATATTCTATCAGTTCATCGTGCTCATACGTTTTGTCGCCATTCAGTATATCACTGCCTTTCGGTGTTTGTCCGTCCGTAGAGACCAAGAATCTTTCCACTTTCTTCAAACCTGCTTCCGAAACAATTTTAAAAGTAGTACGAGGCATTACCGGATTCTCATCCATTTCATCATATATAATCTCTTCCGGGTCGAATGTTATGACAGGACGTGCCATTACATCGGTAACAGCAATTGGTAAAGTTCCGCTCGTAACATGATTCAATTTATCCGTAGCCTCAATGATAAAGGCTTCGTAATTTGCATTGTATTCCAGATTTTCAGACAAGCTGTAAGAATTGGGATTAAAAAATTCAGTCACCGTTTTATATTCGGTCACCCCCTCCACTGTCTGCAATTTCATTGTCACACTCTGGAGTCCGGCCTGCGACTTTATGACAGCCACTACCGGCAGATTATCTACTTTATTTAAATCCACATCCAGTTGTTCCATCGGGAATTTAATCACAGGAGCAGCCGCATTAGGATCCAGACCATCATTATCATCGCTACAGGCAGCAAAGCCCAGGCAAAGTCCTAGTATTAATAAGGTATATATTTTACGAATCATAATTAGTTCTCTTTTTAATTAACTGTGGTTATTTGGAATATTTGCAATAGTTCTCAAATATATGAATCACACCGTTCGTCGGCAGAATGTTGCTAGTCTTAGCCTGACGCTGTGGAGATTTCCCGTTGCTTCCGGTCTGATTCACCAGAATCTTACCTACTGCAGCCTGCCATGGGTTTTTCCATACAGACATTGTCATCAGTCCATTCTCTCCTTTCAGCATCGTCAATACGAACATCGGTTCCACCTGCAACTGTCCATAAGAACTATATTCACCGTCTACAATGTGATAAAGCAACATGTTCGTTACTTTCTCTTTATCACAATCGGTAATGGATGCTGCACCTGCAAATTCATTTTCACGATACAACTGCATACCTGCATTATTCAAAGCCAGAAAAGTATATTTATTGTCAGTCTGGGTATAATAGTCCTTCAGACCTGTATACTCAATAGCTGCTATCAACTCCGAGAACATATCTTTGTGATCTTGGAAATATTCCCACGCTGTCACTTTTACATACGGATCATCCACCGAAGGCTCATAATCATAATTCTTCTGCAAGTCCAGGTCACAGCCGGTCAATGCCAATATCGCCCAACAAAAGAAAAGGGTCTTATATAATATTGTCTTTTTCATTGTTTCTACCTTTTTTAGTTGTTAGTATTACCATAATACGTGTTCTGCACAATCTTCGGATTTTCCAAGATATGTGAATAGTGAATCGGGAAGAGTTCGTTTCCGTCCTGTTCCATTCCGTTAATCGGTTTCATCACTTCCTTCCACTTTCCGGTACGCAACAAGTCAAACCAGCGGCGTCCTTCGCCGGCTAATTCCACTTGCCGTTCACGCAATATATAATTAACGACTTCGTCTTCAGAAGCAAAATCATTTTCAGTCAACGTGTTCAATCCGGCACGGTCACGTACAGTTTTTACTAAATCCAAAGCTTCACCCCATTTTCCCTGATGAGCACGAGCTTCTGCTTGCAACAACATCATATCTGTGTAACGATAAATTGGATAGGCTACTTCGCATGTCTTATTCAAAGAGTTACTGATGTCACCTGCCATATATTTACGCAATTCATTTCCATTCTGGTAATTCTTCACCGTATAATCTTTGCGCAAATCACCTTTCATATCCTTTTCATCAAAGATGCTCATAAACTTGTCGGACATAACTGCCGCACGGTTTCCTGAACCGGAAAACCATTGATACATATAACTGTAACCATTCGTGCCGACTTCATCCATGTTGAAATGAACAAGGAATATTAACTCTCTGGAGTTATATTCATCATTTTCGGGCGTATCATCCGAAGGCTTATTGTTCAGTTCTTCTGTAAACATGGTATGCCAAGTAGCAATGTTAGGTTCGAAGTCTACAAAGCGTCCACCCTTTTTGGAGGCAATAGTTGCCATTTTATCAATGGTTTGGTCAGCCAGATTATATTCTTCAGCCCACATATAAGCGTCCGCCATGATAGCCCATACGCCACAGATAGAAATACGCTTGCGTTCGTAATTCTTATTACGGTTAATCAGGCTTTCCGCCTTTTTCAGGTCAGGAAGAATAACATGTTCCAGAATATAATTCTTATCTGTACGTTCCTTATAGATAGCCTCCGAATACTTTTCAGTAGGTTCTATAAACAAAGGTACGTCTCCCCAGACACGGATAGCATAGAAATAAGCCAGAGCACGCAACGCATACGCTTGTCCGAGGTAATCATTACGGTCTGCCACATCAGGCATACTGATATTAGGAACATATTTGATGGCCAGATTGGTCTGGTTAATCATCTGATACAAGGTCGTCCATTTCGCACATTTCTCGTCCGTAGACATCAGGTTGTTGATCACACGTGCCTGATCGGCCATCACTGGTGCTCCGGGAGCTACGTTATCCGAACGGAACTCACCCCAGTAAAAATAATTCTCGCGTAAAGTGGAACGCAACAGTCCGTAGATTTCATTTATACCTGCCTTAGCGTCGCGGGCGGTCTGCCACATGTCACCTGCCGGGATCTCACTCACCGGTTCCTCATTCAGAAAGTCTGAACAGCTATTCAATGATAGAGCCAGGCATACAGCTCCAACAAAATATTTTATATTCTTCATACGATATCTTCAATTAAAAGTTTGCAGAAAAACCAATACCATATTCTCTCTTTCTCGGATAGCGGTAAGAGTCTTTACCTACCTGCAGAGGATTACTTGTAGAGAATTCAGGATCGAATCCCGAATAGTTGGTCCATGTCAATGCGTTGTTTACAAAAGCGTAGATATTTATATTCTTCAACATCAGCTTCTTTATCCAGTTTTCAGGAAGATCATAGGCTATACGTACGTTCTGCAGACGAATAAAGGAAGCATCTTCCAGATAGAACGAGTTACCCATACGTGCATTGTTATAATCATCATTATACGGACGCGGATAGATTGCCTGGTCACCCGGATGCAACCACATATTATGGATGACTTCCGGCGAAGGAGTGGTTCCGGTATATTTGAACATATTACGATTATGCTCGGCTGCATTATAAATCTGTCCTCCTAATGAATAATAGAATCCGAGATACAAGCTTACGTTTTTCCAAGTTACGGTTGTATTCAAACCACCGGTCACATCAGGCATGGCATTACCAATCACCATACGGTCGTTATCATCAATCACACCGTCGCGGGTTCCTTCCGGTTCTTCCCAGTTGTAATCTCCGCCACGGAACGGTTTGCCGTTCGGTAACGTTTTCTGGCGAATATCACCTGCATATTCCTTTCCATTCAATAAATACTTGTATTGGAATACACCATTTTCAAACACCGGAGTCAGTTGCTCCCAGTTATCCGTAAAAGCATTTGATTCATCATAAGCAAAGACACCGGCACTTTTAAATCCGTAGAAGTCACCTACACGGCCGCCTTCCTGCATCCACCAGATATCACCTTCCATATATGCCTTACCTTCAGACAGCTTTTCAATACGGTTGATGTTTCTGGAGATATTGAAAGAAGCATTCCATTTCCAATCCTTCGTGCGGATAATATCACCGGTAACGGCAATTTCAAACCCGCGGTTGCTCATCTCACCGACATTGGTTTTCATATATGCAAAACCAGACTCCTTAGGTAATTGGTAGTTTGCCAACAAACCGTCTGTGTATTTATCGTAGTAATCGGCAGTAATCGTCAAACGGCTATTCCAGAAATTCAAGTCCAAACCAAGGTTGAACTGTTTAGTTTCCTCCCATTTCAGATTGTCTTTACCGATACGGGTCGGAATAACGCCGCCCACTCCGTCATAGATAGAATTCGGAGAATAAGAATAAATATAATCATAATTTCCGATCGCTTCATTACCGGTGATACCATAACTTACACGAATCTTACCATCTTCCAGGAATTTCTTCGAGAACTTCATGAATTTTTCATCTGAGAAACGCCATCCCACTGACACTGACGGGAAATTACCCCATTTGTTTTCTTTCGCAAAACGAGAAGAACCGTCACGACGCATATTCGCTGTAAACAGGTATCTCCCCAGATAATCATACGTCACACGTGCAAAAACGGAAGCCATGGAGTGATTACTCAATGTAGATCCCGTAGAGGATAAATCCAGATTGGCAGCAAACGCGTTCATTGTATAAATAAAGTCGGTAGAGGAATTCAATCCCACAAAAGTTTCATTTTCATAACGCCATTGTTGAGCACTGACACCCACCATCGCGCTGAAATTATGTCCTTTTATCTTGCGTGCATAAGTGATGAAATCTTCATTCATCCAGTTCCAGTTGAGGTAATTATAAGAATACCCTTTATTCTGTTTCTGCCATTCATCAGTAATAAGACTAGGTTCGAGTTTTTTGCGCTTGTCCAAATAGAAGTTGGCATTTATATTGGCTCTGAACTTCAGGTACTTGTTGAATTTGATTTCAAAGAACTGGAAGAAGTTAGCCTTATAAGAATCCGTAAAGTCAGTGGTATAATTGACCTGTGCAATAGGATTCTTCTGACCATTAAACACCCCGACCAAAGAGCCATCCGGATAATAAGTATTGAAATAAGGACGACGAGTCAACACTGCGCTCAATAACGTACCTTCATTCAGACCTTTCTTTTTAGAATAAGTAAGAGAAATACGGCTACCCATATTCATCCAGTCTGTCGGTGAATAATCGGAGTTGATACGAGTATTTAATCTTTGGAAACCAGTATTGGAAATAATACCCTTCTCGTTATAATAACCGGTATTGATGAAATATTTCAGTTTCTTTGTACCGCCACCTACGCTGATATCCACCTGATCTTTCTGCGCAGTACTTGTAATCATGTCCAGATAATCATTGTCTACATTGAAGAATGAATTCAACGGATCATCCAGAATATCAATACTTTCATCCGGATTACCTCCGCCGTATGTTTCAAAATACTCTTTACGATATTGGTCGTACAACAAACGTTCCTTGCGGTTTGCCTGTGGAACCTTGTGAGACAATGTACCCCACGAGTGATTATACTTGATATCAATACGGGCTTTACCTTCCTGCCCACTTTTGGTAGTGATAATAATCACACCGTTCGCCGAACGGGAACCGTAGATAGCTGCAGAAGCGGCATCCTTCAAAATCTCCATAGAAGTAATATCATTGGTATTGATACCATCGATACTTTCCAAAGGCACACCGTCTACGATATAAAGAGGAGTAACCCCTTCGGCAGAGAACGTGGAAGTACCACGTATTTTGATAGAAGAAGATTCACCGGGCTGTCCGGAACCGGATACCACCTGTACACCGGCAGTAGTACCCTGCAATGCTTCAAAAACATTAGTAGCCATTTTTTGCTCAATGGTCTCGCTTGAAATGGAAGTAATAGCTCCCGTTACATCACGCTTTTTCATCGTACCGTAACCCACTACCACTACTTCGTCCAATAGCTTAGAGTTCTCTTCAAGCGTAATATTCATTGTTTTATCTTTCACTACCACATCTTTAGGGGTATATCCCATGAATGATACAGTCAAAGTAACTCCCTTCTTCGAAACATTCAATGAGAAATTACCATCTAAATCTGTAATTGTTCCATTAGATGTTCCCTTTTCCATCACATTGGCGCTAGGCAAAGGAAATCCTGTTTTATCCACAATAACTCCCTTCACTGCAAACCCGCCTTGAGCATAAGCCGGATTGACAAGGAAAAAGAGACTCAAGGAAATCAAAAGGAACGACTGAAGCAACCGCACTTTTGTCCTACTCTGCAAATTTTTCATAACTAGAATAAAATTAAATTGGTTAATTATCAAGGTTTTACTCACTACTTAATTAATTGGGGAAAATATATTGATTCTCTCCAATAAGATGCTATCTTTTATTTACTACATGGATATTTGTCTTTCATAATACTACACAATAATTATTATATTAGAATAAAGATTACACAGTACCCGGTCTACCAAATGAAAGTGTGTGCGGACACACCTAACCAAAGAAAACTCAAGTACAAGCTGGCATTATCCAACGCCACAAAAGTATCGCATTTGAATATATTGCACCCTATCGAATTGTTCGTTTTATCTAGTCTAAAAATTCAGATGACTTATTTCAATCACTTCACAGAGGGTTCGGAGGAGGTATTATGAGCTTTTCGGTATTGCGTAGGAGCAATATCAAAAAGTTCTTTAAAGCATTTATTGAAGTATTGAGGATTTCCAAATCCTAACCGGTAAGCAATATCCGATATATTCATTTCCGGAGAATTCTGCAGAAAATATGCCGCTTTTTTCAGACGCAGATTCATGATAAAATTATTTGGCGTACTTCCCGTGATACCTTTTATCTTCTGGAATAAGACAGTACGTCCCACCCCCATCTCACGTGAGAAGACATCTACACTGAATTCGGGATTTTCCATATTATCTTCCACTACCTGCGTCGCTTGTTCGATAAACCTCTGATCGAGTTCATTCGTTGCAATCTTCTCCGCTTTGCTATCCAGCTGATGGGCATATTTATTCTGTAAAAGTCTGCGGGTATTAATCAGATTATTGCATTGCATCACCAGCCGCCGCATATTAAACGGCTTCACCACATAAATATCCGCTCCAATTCTCAATCCTTCCAACTCACGTTCGGGCGCACTAAGGGCAGTCAGAAGAACGACGGGGATATGACAGGTTTCAATATTGTTCTTAATTTTGGCACACAATTCCGTTCCGGGCATTCCGGGCATCATAATATCCGAAATAACCAGATCAGGTTGCATCATCTTTACTTTCTCATACCCTTCCTCACCATCACTTGCAGTTTCAACCGTGTACAATGGAGAAAAGATATCTACAAGGATATTTCTGATTTCTTCATTATCATCAATAACCAACAGCTTGCAGTCAGTAGTCCCACTCTCACTTTGAGCCGACTGTACCTCCTTAACCAATAGTTCTTTATCTTCCGAATAATAAATATATTCCTTATCCTGCTCCGGTTCAATCCGGGAAACAGAAGAATCAAAGTGAGCATCTCCTTTCTTCAGAGTGACCTTAAAACATGAACCTTTCCCCAACTGACTTTCTACAGTTATATCTCCCTGATGAGCTTTCACAATCCCCTGACTTAGAGCCAGCCCGATACCCGTTCCTCCATACTGTCCGATATTCTCAGCCTGATAGAACCGCTCGAATATCTTCACGTAATCTTCCTCGGATATTCCTGCCCCATTGTCTGAAACAGAAAACATACATTCATCCGCTCCATCAGCCAATTCCATACTGATACTTCCACCGTCTGAAGTATATTTAAAAGCATTCGACAGCAGGTTATTAACCACTTTCTGCAATTGCATACGATCTCCCCACACGAGGCATTGCTCACAGTCAGCATGCAAAACAAACGAAATATTCCTGTTAGCTGCCAATTCTTTGAACAATACATAATGCTCTTTGAGTAAAGAATATAAATCAAATTGAGAAACTTTCAATTTCAAAAGTCCCTGCTCCTGTTTCCGAAAATCAAGCAACTCCGTTATCAATGATTTCAGGTTACCGGCATTTTTATGTATATTCAGTAATTTCGAATAAGCATACGTAGACAACTTACCGGAATTCAACAACAGATCAACCTGCCCCAGGATAAGGGTAATAGGGGTTCTGATTTCGTGTGAGATATTAGTGAAAAAACGCAGTTTGGATTGGTTCATTTCTTCAATGTATTGTTTCTCACGAAGTTCAAAATCCAACGAGGTTTTCAAGAACAGCCGAATTCTATATTCTCTCACCACAAAGAATAGAATCGTCAGAATCACACACACATAAATTGTATAGGCCCACCAGGTGGCATAAAAAGGTGGTGTGATCGTTATATGAAGAGATCTAATTACTTCCGGAAAGTTCTTCAATCTGATCTCAAAAACATAATCGCCCGGAGATATATTTGTATAAGTAATATCATTCCCCAAACGATTCTCACTCCATTCGTCATTAGAACCTATCAACCGGTATTCTACCTCACCACCGCCAATATGCAGAAAGTTATCTGTCGAGAAACCGATAGAAAACACATTCTGCAAATAATTCAATTTAATCCGGTCGGTATAGGCAAAGGACTTATTTAGGATGCCGGTTTGATCGCCTGTGGTAATCTCCTTATTATTGACATACAAATGAGCCAACTCCAAATCATATATTTTCGGAGGATAGGACAAGCTACTTTCACGAATGGCAACCAGTCCGGTAGCTCCTCCCATATAAATATCATGATTGCGGGATACATGCATGGATTTCCTATTAACAAGAGTCAGCGGAAATCCTGTTTTAGAATTGAAGTTTATCACTTTCCCGTCTTTCTGTTCTAACACAGACAATCCATGTCCGGTACCAATCAATAAATTCCCGGAAGGAGTTTCGCCCAACACTCTGATATTTTCTCCCGATAATACGCTTTCAGGAGTATGCAAACGAAACAAACGCTCTTTCTTATCCAACAAGAAAAGCCCGTTGCCATGTGTTCCGACCCAAATGTTTCCCTTTCGATCCTCATAGATGACATTGACCAGCTCTTTTTGAGATCTGACCTGCTTCTTCAGACTTATCCTATACGTTTCAAACCGTCCTTCATCAATCACATAAGCTACACAACCATCATCGGAAGCAAACCATAGCCGGTTTTTCGAATCAAGCAACAAAGTGTTATAATTATGTGTAAACAACTCCTTTTGATGAAACAACACTTCAGTTTTTAAAGTCTGTTTATCCAGACTAACAACTGCAGATGTTGTACCTACATACAATTTACGAGGAGTGTCGGCCAAGGCAAACAGAGCTTCTCCCACACTTTCCTCTCCGAGCGGTTCGAGGTCATATATATCATTCCGATAGTTATCAAGATGAAAACAGTTGACCTTGTTTGTAAAGTCAGCGGCAATCCACAAGCAGTTATTAGCCTCATCAAAAACGACATCTTTCAGATAATCCGTACTAAAATGATATCCGGTATGCGCATTAAAATGCTTGAATGTTCCTTGTTCCGGTTGATATAAATCCAGTCCCCCACCTTCTGTGCAAATCCATATATTTCCGGATTTATCTTCTGCCATAGCACCCACCACCGGAAAAGACAATCCGGTATCCGAAGCATGATAATGTACAAAATGTTGATATTCCGGTGAGAAGAAATTCACGCCGCCCCAATAGGTCCCCACCCAGACAGTTCCTTGTTTGTCCGTATAAAGAGAAGTCACCGAACGATTGGACATAGCCCCCACCCGGTTAGGATCCGCCTGATAATGAAATATTTTCCCGGTAGCCACCTCAATCTTACTCAATCCGCTTCTGTAACCTACCCATATATTCCCTTCCAAATCCTGACATAGCGCTCTTGCCATATCATCCCGGACCGTGTAAACACTCTTGTTGTTATAATCATAATGATGTATGACTGCACCTTGAGGTGAAAAACAGAAAACACCATGATCCTGCGAACCAACCCAAATATTCTGATCGTTACTTTTTATCAGTTTCATCACCTTGATTCCGGGCAAATAAAGCGACATCGATCCACAAGTATCCACACGCATCACCCCGCCATCTTTCAAAGCAACCCAAAGATTTCCTTCCGAACCTTCTACCATTGTCGGCCCGGTGTCCGGCAAATGTACCTCCGCATACATTGGTTTCACGGAACGGGTATTCTTATCATACAAGAAGAGTTTTCCCCCTTCTGCAATCCACACTCCCAACTTTCCTTTGGCAAGAGTGGAAGGAGAAGGCACCGGAAGAATATAATATTTCTCCGTTTCAAGGTCGAACTGGAAAAGTCCGGTAGAAGTCAAGAGAAAAAGACTCCCCTGGCCGTCCTCCACCATCTGGGTGACATATAGATTACCATAACTGATGGAATCGTTATGAAAATGATTAAAGACTTTGATATGATTGCCATCGAAACAATTCAGACCATCCAGTGTGGCAATCCATATACGCGACTTCTCATCCTGGCAAATATCGCTCACCGTTATTTGCGACAATCCATCCTCCACACCCAATGTTCTGAACTTATATTCCTGTGATTGAAGAGGAGATATAAATCCTAAAAGAGATAACAGAATAAGAAAATGGATCTTAGATAGTTTTTGTCCGCGCATATCAAGAATGATGGTTTATAGCACATTATCTTCGCCACAAAAGTAACAGTTTTTATGATATTCCCAAAATCAGAGCCAAATAACTAATAGATATGGACTTCATCCTATTCATTCTTCCCGCCCGAACGAACGATACTCCAACGGAGTAAGTCCCGTACGTTTCTTGAAGAAAGAGAAAAAATATTCGGTTGACTGGAAACCTAGAAAAAAAGAAATCTCTTTTACTGACTGGGAAGTTCCCACCAGCATTTGTTTTGCTTTACGAAGTTTCAATTCCTGGAAATATTTAGCAGGAGCATAACCTGTATACTCCTTAAAAACACGTCGAAACCATGAATAACTAATATTGAGTCGCATAGCCAACTCTTCCGGGTCCACATTGCCGGAAACATTTTCATTCATAATGATTTTTGCCTGTTCGATCTTCTGATCCACATCACTCATCTCGAAAACCTTATTCTTGGAGACGGAAAGAATCATCCCTATCATGTGGAGCACAATCCCGGAAAGATATTGTTGCGCGGAAATCTTATCCGCTTCGGCTACGGCAAGAGCACGGGAGAATAATGAGACTAACTCTTCATTAAGGCCTATTTCCAGTATTTGCTGTTCCTGCGACAAAAAAGCATCATCAACAATGGCGTCTATCATAGGCCCCTCGAAACCGATATAATATTCCGTCCAACCAGTCTGCCGCAACGGGCGATAAGTATGCCATTGCCCGGGAAACAATACCATCAGCCGACCTTTACAAACTTGCTTTTCAGAGGTAGAATCAGATGAAAACAAACCACGCCCCTTGGTGATATATACCAATTGATACTCACGAAGCACTCTTCCTTTTTCTGCATTAAAGAAGTAACCGGAAGGATGCTCTTTCAACGGATAAGGTGAATCAGGAGGAATGGATTGATAGCCGACGGTATTTACCCATAGCCCGAATTTACGGTCCATGTCATTTACAATCAGATATTTAAATTCTAATCCCAAACTATTATCCTCGATCATACCGATGTGTTTTCATGTAATTGAGTTGGACAAAAATAGGAATTATTTTCAGAAAAACACCACAGATTACACAGATTTACACAGATTATTTTCTAATCGGAAGCCGATATTTAAGAATTAAATCTGTGTAAATCTGTGTAATCTGTGGTGAAAAGAACTTCCGCAAAAACTAACTTTAGAAAGCTTTGCGATATAGAGCTTCGATATCTGCTACCGAAGTAGGACGAGGATTACCGCCTGTACAAACATCATTGAAAGCAGCTACAGCCAGTGCAGGAATATCTTCTTCCTTCACATTGATTTCATGTAATTTCTGCGGTATATTGATACTGGCAGAAAGTGCTTTCACTGCCTCAACAGCCGCTTTTACTCCCTCGGCTTCACTCATTCCGGTAGTGTCCACTCCCATTGCTTTCGCAATATGGATATATTTCGGAGCTGCTGGAGATTCAGCATTGTATTCCATCACATACGGCAACAATAAGGCATTGGCTACCCCATGAGGAGTATCATAGAACGCACCTAACGGATGCGCCATCGAGTGGACAATTCCTAAACCGACATTCGAGAATCCCATACCGGCAATATATTGTGCCTGTGACATTGCTTCGCGGGCTGCCACATCTTTACCATTATCCACAGCTGCTTTCAAGTTTTGAGCAATCATTTCAATGGCTTTCAATTCGAACATATCACTCATTACCCAGGCACCCGGAGTGATATAACTTTCGATGGCATGAGTCAAAGCATCCATACCGGTAGCAGCAGTCAGTCCTTTTGGCATTGAGTACATCAGTTCAGGGTCTACGATAGCTACGGCAGGAATGTCGTTCGGGTCTACACAAACCATTTTCTTGCGAGCATCTTCATCAATAATCACATAATTGATCGTTACCTCGGCAGCTGTTCCGGCAGTAGTAGGCAGCGCGAAAGTAGGCACCGCTTTGTGTTTGGTATCGGCTACCCCTTCCAGAGATTTCACGTCTGCAAAATCCGGATTGTTCACAACAATACCAATTCCTTTGGCAGTATCGATGGAAGAACCGCCGCCCAAAGCAACGATAAAATCGGCTCCGGAAGCTTTGTATGCCGCCACACCGTTTTGTACATTTGCAATCGTAGGGTTCGCTTTTACATCACTATAAAGTTCGTAAGGAATCTGATTTTCATCAAATACTTTAATGATTTCGGCAGCCACACCAAACTTGATAAGATCTTTATCCGTTACAAAAAAGGCTTTCTTAAAGCCACGTCTGGCTGCTTCCACAGCAATGACACTACGGCATCCGGCACCGAAGTACGAAGTTTCGTTTAAAATAATGCGATTCATGGTTATCTATTTGTTTAAAGGGTTAACCGCAGCACCTTCCAGGGTAGAAAATGCCACGGTTTCTAAAGTAATTAAAATCAATGACTAGTATAAATCTTATTTAGGAAGATTGAAAGCTACTGACATTTCTTTCATCTGTTCCTGACTCATACCATCCGGTTCGAAGCCCATATTTTTAGCTGCGATATAAATCAGAGCCGACTTATTGAGTACATCAATCTGATCGAATGCCTGCATCGCATCGCAATCCACTGCAAATACGCCATGTTTCTCCCACATCACCACATCGTAATCCTGCAATTCTTTGATGGTAGCTTCAGCCAATTCCACCGAGCTAGGTAATTTATAAGGAATGATACCCAAACCACGCGGGCAGAATGCCTTTGTTTCAGGAATCATACTCCACAACAGATTGGTAGCCACATCTTTTTCCAGAAACTTCGGACAATGTGTCATGGCAATCAGTTCGATCGGGTGTGTGTGTACAGATGCTTTATAAGGAGAGTTTTTGCTCAACAGGTCATTGTGTACGCTCAAGTGAGAAGGCAATTCCGATGTCGGGGCTACAGCTTCATCCGCAATAATCACATAGCTGGCACAGTCATCCAGAATACGGATTACCGAACCATTTTCCATCGGCCAGCGGGCTAAATCACGCATGCGTTTATTAGTTCCCTTGCAGTAGAAATAGCAGCCTTTCAGATAAGGAAGAGTCACACCGATAGATTTTACTTCGCTGATCGGCTTCATCTGACGGATTTCATCGTCTACAAACTCTGTGATATTAACAGTGATATTACCACCATTACGTTCAGCCCATCCTTTCTGCCACAAGTATCCGGCAACTTCTGCTACCTTGTTTACTTCTTTGGCAAGTGCCGGACGATTCTCTAAAATTGATTTCATTATATATATATTTTAATTAGGCACGGATTACATGGATTTTGCCGCAAGTTATAAAAAAACTGCGTAATCCGTGTAATCCGTTCTTGATTTTTTTAAAACAAATTTGGGAATACTAAAGAGAAGATAAGGACGATCAGACCAGCTATCAGCACAGTTATGGTCTTGTTTGACACCCCTTTCCATTCTTTCAGAATTATTCCCCAAACATTACTAAAAGTTACGTTCAATGCCATCAGGATACACCAGGAGAAAGCCAGTAACACCGGGCTTTCGGTGAGGAAGCTCTTACCCATTTCCAATCCGAAGAACTGCATATACCATAGTACACCAGCCAACGCACAGAACACTAGATTATTGCCCCACACTTTTCCTTTAGCATAGTCACCCATCGATTTATTAGCTACATTCTGTTGCAAACAGTAAGCTGCATTTGTCAGGAAGCCTCCAAGCGTAACCAGAAAGATAACCGGAAGACCGGCATAAAGTCCTTCTACTCCACCAACCAAAGCGGCTTCTTTGATAGGTGTTCCTGCATCCAGTCCCAAAGCAAAGCAGGCACTCATGACACCAGCCAAAAGTGCAACCAGTAACCCTTTTGTCAATGCAAAGTCTTTTACGGCAGCACGTTTTTCTTCTTCACTCATGTTTTGCGCACGCAAGCTACCGGCATACCCGATAATAGCAATACCTGCCAACGTGATGCAAACACCCAACAAAAGAATCAGCCCGTTACCTTCAAACAAGTTTGTACCGGCAAAAAGAGCCGGAAGAAGGGTACCGAAACCGGCACAAGTACCCAGTGAGATACTCTGTCCGAGCGCAACACCCAAATAGCGCATGGAAAGTCCGAAAGTCAACCCTCCTACTCCCCACAATATACCATAAAAGATGCTCATTCCAGCACCTCCTGCTCCCCACAAGTCGAACAAACTGCTCTCTTGGGGTACACCCAGTAGTGAACCCAGGAACGGGAACACTAACCAGGCAAATACACCTTGTATTAACCAGAAGCTTTCCCAGCTCCATTCTTTTACCTTTTTGATAGGTACATAAGAACTGGACTGGCAAAAGCTACCGATGGCTATAATCAATAAGCCGATTAAGATTTCCATAACTTATCGTTTAGAAGTTACTTCGGCTTCGTACTTTTCAATTTCTGCGATGAAATCTTCACCAACAGGAACATTGTTCTTCAAGCAGAACATATCCCAAACTGCATTCCAAGGAAGCGCCTTTTCTTCTTCGAGCAAAGCCAGACGTTGGAATCCCTGTCCGTTTGCTTCGTATTCGCGCAACTTGGCAATCGGTTCGAGCAGAGCACGAGTCATACATTTCTGTGCAGCACGACTACCGATTACGTATGCACCGATACGGTTGATAGATGCATCGAAGTAGTCAAGACCATAATGTACACGGTCCAAAGCACCGCAGCGAACGATTTCGCTGAACAGTTCCATTGTCGGATCATCCATGATAGTAACATGGTCTGAATCCCAACGAACCGGACGGCTTACGTGCAACATCAATTCAGGTACATAAAGCAACAGTGAAGATACTTTATCAGCTACACTTTCTGTCGGATGGAAGTGACCGGTATCCAACGTAATCATCTTGTTACGAGAAGCACCATAACCGATATAGAAGTCATTAGAACCCACTGTATAGCTTTCCAGACCGATACCGAACACCTTAGATTCGATACAATCCTTCATATTCTTATATTCGGTAGCGAAGATCTGATCCAAAGAATCTTTCAGCAATGCACGATATTTCATACGATTTACCGTAATATCCTTGCTTCCGTCATGTACCCAAAGATTCATGATACACGGATCCCCCTGTGCCTTACCCATTTCTTCCGCAACGGCACGACAGCGTTTGGTATGTTCAATCCAGAACTGACGGATACCTTCATCAGGATTAGAAAGAGACAAGTCACCTGATTTCGGATGAGAGAAAGAGGTAGAGTTGAAGTCGAGCTTCATGTTATGCTCTTTACCCCATTCGATCCAGCTCTTGAAATGTTCCGGTTCTACCTGGTCACGGTCTACCACCTTACCCTGGAAATCTCCATAGATTTCGTGCAGGTTCAGACGATGAGTACCCGGAATATAAGAAGCAGCTTTCAAAATGTCAGCACGCAATTCATCAATATTACGAGCTTTGCCCGGATAATTACCGGTTGCCTGAATACCTCCGGTCAATGAGCCGGCCTGTACTTCAAATCCTGCAACGTCGTCAGCCTGCCAGCAGTGAAGTGACAGATGAAAATCCTGCATCGTTTTCAATACTTGTTCAGTGTCTACACCTACTGCTGCATAACGTTCCACAGCAATCTCATACGCTTTCTGAATCAGTTCTTCTTTTTTCATGATATTCTATTAGTTTAAATAAATGATTATTCTGTCGGTTGTTCAATGCATTATCGAACGCAATTCTTAAAATGGATATAAGCCGCGTCCCAAGCTTCCGTATCTTGCGGCTGATAAGTCTTCAACGGGATAGAGCGGTTGATTAACTGGCGCATACCGGCAACATCCGTTGCTTCACCTGCTGCCATTGCCTGAATCATTACATTACCGATAGCTGTTGCTTCAGACGGACCGGCTATCACAGGAATTCCTATCGCATTAGCTGTAAACTGGTTCAACAGATCATTCCGGCTACCGCCGCCAATTACGTGCAATGTATCAATCGGACGGGGAGAAAGCGAACGTAAATTCTCCAATACCTGACGATAACGCAAAGCCAGACTTTCAAAAATACAACGCACCACTTGTCCACGTTTCTCGGGAACTGCTTGTCCGGTAGCCCGGCAATATTCAGCAATAGCTTTTTCCATATCCGCAGGATTCGCGAAACAATCATCATCCGGATTAATCAGACTACGGAACGGCTCGCAAGCATCCGCCTCATTGATTAATTCAGGATAGCTTGTATCTCCCCAATTCAGACGACAACGTTCCAACAACCACATTCCACAGATATTCTTCAACAGACGGATGGTTCCTTCCACCCCACCTTCATTGGTAAAGTTCAACGCTTCCGTTTCAGCATTAATCACCGGAGCATCTGTTTCAACTCCCATCAACGACCAAGTCCCACTGCTCAAATAAGCAAAGTTGCGATCCAATGCCGGAACGGCAGCAACAGCAGAACCGGTATCATGGCCGGCTACTGCAATCACAGGAATTGCCCCCAGTCCGGTTATCTTTTGCACTTCTTCCGTCAATACTCCCACCTTTTCACCCGGAAATACAAAACGTCCGAAATTCTTTTCACTCAAACCTACTGCTTTCAGCAACTCCGGTTCCAAACGACGTGTTTGAGCATTTACCAGCTGCGCTGTCGAAGCAATTGTATATTCCGTCACCATCTCTCCGGTCAGCATATAACTTAATGCATCCGGCATAAACAGAATTTTATCTGCCGCCTCCAATGCGCTGTCGTGATTGCGACGTAAAGTATCTAATTGAAAAAGTGAATTAAAATTCATAATCTGAATACCCGTTTTGCCATAGACTTCACTACGCGAAATACGGGAGAAAAGAGCTTCCGGTGCTCCTACCGTATGAGGATCACGGTACGCGTATGGCTGACGAAGCAGGTTACCGTCTTTTCCGACGCATACAAAATCCACTCCCCAGGTATCAATACCAATAGAAGCAATGGATTCGCCACGATGAGCCACCAACTTCAGCCCGTCAATAATATGACGATATAATGCATAAATATCCCAATAGAAATGTCCACCCACTTCAATCAGGTGGTTAGGAAAACGATTAATCTCTTCCAGATTTAATCCGCCTTCGATGAAAGTTCCTAAGATTGTACGGCCGCTCGTTGCGCCCAGGTCGACTGCAAAAAAGTTTTGTTTCATGGTATTCTGTCTATATATTTAAGGTATCCATTTACCTACATGGCAAAGATAGGCGATTCCCTCCTCCCTTTCCTTATGTATTTTGATTGAAAGGGTATACATTTTGACACAAAACAAAAAAGCAGGCTCTCACCGTTTAGCATATTTTTCACTTTTATGCAAAAAAACTTTGGTTTTATGCATATTTTCTCCGAAATAATGCATACTTTTGCGCCATTCTTAGAATAATTATACAATGAAGAAGAAAGCAAATCGGTTAGACGCCATCAAAATGATTATCTCAAGCAAGGAGGTCGGTTCGCAGGAAGAACTGTTGCAAGAGCTGAACCGCGAAGGCTTCGAACTGACACAGGCCACCCTCTCCCGCGACTTGAAACAATTGAAAGTAGCCAAGGCTGCCAGTATGAACGGGAAGTACGTATATGTACTGCCGAACAACATTATGTATAAACGTTCTACCGACCAGAGTGCCGGTGAAATGTTACGTAACAACGGATTTATCTCTTTACAGTTTTCCGGTAACATTGCCGTTATCCGCACCCGTCCCGGTTATGCGAGCAGCATGGCGTATGACATCGACAACAATGAATTCAGTGAAATTCTGGGAACCATTGCCGGTGACGATACAATCATGTTGGTGTTGCGTGAAGGAGTTGCCATCAGCAAAATACGTCAGCTTTTGTCACTCATCATTCCCAATATCGAATAATTATACCTATTATTATATAATAAAGAAATGGACACTCAACAAATAGATGTTATGGTAGCCGACGCCTCACATGAGGTTTACGTTGACACTATTTTGGAAACTATCAGAAATGCTGCCGCCGTACGAGGAACAGGAATTGCGGAACGCACACACGAATACGTAGCGACAAAGATGAAAGAAGGTAAGGCGATTATTGCTCTTTGTGGCGATACTTTTGCCGGATTCACCTACATCGAATCATGGGGAAACAAGCAATATGTGGCTACTTCCGGTCTGATCGTTCATCCCGATTTCCGTGGGTTAGGACTGGCAAAACGCATCAAACAGGCTTCTTTCCAACTGGCACGTCTCCGATGGCCGAAAGCAAAAATATTCAGTCTGACCTCCGGAGCAGCTGTCATGAAGATGAACACCGAACTGGGTTATGTGCCTGTCACCTTCAACGAACTGACAGACGACGAAGCTTTCTGGAAAGGATGCGAAGGATGTATCAACCATGATATCCTGGTAGCGAAAAACCGCAAGTTCTGCATCTGTACAGCCATGCTATACGATCCGACAGAGCCGCGGAACATCAAAAAAGAACAAGAAAGAAATAACATTTAAAAGATACAGCACTATGGAAGAAAAGAAGAAAAAAGTAGTGGTGGCATTCAGCGGCGGACTGGACACATCGTTCACCGTCATGTACCTCGCCAAAGAAAAAGGTTACGAAGTATATGCAGCTTGTGCCAATACGGGTGGTTTCAGCGAAGAACAACTGAAAACAAACGAAGAAAACGCTTATAAACTGGGAGCAGTGAAATACGTGACGCTGGACGTTACCCAGGAATACTACGAAAAGAGCCTGAAATACATGGTTTTCGGAAATGTGCTGCGTAACGGTACTTATCCTATTTCTGTTAGTTCCGAACGTATTTTCCAGGCATTGGCCATCGCACGTTATGCCAATGAAATCGGTGCGGATGCCATCGCACACGGTTCTACCGGAGCAGGTAACGACCAGATCCGTTTCGACATGACTTTCCTCGTACTGGCTCCCAATGTGGAAATCATCACATTGACCCGTGACATGGCATTGAGCCGTCAGGAAGAAATTGATTATCTGAACAAACATGGTTTCAGCGCGGACTTCACCAAACTGAAATACTCTTATAATGTAGGTTTGTGGGGTACTTCTATCTGTGGTGGCGAAATCCTCGACTCTGCGCAAGGACTCCCGGAAACAGCCTACCTCAAACATGTTGAAAAAGAAGGCAGCGAACAGCTCCGCCTGACTTTCGAAAAAGGGGAATTGAAAGCTGTCAACGACGAGAAGTTTGACGACCCGATCAAAGCCATCCAGAAAGTGGAAGAGATTGGTGCAGCATACGGTATCGGCCGTGATATGCACGTGGGTGATACAATTATCGGTATTAAAGGCCGTGTAGGATTCGAAGCAGCAGCCCCGATGTTGATTATCGGCGCCCATCGCTTCCTTGAGAAATATACATTGAGCAAATGGCAGCAATACTGGAAAGACCAGGTTGCCAACTGGTACGGTATGTTCCTCCACGAAAGCCAATACCTCGAACCGGTGATGCGTGACATCGAAGCGATGTTGCAGGAAAGCCAGCGTAACGTAAACGGTACGGCTATCCTCGAGCTTCGCCCTCTCTCCTTCTCTACCGTAGGTGTAGAATCAGAAGATGATCTGGTGAAGACTAAATTCGGAGAATACGGTGAAATGCAGAAAGGCTGGACAGCCGAAGACGCCAAAGGCTTTATCAAAGTAACCTCTACTCCGCTACGTGTTTACTATAATAACCACAAAGACGAAGAGATATGATTAAAGCAGGAATCATTGGTGGCGCAGGATATACAGCAGGCGAATTAATCCGTCTGCTGCTCAACCATCCGGAAACTGAGATCGTATTTATCAACAGCAGCAGTAATGCCGGAAACAGAATTACCGACGTACACGAAGGCTTGTATGGAGAAACAGATCTAAGATTCACCGACCAGTTACCTTTGGACGAAATCGACGTTCTCTTTTTCTGCACTGCCCACGGCGATACAAAGAAATTCATGGAAAGTCACAACATACCGGAAGACCTGAAGATTATCGACCTCTCGATGGACTACCGCATTATGAGCGACGACCACGACTTTATCTATGGCCTGCCGGAACTGAACCGCCGTGCCACTTGTACGGCAAAGCACGTAGCCAATCCCGGCTGTTTTGCAACCTGCATCCAGCTCGGTTTACTTCCGCTTGCCAAGAATCTGATGCTGACGGATGATGTAATGGTAAATGCCATTACAGGAAGTACGGGAGCCGGAGTGAAACCGGGTGCTACCAGTCATTTCAGTTGGAGAAACAACAATATGAGTGTGTACAAAGCATTCGAGCACCAGCATGTTCCGGAAATCAAGCAATCACTGAAACAGCTGCAAAACAGTTTCGATGCGGAGATCGACTTCATTCCATACCGTGGAGATTTCGCCCGTGGTATCTTTGCAACGATGGTAGTCAAAACCAAAGTAGCACTGGAAGAAATCGTTCGTATGTACGAGGAATATTATGCAAAAGACTCCTTTGTACACATCGTAGACAAGAATATTGACTTGAAACAAGTCGTTAATACTAATAAGTGCCTGATACATCTGGAGAAACACGGTGACAAACTATTGATTATCTCTTGTATCGACAATTTGCTGAAAGGCGCCAGCGGACAAGCGGTTCATAACATGAACCTGATGTTCAATCTGGAAGAAACCGTAGGACTACGTTTGAAGCCTTCAGCGTTTTAATGAAGAATGAAGAACGAAGAATGAAGAATTGCCACAATAGAACAAATTCATTATTGAATACAAAAAGCTATTCATTTGCACTTCGAATTGTACAAATGACTAAATATCTTCGAGAAATGAAACAAGAGTTCATCCTCAGCAAACAAATTCTTCGTTCCGGCACTTCTATTGGAGCTTCAATTCGAGAATCCGAATTTGCCCAAAGCAATGCTGACTTCATTAATAAACTAAGTATATCATTAAAGGAAGCTAATGAAACCGACTATTGGTTGAATCTTTTAAAAGATTCAGATTATATCGATTCTAATGCTTTTAATAGTATGGAGATTGATTGTGGAGAACTCATAGCTCTGCTTGTTTCTTCAATCAAAACTGCCAAAAATAATCAAATGAACCATGAAGTAACCTAATTCTTCATTCTTCATTCTTAATTCTTCATTTAATTATTATGAAATTATTCGACGTATATCCTTTATATAACATCAACATTGTCAAGGGCGACGGTTGCAAGGTATGGGATGAGAACGGAACGAAATATCTGGATCTCTACGGAGGTCATGCCGTTATCTCTATCGGACATGCACACCCTCACTATACAGCAATGATCAGTAACCAGGTGGCTAAACTTGGTTTCTACTCAAACTCCGTCATCAACAAGCTCCAACAAGAGGTAGCCGAACGACTGGGCAAGATTTCCGGTTACGAAGACTACAGCCTGTTCCTGATTAACAGTGGGGCCGAAGCGAACGAGAATGCTCTAAAACTGGCTTCCTTCCACAATGGACGTACCAAAATCGTATCTTTCAGCAAAGCGTTTCACGGACGGACGTCTCTGGCGGTAGAAGCGACTCAAAATCCTTCCATCATCGCTCCTATCAACAATAACGGTCATGTCACCTATCTCCCGCTCAACGACATTGAAGCGATGAAACAGGAATTGTCTAAAGGAGACACATGTGCTGTTATCATTGAAGGAATACAAGGGGTAGGCGGTATCAAGATACCGACCACCGAATTTATGCAGGAACTCCGCAAAGCTTGCAGCGAAACAGGAACGATCCTGATTCTCGATGAAATTCAGAGCGGATACGGACGTAGCGGTAAATTCTTCGCCCACCAATATAATGACATCAAGCCGGACATCATCACTGTAGCCAAAGGTATCGGCAACGGTTTCCCGATGGCAGGTGTCCTGATCAGCCCGATGTTTAAACCGGTATATGGTCAATTGGGAACTACCTTCGGTGGAAACCATCTGGCATGTTCGGCAGCACTCGCTGTGATGGACGTCATTGAGCAAGAAAATCTGATAGAAAACGCAAAGGTAGTAGGCAACTACTTACTAGAAGAGTTGAAGAAATTCCCGCAAATAAAAGAGGTACGCGGACGCGGACTCATGATCGGACTCGAATTCGAAGAACCCATCAAAGAACTACGCAGCCGCCTCATCTATGACGAGCATGTATTTACCGGAGCAAGCGGTACGAATGTACTTCGCCTGTTACCTCCTCTCTGTCTTACTATGGAGGAAGCAGAAGACTTCCTTGCCCGGTTCAAGAAAGTACTCTAATCGCTCATTTGATTAATAAACAGCCAACGATAAAAGCAGCCTTTATTAGAAATTTATTTCTTATTCCGGCTGCTTTTTGTTTTTTCGTAATTAACTGTTACCTTTGCCTTTAACAACTCATTAAAAATAAGCGTATATGAAAATAGCCATTATCGGTGCAGGAAATATGGGCGGTTCAATAGCCCGTGGCCTGGCAAAAGGAAGTCTGATAGACGATTCGGACATCATTGTGTCCAATCCGAGTGCCGGAAAACTAGAGAAACTGAAAAAGGAATTTCCGGGTATCTCTATCACCAACAGCAATGTGGAAGCTGCCACAGGCGCAGATATTGTCATCCTTGCTGTCAAACCGTGGTTTATGGAACCGGTGATGCGCGAATTGAAACTGAAAAGCAAACAGATACTCATCTCCGTAGCTGCCGGCATCAGTTTTGAAGAACTGGCTCATTATGTCGTAGCACCGGAAATGGCCATGTTCCGCCTGATTCCGAACACCGCTATCAGCGAACTGGAAAGTATGACGCTTGTTGCCGCCCGCAATACGAACGATGAACAAGACAAATTCATCCTCCGGTTGTTCAGCGAGATGGGAACCGTGATGCTTATTCCCGAAGATAAAATAGCGGCAGCCACCGCATTGACCTCCTGCGGCATCGCTTACGTATTGAAATACGTTCAGGCAGCCATGCAAGCCGGAATCGAAATGGGACTTCGTCCCAAAGATGCCATGCAGATGATAGCACAATCCTTAAAAGGAGCAGCCGCACTGATTCAGAACAATGACACCCACCCCAGCGTAGAAATCGACAAGGTCACCACTCCGGGCGGAATCACAATCAAGGGGATCAATGAACTGGAACACAACGGATTCACCTCCGCTATCATCAAAGCCATGAAAGCCTCCAAATAATACCATAGAATTATTAATCATAAAAATACGAACCACTTGTATGAATGAACAAATTAAACAGATCGCAGAACGCCTCCGCGGATTACGTGATGTACTGGAACTGACCGCAGAGGATATCGCCCGCGACAGCGACATCTCTGCCGAAGAATACCGACTTGCAGAAACCGGAGACTACGATATCTCTGTCAGCATGTTACAAAAAATAGCCCGCACGTATAATATAGCTCTCGACGCCCTGATGTTTGGCGAAGAGCCTAAAATGAGCAGCTACTTCGTGACCCGTGCCGGCAAAGGAGTCAGCATCGAACGTACCAAAGCTTATAAATACCAATCACTGGCTTCAGGATTCATGAACCGTACCGCCGATCCGTTCATCGTCACTGTTGAACCGAAAGCAAACGACGAACCAATCCATTATAACCAACATAACGGACAAGAATTCAACCTTGTCATCGAAGGACGTATGCTTATCAACATCGAAGGCAAAGAAATCATCCTCAACCAAGGCGATAGTATCTATTTTAACTCTAAACTTCCACATGGCATGAAAGCGCTCGATGGCAAAACAGTACGTTTTCTGGCAGTAATTATGTAATAATAAAAAAATGAAGAATGAAAAATGAAGAATGAAGAATTATGTTGCACTGTATAAATAATACGCATGGAAAAATTCTTCATTTTTCATTCTTCATTCTTCATTCACATAATCCATAACATCATGGTAGAAAGATTTTTATCACAGACCTCTTTCAGTTCACAAGAGGATTTTATCAAAAACTTGAAAATAAACGTCCCGGAGAACTTCAACTTCGGCTATGACGTAGTAGACGCCTGGGCTGCCGAACAACCTGACAAGAACGCTTTACTTTGGACAAATGACAAAGGCGAAAGTCGCCAATTCTCATTTGCCGACATGAAACGATCTACGGACATGACCGCTTCTTACTTCCAGAGCCTGGGTATCGGCCGTGGCGACATGGTGATGCTGATTCTGAAACGCCGTTATGAGTTCTGGTATAGCACCATCGCTCTTCACAAACTAGGAGCAACTGTCATTCCGGCTACTCACTTGCTGACCAAGAAGGATATTATCTATCGCTGCAACGCTGCCGACATCAA
The DNA here is from genome assembly GCF_003602705.1 of Bacteroides sp. AM16-13. Taxonomy (NCBI): domain Bacteria; kingdom Pseudomonadati; phylum Bacteroidota; class Bacteroidia; order Bacteroidales; family Bacteroidaceae; genus Bacteroides; species Bacteroides sp. AM16-13. The sequence goes on from NZ_QTLK01000012.1 coordinate 117,814, forward strand.
AATGATCGTAGCTGCCGGCGAAGGAATCATCCTGCAACATATCAAAGATGCTCTTCCCGAATGTCCCACGGTTGAAAAGTTAGTCAGTGTCGGTCCGGAAATCCCGGAAGGCTTCGAAGATTTCCATCAGGGTATCGAAAATGCTGCTCCGTTTGTACGTCCGCGCCATGCGAACACTAACGACGACATCTCTCTGATGTATTTTACTTCCGGCACTACCGGTGAACCTAAGATGGTGGCACATGACTTTACTTATCCGTTAGGTCATATCGTTACCGGTAGTTTTTGGCACAACCTGGACGAGAACAGTCTTCACCTCACCATTGCCGATACCGGCTGGGGAAAAGCGGTATGGGGCAAACTCTACGGACAGTGGATTGCCGGAGCCAATATCTTCGTCTACGACCACGAGAAGTTTACCCCGGCAGCTATTCTGGAAAAAATCCAGGAATATCATGTCACCTCTCTCTGTGCACCTCCTACCATCTTCCGGTTCTTGATTCACGAAGACCTGACAAAGTTCGACTTGTCTTCACTAAAATACTGCACCATTGCCGGAGAAGCATTGAACCCCGCTGTATTTGAAACTTTCAAGAAACTGACGGGTATCAAACTGATGGAAGGTTTCGGACAAACAGAAACAACCCTTACCATCGCCACCATGCCTTGGATGGAACCGAAACCGGGAAGCATGGGGCTTCCGAATCCTCAATATGATGTAGACTTGATCGACCATGAAGGCCGCTCTGTTGAAGCGGGTGAGCAAGGACAAATTGTAATCCGCACCAGCAAAGGTAAACCTCTTGGACTTTTCAAAGAATACTACCGGGATGCGGAACGCACTCACGAAGCTTGGCACGATGGTATTTATTACACCGGCGATGTTGCCTGGAAAGACGAGGACGGCTACCTTTGGTTTGTCGGTCGTGCAGACGACGTAATCAAGAGCTCCGGTTACCGCATCGGCCCATTCGAAGTGGAAAGTGCGTTGATGACTCATCCGGCTGTTGTGGAATGTGCTATTACCGGAGTACCCGACGAGATTCGCGGTCAGGTGGTAAAAGCTACGATTGTTCTATCCAAAGACTATAAAGCACGTGCCGGAGAAGAACTGATTAAGGAATTACAGAATCACGTGAAGAAAGTGACTGCTCCTTATAAATATCCGCGTGTCATCGAGTTCGTAGAAGAGCTTCCGAAGACAATCAGCGGTAAAATCCGCCGGGTGGAGATTCGCGAAAACGATAAGAAGTAAATCATAAACAACTCTAATCAATAGAAGAACGATATTACAGATGATGTAATATCGTTCTTCTCATATCTACCCAACAATAAAATTCAACAGAAACAATATGACAGTTCCTGTTTATTTGAAACTCTCTTTTTTCCAATAATTATGTCCTTCAATAATATGACTGTTATTAGCTTTATAAAAATCCTTCACAGGAGTCATCTGAAAACAATCATTAATAATAGCATTATCGACATCTTCAAATGTAACAATCGTTTGTTCGATAACAGGATACTTAGATCTAATATTATTCAAAACAATCTGCTTACATTTACTGAATTGCCACGGTGAACCAGTCTGCGATGAGAAATCCACATTATCAAAACGAATATCTTCAGCAATATCAACTATAAATCCAACCTCTGCCTTCATATTAATATTTGAAAAGGACAAGCCTTGTACGGGCATTTCTTCAATCCCTTTAATATAACCAATTTGCTTGATATCAGAACCTGTAATATTGCTTAAATGAATGTTCCGGAAAACAGGAGTCCGCTCACTGACAGGCTCTATTTTTGACTCTTTATCATAGAACAAATCAAAAATGAAGGCATTCCGCTGAATATTCTTCATGACGATATTATCTACCCGAAGCTCTTCAACGACCCCTCCTCTCCCGCGCGAGGACTTTAGACGAATACCAGAATCCGTACCATCGAAAACACAATTAGAAATTGTCACTCTCCTTACACCGCCTGACATTTCACTACCAATAACTACCCCTCCATGACCGGAAAGCATAACACAATTAGTTATCGTTATATTTTCACATGCCTTTCCATATTTCCGTCCATCAGCATCACGCCCCGATTTAATTGTGATACAATCATCTCCCACACTAATAAAACAATCAGAAATACGTACATTCCGGCAAGAAGAAGGGTTTATTCCATCCGTATTGGGACCTTTTGGATCTTTTGAGGGGTTATATATCGTCACTCCATGCACTGTTACATTATCACAAAAAGCCGGATTTATGGTCCAAAAAGGAGAATTGACAATTCTCACATTCTCTATCAACACATTGTTACATTCATAAAACTGAATAAAAGGAGGACGAAACATACGACGCTCTAAAGAAGGTTTATAATAATCCGAGATTTCCAGTTCTTCATTAGCCTCTTCCCACATTCGTTGTAGTTTATTCAAAGCAGGCAATTTTCCTCCGTTTTTTTTAATCAGTTCCCGTGTTTCTTTCTCCCAGCTCCACCATTTAAATCCATTACCGTCCAGTGTTCCACGCCCGGTTATAGTCAAATTCTCCGCATCATGCGCATAAATCAGGGGAGACAAAGTATTCATCACTGTACCTTCCCAACGAATCTTCACAAAAGGAAGATAATCTTCAAAACGATCTGAAAAACGAAGAACAGCTCCGGACTCCACATACAAAGTTATATTACTTTTCATGTAGATAGTGGCTGTCAAATAAACACCTGCCGGGAAATAAATAGTTCCTCCACCTTCAGAAGATGCTTTTTCAATCGTTTGGTTTATTAACTCCGTACAAGATTCAATACCTCGGGGATCAGCTCCAAGCTCCTTCATATTAAAGGTACGAGCCCATGCGGTTACGGCTATAACAAGTCCCACTACACAAATAAATAGACGTTTCATTTATAGTTCTCATTTAAAATTTTACTAGTTCTAATTGTCAAAACAAAAGTACGAGGTATCTTCTCTCTTTATAGGGTAATAATTGTGCTTGATAGAGGATAGACAGGTGGATTAAATATGCAAAAGCGTGCATTTTATGTTCAATCACTATTTTAAATTTCCTTTTTAATCCAGTTTTATTTATTTTTGCTCTACACATAATTTATAATATCATGAAGACACTCTATGTTTTCCTTTTATGCTTATACACCAGTCTGACTATAGCAGCTCAACCTCTTTGCCAGATTAAACACTTCTCTGTCAATAATGGTCTTTCGCAAGGAGTAGTAGTGAATATAATGCAAGACAAAAAAGGATTTCTTTGGTTCGCCACCTGGAATGGACTAAACAAATTCGACGGATACACATTTAAAAATTACAAAGCATTTCCGGGAGACGGCTGTACTTTAACGACTAACCGTTTCTCTTATATTACAGAAAGCAAAGACGGAGATATATGGTGCAAATCTTATGATAACCGTGCATATCTATTTGATATTCAGACAGAGAAGTTTATTGACATACTCCTTCCTATTGAATCATCCCTGCAACAAACCAACATAGTCAGCAATATCTATACCTTAAATAAAGGAATTACGTGGATCACCTGTGAACAAGGTTATGCTTTCAGAATCAATGAGCAAACCTGCAAAGAAGGAAAAGATATCATATTATACAGCAGCTTTAACCAAAATTTAAAAGGAAACAAGATATTCGACATTTACGAAGATTCCGACGGGGACGAATGGATCATGACAGATAAGGGAGTAACCATCATCGGAAAAAAACGAATCAACAGCGATTATCCGTTTAAAATGGTAAAAGAATATAATAAGAAAATATATCTTATCTCAACTTCCGGAAAAATCGCAATATATGATCCCAAGAACGGAAATATAAAATTCCAGGAACTACCATGTTCTGTCACAGATATCTATTCCATATCTTCCATTTCCCCTTCTAATGACAGGATCGGCTTAGGAACTGACAACGGATTTATAACATACGATACAGAAAAGAAAAAATTCCAGCATTTTAATATACAGACAGCCACCCAGCCATCCAATGAAGCTCATTTTTTTTATCAGGACAAAACCGGAGAAGTCTGGATCTTTGCCAATACCTCCGGTGTGATAAAGCTAAATCTGCAAACAGGAGATAAACAGCACTTCACAGCTCCTATACAAAACCTGATCCAATATGAACGCGACAACCGATACATGATCTTTGAAGACCATGAAGGTACACTATGGATGAGTCCTCAAAAAGGGCATTTGTGCTATTATGATCGCGACAGTAATCAACTGAAACTATACTTTGCAGATGAAAACAATCCCGCTTCCCTATTTGCCCCCTCTATTCGTTATTATTATACCGACCGGCAACAGAATGTATGGATTACCAATGACCGGGGCGTAGACAAAATATCTTTCTATCCCAATAAATACAAAATACGCCCCATAGACAATGGATTGGAAATACGTGCTTTTCTTGCCGACAAACAGAAACGTCTCTGGGTTGCTTCCAAAAAGGGAAACGTCAGAATTTACCGTCCGGATGGGACATTAGAAGGCTACCTTTCTCCACAGGGTATAATCACCCCTCAAGAGGTTACTTTCGGAAAAAGTGTGTACTGTTTTATGGAAGATAAACAAGGAAATATATGGATGGGAACCAAAAAAGACGGCCTCATCCTTCTAAAGAAGAAAAACGAACACTCTTATCTTTTACAACAATTCGTCCATCAGCCACAAGATACATACAGTTTAAGTAACAATAGTGTCTATAGTATTATTCAGGATAGCCATGACAATATATGGATCGCATGTTATGGAGGTGGTCTCAACCTATTATCACACGTACCTGATGGTTCTACCAACTTTATTCATAGCGGCAACCGGCTGAAAAACTATCCTGTTTCTACTTCACTCAAAATAAGACATATCGCAGAAGCCCCCAACGGAGTGTTATTGATTGGCACAACCAATGGTTTACTTACATTCTCCAATAAGTTCGATCAGCCAGAAGAAATTAAGTTCTATCATAGCAACCGTATCCCTAACGTAGATTCCAGCCTTAGCAGTAATGATGTCATGCAAATATTTACTGACAGTCGAAAAAACACTTATGTAATAACATTCACCGGAGGAATCAGCCAGGTTATCTCTAAAAATCTGCTCACGGAAGATATACAATTCAAAAGTTATACAATCAAAGACGGATTAGCTTCCGATTTGGTACTTTCAATGCTCGAAGATACTCAAAAACAATTATGGGTAATCTCCGAAAACTCCATATCCAAATTCAATCCACAACAAGGAACATTTGAGAATTATGGAAGTAATTACTTTCAGAGAGAACTGAACCTCACTGAAGCAGTTCCCACACTAACCAGTCAAAAGAAAATCGTTCTCGGAACCAATCAAGGGATACTTGAAATCAACACAGAACAAATGAAAAAAAGTTCTTATGTACCTCCTATTGTATTTACCGGACTCAAAATACAAGGAAGTCAACTTCATGTAGCGCTTGATGACATAAAAGAACTGGAACTAAATCCTTCGGAACGTAATGTCACCTTTCAATTTGCAGCCATTGATTATGTAAATCCCGATGCCATCGAATACGCCTATCGTCTGCAAGGCCTGGAAGAAGAATGGAACGAAGCCGGTAATAACCGCTCTGCAACATACATAAATTTACCTGCCGGAGAATATCAACTGCAAATCCGTTCCAGCAATAGCGACGGAGTATGGACCGATAATATACGCACTCTCCCCATTCATGTTTTACCCACTTTTTGGGAAACATACTGGGCATGGTTATTCTATATTGTCATGTTCGTGTTATTCACTACTATCATTGTATACATTCTGTTCTATATCTACCGTTTGCGGCATCAGGTTGACTTGGAACAACATTTATCCAATATCAAATTACGCTTCTTCACTGATATTTCACATGAATTACGCACTCCTTTAACTTTAATATCCAGCCCTGTATCAGAAATTCTAGCGCATGAAGCAATCTCTCCGACAGTTCGGGAACATCTAAATTTGGTACATAAAAACACAGAACGTATGCTTCGTCTGGTTAATCAACTACTGGATTTCCGCAAAATCCAAAATAAGAAGATGAAAGTGTTGGTAGAAAAGACAGAACTCGTTTCCCAATTACAGAAGATAATGGAAAGCTTCCACCTTATAGCAAAAGAAAAGAGAATTGATTTCCAACTTCAAACTAATACAGACAAAATATACGCATGGGTAGACCGTGACAAATTTGAAAAGATATTCTTCAATCTACTTTCAAATGCCTTCAAATATACACCGAACGGGAAGAAAGTAACGGTAAATATGATAACAGGTTCGGAGCAAGTCACCATCTCCGTATCCGATGAAGGCATTGGCATTGCTCCCGAAAAGCAACAATCCCTATTTTATCGATTTGAAACACTGGCACAATACAATATCTTGCAGCCCTCATCCGGCATTGGGCTTTCACTGGTACGCGAATTAATAGAATTACATCACGGAAATATCCAAGTGAAAAGCGAGCCGGGAAGTGGAAGTGAATTCATTGTCACACTTCCTAAGGAAGAAAAAGCATTTGCAGACGATCAACAAGCCGAATTTATTTTATCCGACAGTGACAATAATTCACCGACGATACAAGCTACTGAAGAAGATTCGGATAATACATCCTTCAAGGCAGCATACGCAGAGAATGAAAATAAAACCGACACAGAGGATGAAAAAACTTCCATTCTTATTGTCGAAGACAACAATGAATTACGTCATTTCCTATGGAATATCCTGTCAGAGACTTACACTGTTCTCGAAGCAGCAAATGGAAAAGAAGGATTAAAATATGCACAGCAGTACATTCCGGATCTGATAATCAGTGATGTCATGATGCCGGTCATGGATGGATTAGACATGGTGAAAGCAATCAAAGCCGATCATAACACCTGCCATATTCCTATTATATTACTATCAGCAAAATCTTCTTTAGATGATCGGATAGCAGGACTGGAACAAGGTATCGATGACTACATTACCAAACCATTCAGCTCTACGTACTTAAAAACCAGAATTTTGTCGCTGCTCCGTCAACGTAAACAGTTACAAGAGCTATATTTATCGAAACTGTCAGAGCATACTCAAGAAGAGGATCATATAAATGGGTGGGAGCCTTCACAACCTCAAGTGACTCCATACGATGAACAATTCATGCAACAAGTAATGGCGTTTATGGAGGAACAAATGGACAATACAGATATCACCATCGACGACTTCGCCAACAAACTAATGTTAAGCCGTACGGTATTCTACCGAAAATTAAAATCCATTGTTGGGCTGACTCCGGTAGATTTCGTATGTGAAATGCGCATCAAACGAGCCGCCCAGCTAATTGAAAAAAGTGAATACAGTTTCTCCCAAATTGCTTATATGACCGGTTTCAATGACCCGAAGTACTTTAGCAGGCGCTTCAAAAAAATCATGGGAGTCACTCCTACAGAATATAAAGAAAGAAAGGGAGATGCCTCATAAGCACCTCCCCTTTCCTTACCAGTTTTCTATATTCAATTACAATACACCTTTTTTACCTTGCGTTCCATATTGATTCACGGCAGATACCTTCAAAGCATAATTCACTTTCGACACCGGAAAAGAGGTATCAGTAGTCGTCCCGAGAATCTGTTCTCCATCATATACAATATATCCGATCGCATTCTTCACAGGATTCCATTTAAGAGTGCCTTGCTGATAAACCAGACTGCGCGGACTTCCTAATTTCTCCATCATAATACGCGGATTCCAGCCATCATTACCCGGAATCATATTTTCGTACGTATATTTGTCCGCCTCCTCTTTCGTTATAGTTGCCTGACAGGTACCCGATACTTCCTTACCGGTTTGGCGGTCTTTATATTGATATTCCGTTTTGCGTTTACTTAAATCCAACACATTACCCTGTGCATCACGACTATTGTATTCGGCAAAAATTCCGGGAACCGTTCCCATATTCGTCCATCCTTCATCAGCGACAGGGATAAGCATAATGGTATTGATATACACCGTCTTCGAATTATTATGCCATGGACGCCCCAACTTCAAACGTCCGTCAGCCGCTTCACTGTTTCCATCTATAATGCAATTACGAAAAGCATAACCATATTTGGCATCTTTATGGGAAGGAGCCACTATTACTGCTCCACTCCGTACATTATAAAGCGTACAGTTTTCCAGCAACACATCACCACCACCATAAAAATAGTCTACCGCGCCTTCTATCCAGCAATCTTTCACATAGTGCCGACTGACATCATTATTGGCAGTCATCCAAGTATCTTGAAAAGAACGGAACTTACAATTATAAAAGGAAGCACAATCTGCCTGACTATTCATAGCCAAAGCCTGCGGACCATTATCTGATAAAACTCCCCAGTCATTCACATACGAAATGTTTTCCGTATAAAAGTGGTCTCCTTTTACCACCACTACCGATCCCTCGTATTTATAAACTGGAGAGGAAGGATTATGAACCGAGTGTTCCCAATAAGCTGTTTTTCCACCTATTTCTTTACCGGTCAGTTTACTACCAACATTCAAGTTTAAATGAATAATGGTCTTATCCTTATCCTGGCCTATTAAATGTACGTATGGCTTATTCTTAGGGATAATCACCTGCTCATTATACAAGCCATTCTTTATCAGAATCAACCAAGGTTTCGTCTGTCCGTCAGGTACAGCATTGATTGCTTCCTGAACCGTTTTATAATCTCCACTACCATCAACAGCTACAATAGCCTGATAAGGCGATGAGTCCGCCTGTGCATAAATCATTGCACAGGCACTCATCAATAAAATTGATAATACAATATTCTTCATGATATTCTTTATACCTAACAATTATAGGATCAATTAATACCAACGTGGATCACCAGCATTACCCGTTCCGGCGAACCCGGCTCCCGGTTTAATATGGAAATCACCGTTTAATGGATCAACGAACAAGTCATCCGAGCTTTGTTTTATTCTCGTTATTTCTTCAAACCTGTTATTGCCTTCCTGCAGGTCGGAGGTGATATAACAATTATCAGAGAAGTTCAAAATGTCATAAGCACCATTTCCACTATTCATTTTCTTTCCTTTGTTCGGACCGGAGAAAATCAAATTCCGCATTGTCGCAGATTTCGGAGAAGGCGGAGTACTTGCCGCATTATCGAAACGGAAAACTTTAGGCAATTCCTTCTTAGCATCCATAGAATTATAGAAAGTACAATTTTCCAATATCACATCACCGATTCCCCCTTTCACGTCCATCAACTGGTCACCAATATTAATCAATGTACTATTCGTTATAGAAACCCTTTCCAACTGATCGATATTTTTTCCGAAATTAATCATTCCATATCCGTCCGTACCAACTTCGGATATGACACAGTTATCGATCGTAATATCCGTCATGAACACACCACTTCCATCGCTAATACGTACAAGCGTACGTTTTATGTTCTGTATAGCACAGCCTGTGAATGAAATAGACTGGGCATAAGAACTATTTTTCCAATCCGTCATATAACTGGCCTCGCCATTTCCATTCAGGCAAACAAACTCGAATGACAGAGACTGTATCGGAGAAGCCAATGATATTTTATTAGTCACAATAAGCTGTGGACGATTATTTTCATTAGCTTCCGTACTGGTAAACAAAATATTATCCAATCCCGGAATCTTTAGTTCACTTACCTTATACACCGCCCCCGGAGTAAGTTGGACAGTTACATTGCTACATTCTTTCTCTTTCACAAAATTAGATAACAATGTACTTAAATCAATGACTCCGGTTTCCGTAGCCTCCACAAAAAGGATTTCGCTACCACCCAATCCCAGTGTCTTGAATACATACGAACCACGTAATGCATCATTATTATAAATCCGAACACGATAGGTCGCTCCATTCTCCAATTCGGAGAGTGTTTTTGAACAAGCCGCTATATCTTCCGAAGTCAAATCAATCTGTTTTTCCTCACCATATTTCGTATCCACCATTTGAGCCAACGTCAGATGAGTTACCCTGTTCGTTTCTTCCCATGTCAAGGTTGCGGAATTAGCTGTAACTTCCACTCCGGTAAATAATTGCTCATCCGGAGTTTTAAATGCTACACTGACATAAGTGCTTGCCTTTCCCTGCGCATCTTCTCCTTTCATACGAACAGAATATTGCGTAGAACCGTTGAACTCCTGAAACAAAGTACGATATTCCACCCTCATAGGCGTATTACTCTCTGAAAATACAGTCAATGTATCTTTCAGAATCGTATCTGTCCTTACATAATTTTCCGCATTAAACTCCAAGCTGTCCGTATAAAACTCAAAAATATAGACTTTTGCATTCACAATCTGCGAATATCTTAATGTAACCGAAGTCGCATCGGTAGCCGACTTATCGAACGTCAACGGACGGAACAAAGCATCATAGTTCTTATTAACTGTCCAGTCATTGGCATCGTCCTCACAGGAAGACATACCCACTATCAAAGCCAATAGTACATACAGGCATGCTCCGGATAATCTATTAACTAGTCTTTTCATCTTTTCCTACCATTAATTATTTATAACCATACGAATTAGAAACATACCCTTGCGTCTTATTGACATCCTCATAATAAATAGCGAATACATGGCGATAATTACACACTCCATTACCAACAGAATATTTACGGAACTCCGCTTCGGCTTCACCGCCCCAGTTCAGCCTGCCAAACAAATTCGAATAGTCGTAAGACGCATTCAGCCCTGTACCGCAAACCAATATTCTAGCCATTGTTTTCACATAATTAGTATTCAGGGTTGCATTTATATCACCATCCTTATTCAATGTCACCTGCATACTGATCCAGTTGCACTCATACTGTCCTTTTGATGTAGAAGCAGTACCGGTTCCCATATCCTCATTGAAGTTAACAGACGACATATCAATGTATTCCGGATTATCAGAGTCTTCATATTTATAATAGATTTTTCTCGGTATTTCATCCACTTGATAAGTCTTCCCGAAAATAGTCACCGGCTTGTAGTCATACAACATACAAAGACCTATTTTCATCTCTTCTATTTTCTCCGCCAACAATCCCCAACGTGTCAAATCCTGACGACGAATAGATTCACAACCAAACTCCCATGCCCGTTCATTGACAATAGCCGTGAAGAAATCCGCGTCATACTGCGTGATTTCGGGAGCACCAGTACCAAATGCTCTTTCACGAACCTTTTCCAAAGCCTGTCGGGGAGACATACCGGCAATCGGACTAACTGCATCCGGCCCTGTCAATACATTTTGAGCCTCCGCAAACATCAGGTAAATATCTGAATACCGCATCAAAATCCAGTTGATACCAGTAGCAATACGTGAATTAGCTTTCGGGAAACGGACTTTCATATAATTATCAGTCATCCAATACCAACGCCATTTACCACAAGCCACTCCTAATGGATTACAGCGAATAACTTCCTTATTTTTTCCATTCTCATTGATATATTCCTGGAAAACACAAGTAACATCCCGACGGGTGTCTGCCGGATCAAATGAATAAAAATAGTAAGCAGTAGTAGCCGCATATCCTGCCCCTCCCATACCTTGGGTGGTATTAAAAACCCCTCTGTTCAGGTTGTATCCCATCGTGGCCCCCACATCTCCATTCTGTCCTTCACCAAAAGCAACTTCAAACAGGTTTTCATTATACTTGTTGTATTCCAGATGATTGACAGTAGACCAAATATTCTCATAACTGGGATCAAGCTCATGAGGATTATCAGTCGCTCCCAAAATCTCCGCACACTGTTTGGCAGCCAGTTCATAATAATCTTTCCAATTCTTAGGGCGACCGACGAAATATCCGTTCATTTCCGGAATGGTCGGATGATGTTCCACATCCAAGTCCGGAAACTGATTTCCATCCCGTACAGACCATCCTCCGGCAAATAGCGCTACTTTTGCCAGCAGTCCTTTGGCAAAACCTTTATTCATGCGTTCTACCGTATATGATTCTTCTCCCATCCAAGGCAGATATTCAATTGCCTCTTTCAAATCCTCTATGATATAATTATAAACAATATCACGATCCACTTTTCCTATATAGACATTTCCCAATCCGCTTTCAGACGCATGCTCTTTATATGGCACATCTCCCCAATAACGAATCAATTCAAAATAGCCTAACGCTTTTAGTGCTAATGCCTCTCCTAAATATCTACGCATGGCAGCCTTGTCCGAAGTAGATTGCATCAACGGTGACCGACGTATACCATCTACGATAGTAGTGGCGGATTCTGCCAGATAATAAAGTTTGTCCCATCTGGTATTCCGGTTATAATTATCGTCATAAAAATTGCCAGCACCTTCATCACGAAGTGTCGAATTATAGTTTTCCGTAGAAAACGCACCCGAGCCAACCTCCACGTCAGAAGCTCCCTGCCAGTTGACACACAGTTTCTGACCATATATATAGGTGTCCGTCATTGTCGCATATACACCCATCAGGGCTGCTTCCGTCAGAGCAGTCGATTTAAACAGATTCTCATCACTTGGAATAGAAGGACTTTCGGTATCCAAAAAATTATCCATACACGAAGTGCATAACACAGAGGAGGATAAAACCGCTAAAAATAGTTTCTGTATTTTCATTTTTCAAGTATTAAAAAGTAACATTAAGACCGAATACATAAGAATGTGCTTTCGGATATGCAGAATAATCCACACCCGGAGTCAAAGGGGTAGAACGTTGTGTGCTCACTTCAGGATCCTGTCCGGAATAAGCTGTCCAGCAAAACAGGTTATTGGCCGTAGCATACACGCGCAGGTTCTTGACTCCTAGCTTACGAGTCACAGTAACCGGAAGCGTATACCCTAACGTCAGGTTACTACAACGCAAAAAAGAACCATCTTCAATCGCCCAGTCCGTCACAAGCGTACGCCCCATCATAGGCATCCAGATAGAGGCTTTGGAATTGATTTCAACAAAGCGTTCCGGATTGGCGTCATTACCATACATTACATTGGCACCCGTTTCCGGATCAATAATCGACCAACGGTTTTCCAAACTCATAAAATCTCTGATATTATTATATTTACGATTCGTATGAGTGGATGCCATAATCTTATTGGCATTATATACTTTATTGCCATATGACCAGTTGAACATTGCCGCCAAGTCAAACCCTCTCCATGCAGCATTCAGCCCGAATCCGCCAATATGCTTTGGCTGTACACTACCGATCACTTTACGGTCATTATCCGCATCGATCACACCGTCATTATTCTGATCCTTCAGTTTGATAAAGCCCGGACCAAAGTTAGGCAGGTCATTAGAGAACAAAGCCCTGTCGTCTACTACCCCTTCATTCAGTATCCATTTTTTCGTATTCTCATCAAACGTAAAGTCGTCTACAGAATAAAAGCCCTCTACTTCGAATCCATAAATCTGTCCTACCGCCTGACCTACAATAGCACGAAAATCATCAGAGCCGATATCCGGTCGCCAGTTGGATTGCGCACTCAATACGGTTGCCGTTCCATCCAGTTTATTCACTATATTTTTATTGAATGATATATTGAAGTTAGCGCCCAGATAGAAATCTTTACTATTGATAATCGTTCCGCTAAGCGTAAGTTCAACTCCCCTGTTCGTACTGCGGCCTACATTCTGATACTGATATTCATATCCCGAATTTGAAGGAAGATCCATGCGTAAGATTAAATCTTTCGTTATATCATTATAGAAGTCAACCGTCACATTCAAACGGCTATTAAAGAGGCTGGCATCTATTCCCACATTAGAGGATAACTTCGTTTCCCAAGTCAGATTCTCGTTCCGCAAGGTGTTCTGCAATTTCAGGGCACTCTGTACTGTTTCATTTAGATAATATTGCCTATTGGCAGAAGATTCCATTTTATAATCCTGTCTCCAGTATGAATTGACACGCGCATTACCAACTGACCCGTAACTCACACGAAGTTTCAGATTATCCAGCCAGTCTTCCGTCTGCTTCATAAATTTTTCCTGGGAAATGCGCCATGCCAATGCCATACCCGGGAAAAATCCCCAACGGTTTTCAGGAGCGAACACATTCGTTCCGTCGGCACGGGCTGTAAAAGTGAACATGTACCGGTCTTTGAAAGCATAGTTTAAACGACCGAAGTAAGATGCCGTACGAGAAGGTTCACCAAGAGTGGTATACGTTGGTTGGGATTCTCCATAGTTCCACATAGCCAACACTTCGCTCGCCGTAAAATCCATAGGATAATATTTGGATGAGGCAATCATCTGATTTCTGTAATTACTCACCATTTCATGTCCGGCCATCAGATCAAGACGGTGATTCTTTTTCAGAGAGAACCGGTAACTCAATATGTTCTGCAAGTTCCATCGTGCACCTTTCTCATCCGTACGTTTGGCTACGGGCTGACCGGCATTGGAGCTCGACTCTCCGGTTTTCTTTAACCAGACATTATCGGTATAATTATAAGTGTATGCGTAACTACCTTTCAGCTGATAAGTCAATCCTTTAACAATTTCCCAGTTAAAGCCGGCATTATAAGTCATAGAAAACTGGTTTTGCTTCTTATACTCATTCACCGTATTATATACAGGATCATTCAATGATGATAACAATGCATCATCCGAGTAATCAATTTCACCCCCCAAAGCATCTCCCGCATCTATACTTGCAAGGCTGTTGATTGGCGAGAAAAGAACGGCATCTCTCAATTTACCTCCATTGGTACCCGCACCGTCAATCACCATTCTAGTCAAACGGCTGGAAAACTCAAACTTCAATTTGTTACTCAACTTTTTATCCATCTTCACACTCAAGTTATCCCTCACATAATTGGAGTTGAGCATAATGTACTTCTCATCATCCCGCGTATAACTCAAATTATAACGCAATGTGGCATCCGTTCCTCCTGTTATACCAACGTTATAGCTTTGTTTGAATCCGGTGTTTCCATATACTTTATCCTGCCAGTTCGTGCCTTCTACCGAACGATAAATATTGCGGTCGTCCCAACGTCCATACATCGAATTAATGCTACTGGTCAGAGAGGTGCCCGGATCAAGTTCTTTCTGATAACAGTAGTATTCGTAAGGTGAAAGTACCCCCGTCAGATTATACACATTACTGACACCCCAGTGAGCATTGAATGAGATTTCTGTTTTTCCCGCCTTACCGCTTTTTGTAGTAACAAGAATAACGCCGTTCGCACCTTTAGCTCCATAGATGGCGGTAGAAGAAGCATCTTTCAAAACATCAATGCTTTGAATATCACCGGGAGGAATATCATTGATATTACTCACCTGAAAACCGTCAACAATATATAACGGTGAATTGTCCTGGGTAATAGAACCACCACCACGTACTGTAATCTGGATTGTTGCATCGGGCGATCCATCAGTAGCCACGACATTCACACCTGCCAGTTTTCCTGTAATAGCCGCAGCCGCAGAAGTTATCGGAATATCCTTCAAAACCTTCTCACTCACTGAAGAAATCGCACCGGTCAAATCTCCGCGGCGTGAGGTTCCGTACCCTACCACTACCACTTCGTCCAAAGTCTGATTGTCTTCTTCCAACACAACTTTCAGATGTTTGCCCGGTTTCACAGTCGCAACAACTGATTTCATTCCTACAAAACTAATTTCCAACTTTGTTGCATCTTCGGGAACAGACAAAGTGAAATTTCCATCCAAGTCGGTAATTGTACCGACGGAGGACTTTTTCAACACCTTCACACTAGCACCAATAATAGCATCGCCGTTGGTATCCACCACTGTTCCTTTCACAGATACCTTCTGTGCATATACTGTTGTCGCCGTTATAAAGCACAAGAGCAAGCAACATATATACGCGAAGCATCTTCGCAAAAATAAATGTCTTTGTACATCCATAGTATTATCTTGATTAATTTGTTTCATTTTTGATGTTACAAAAGTCACACTTTTACAGCTGTTTTCCACTCATTATTTATGCAAAAGCGTGGACTTTTTATATAGAATGCCTTATTTTACTGTAATAATTATCACTTCTCCTTCGCGTGTATCCACATCATACAAATAAGTATCACGTAATGCCACTCCTTTTAAAGGCGCTTTCTCACTAATCATCGGACGTGAGATTTGCTGTACTTTAAATAATGCGTTCGGATTCGCTTCTTCTTCCTTCTTCTGTTTCAACGATGCTCCTTCAGCAGCCAATTTCCAGTAAGAGCGCAGACGCAGATTGCCTCCAATTTCCGAACGTAACACAGCTTTTACCAGCTTACCGTCCTTCCAGGTCAATTCATCAATCAAAAAACCTCCTCGGGCACGCAACCCTTTCACTGTCCCGCTCTTCCATTCCGAAGGCAACGAAGGCAACAGATGAATCGCACCGTCATGACTTTGCACCAACATTTCGGCAATACCAGCCGTGCAACCAAAGTTCCCATCTATTTGGAAAGGTGGATGCGCGTCGAACAAATTAGGATACGTTCCGCCTCCCTGTCCTTTCTGTATTTCAGGACTGACATAAGTCAACTGATTCTTTATCAACTGATAAGCATGATCCCCGTCAAGCATACGAGACCAAAAACAAACTTTCCATCCCATTGACCAACCGGTAGAAGGATCCCCCCGTTGTATCAATGTATTTTTTGCAGCTTCAAAGAGTACCGGAGAGCGATAAGGAGAAATCTGATAACCGGGATATAGCCCCCAAAGATGAGAGATGTGCCGGTGACGATCATTAGGATGATCCCAGTCTTCAAACCATTCCTGCAATTGTCCGTACTGCCCTACCTGCATCGGAGGCAACTGCCGGCGCATATTCTTCAATGTATCACAAAAATCGGTATCTGCGTTCAGCACTTTGGCAGCTTCGCATGTATTTGAAAATAAATCAAAAACCAACTGATTATCCATCGTAATTCCTGCAAAAAGATTACTTTTTTTCTTTATCCAGCGCGGAGAATTTTCGGGTGAATTGGAAGGAGTAACAACCAAATAACCTGTATTCGGGTCGCGTACCAAAAAGTCGACAAAGAACTCCGAAGCGCTTTTCATCATCGGATATGCTTCCTCCAAATATTTCTTATCACCGGAAAACAAATAACGGTCCCATAAATGCTGGCAAAGCCATGCGTTAGCCACAGGCCACGTTCCACAATAAGGACGGTCCACCGCACCCGTCATACGCCACAAATCCGTATTATGATGCAATACCCAGCCACGACAACCATACATCCGGCTCGCAGCTTCACGCCCATTCTCGCTTAATTCACGTACCATCTGGATGAATGGTTTATGAAGTTCGGCCAAGTTGGTGATTTCCGCCGGCCAGTAATTCATTTCAGCATTAATATTCGTTGTATAATTGCAGCTCCAGGGAGGTCCCGGGTTATGATTCCATTTGCCCTGCAAGTTGGCGGGCTGGCATCCGGGCTGTGAAGATGCAATTAATAAGTAACGTCCATACTGGAAATACAACGCTATCAATGCCGGATCATAGGATGAAGAAAACTCCTTGATACGTACATCCATCGGTTTATTAACCTGGGAAGTTTCACCCAAATCCAAAGTCACACGGTTGAATTGCTCCTGATAAGCAGCTATATGGGCAGCTTTCGCCTTATCATACTCCTTCTCCGCATTTTTCAGATAGGTTTTATTCCGCTGATACGGATCACCCGATATATCTTTATAATTGACGAAGTTTGTTGCCATCGAGATGTACAATGTAAGTTCGCTGGCGCCCTGAACACTAAGCAGCGTATCATTAGCCATTGTCACTTCTCCGCCTTTGTTTTTCACATCCAAGTCAGCGCAATAGTGCACCTTTCCCGGAAAATAACGACTTCCATGCGTAATACCTTCCAAACGCAACCCCTTCTTTCCATAGATACTACGCTTCGGATCTCTCATCGGTGTATTAAAAAACAGTTCGCAATTGATTGCTCCCGGTTTAGATGATTTGATATGCCTGATAACCAGCTGATCGGTAAATGATGCAAATGTTTCTTCAGTAAATTCCACTCCGTCTACTTTGTAGCGGGTCACAGTCATTGCATTGCTTATATCCAGGTCACGGTAGTAATTACTTACCTTTTTGTGGTCTTGATAACGGATATTCAGACGACCTACCGTCTGATAAGGCATTTCATTCCCCACTTGTGAAAGAATCTTCGTTGCCGCCATGTTCTGCGCTTCTTCGTATTTTCCTTCAAAAATCAACCGCCGCATTTCCGGCAAAGCCGCTTTCGCTTCTTCATTATAGTTTTGGTAGGGAGAGCCTGCCGACACTGTTTCTTCGTTCAACTGTATTTGTTCCAGTTGGGGATCACCGAACACCATTGCTGCAATCCGTCCATTACCAATCGGAAGCGCTTCTTCCCAATAAGAAGCGGGTTTATCATACCATATTTTATACCTGTTTTGCCCTTCCACACTCCCCAACAGAGAAGAAAAAGCCAATATACAACTGAATACTTTGCTTATCGTTTTCATATTTTAAAGTTTTTAATTGTCATCATTCCTGCGAAGGTTCACTCAAAGACCCGTACTCGCTGACAGCCTTCACCTGATACGTCTTTCCTGTCTCAATATTACAAGACGTTTCTTTGGTTATTTGTACTGTTTCATCATTTGCAATCACCAAATAACAAATCGCATATTTCGAAGCATCCCAACTTAATACTCCGTTTTCTCTTTTCAGATTTTCCGGTGCGGAAACTTGTTCCATATATTTCTTCGGGTCCCAATTATCGCCCTCGCGAACAACGTTTTCGTATGTATACCGCGCCGCCTCACCTGCCGAAAGAACAGCCTGACAAATGCCTGTCACCGGATTCTCTTGTTCATCCTGGTAAGTATATTGCGTTTTACGCTGGCTTAAATCGACTGTATTCCCTTCTTTATCTTTACTGTTATATTCAGCAAACATTTGAGGAATAGCTCCCATATCCGTCCATCCTTCCGGAGCTATTTTTATATTAAAGATGGTATTGAGATATACAGCTATCGGAGAATTATGCCAGGGACGTCCCAACTTGACTCTTTCTGTATCAGCCAATTCATTTCCATCCACTACGCAATTATTCATCACATATCCCCAGCGTGTTCCTACTTTATGAGAAGGAGCAACAATAATTGCGCCATCCCTCATATTATAAAAGGTGCAATGTTCGAGGAAGCAATTCCCGTTTCCATAGAAGTAATCAACGGCTCCTTCAATCCAGCAATTCTGTGCATACAGTCTGCCGTTATCCGATTTAGGTCCGGTCTGCCAGGTATCTTGGTACGAGAGGAATTTGCAATTATTGAATGAGTTGCGGTCATTCTGGGTATACATTGCCAATGCCATAGGACCTTTCTGCAATTCTTTGCCATATCCGTTTACAAAAGATATATTCTCTGCGTAAAAATCCGTAGCTTTCACTGATACCATAGCGGCTTCCGTTTTTCCTAAGTTCTTATAAGAGTACTTCCACACATCCGGATCAGTCGCACTGGCTTCGGTTGAGCTGTTAATCCGTAACTTGACAATTGTCTTATCCACATCCTGTCCGATGAGATGAATATACGGTTTGTCTTCAGGAATGATAATTTGTTCTTCATACGTTCCGTTCATCACGAAAATGAGCCAGGGTTCCGTTCTTTTCGAGGGGACATTATCTACTGCTTTCTGTATACTGGTATAATTTCCCTTTCCGTCAGGACTGACCACCGCATCAAATATGCGTGCTTCCGGTTGAGGACGTTCTCTGATTGTAAACTGAATACTGACACCTTCGAATACATTTCCCTGAAAGTCTATGACTGCACCTTTGGGGAGGCTGAACTGACAGGCCTGATTATAGTCCAAAGCAGTATAAGCGTAAGACGCTGTTTTACCTTTGAAAGTCAACTCCACTTCCTCGCCATTAAAATTCGCTTTCCCTTCTCCCGCTTTCACATACTCGTTAAAAGTAAGCAGAATCGTATTGTTTTCTTCTGCCGTTTCACCATTTGCAGGAGTAACAGACACCAAAGAAGGGGCTTCATGGTCGGGAACAAAAAAGTTATTGCTACTTTCCTTGCAACTTGTTGCCAGCAAAGCTGATAACAACAATAGTCCTTGGGACATCTTCGAGAATAAATGTGCTTTCATAAATTATTTGTTATATTCTTAATGATAGATTCTTATTCCATTATTATTTGGTCGTCCTGCCTTGAGCAGTTACTATTTCACGTTACAAAAGTATACGGAACAACATGAATACTTTCTCACTATTTGTTTGTTTGCGTGGACTTTTTTAATATCATTCAAAAGTTGCGGACTTTTTGTGCAATCTGGTGCACTATCTATGCAACCAGTTGTCTATCAAATTCTATCCGCTTACATTTGTATCAGTATCACTATCATCACACTTTATAAAAAATCAGGTAAGATATGAAAAACAACAAGGTAAAATTCATTTTCGTGGCACTACTGTTTGCCACACAAGTAGAAGCGTTCTCCTCCTGTTCCACATCTTCAGTCAATGAAGATAATAAAGAACAGGAGACTCCACCGGATTCTCCCTCCGTATCTCCACCAGTGGAAGAAACAGCATATGCCTTTCCCGGAGCTGAAGGAGGAGGAATGAACACTACAGGAGGAAGAGGCGGAAAGGTATATATTGTCAGATCCCTGGAAGACTCCAAAGCACCGGGTACCCTCCGGTATGCCATCGAACAAAAGGAGCCTCGTATAATTGTCTTCTGTATATCCGGCACCATTTATCTAAAATCGACACTGGACATTCGGAACGGTGATGTCACGATAGCCGGACAGACAGCTCCCGGAGACGGTATCTGCCTGGCTCACTTTCCAGTAAATGTATCGGCCGATAATGTAATTCTACGATACCTGCGTTTCCGGATGGGAGATACGGATTTGCTGGGCTCTTCGGCTTCCGACGGTGCAGATGCTCTGGGAGGACGCCAGAAAAACAATATCATGATTGACCATTGTTCCATCAGTTGGAGCACTGACGAATGTGCTTCATTCTATGATAATACTAACTTTACTATGCAATGGTGTATTATTTCAGAAAGTCTCCGCTTATCGGGACATACCAAAGGCCCTCATGGATATGGCGGTATTTGGGGAGGAGTCAACGCTTCTTATCATCATAATCTGATGGCACACCATGACAGTCGCACACCACGTTTCGGTTCCGGAGTAAAATATCAAGGTCAGGAACGTACTGATATGCGTAATAATGTTATTTATAACTGGAGCGGTAACGGATGTTATGGCGGAGCAGCAATGGGTATTAACATTGTGGACAACTACTACAAACCCGGACCCGCTACGGATGCCAAAGTGGCCAACCGTGTGATGGCTATCGACATCAGCTCTTCTGATGGAGATTTTGCACCGATCAAAGGGGTATTGGGACAGTATCATATCAGCCGGAATTACTTCGAGGCAGGAAACCAACTGACAGAAGCAGCAGCCGCAAAAGTGAACAAAGACAACTGGACTGGTATCCGTAACAACACCGGTCACTCTCTTGATGAACTGAAACGGGATACTCCGGTAGAAGTAGATGCGGTAACTCCCCACACGGCACAAAAAGCTTACGAACTGGTGTTGAAATATGCGGGTTGCAGTCTCAAACGAGATGATATAGATACTCGTATCGTTGAAGAGACACGCACAGGAACGGCACAATTCATCGGAAAGAACGAACACAACGGATTAGGAGATGAACCCTGTCCGAACGGTCCTTGTGAACATTGCGACAAAGGTATCATCCATTGGAAAAGTCAGAATTATCCTAAGGGCGGACTTATCGATAGTCAGAAAGACCTAAAGCCTTCCGGAGCTGGTAGCGACTGGAGTGCATGGCCAACATTAAAATCATTGCCACAAGTTACCGATTCTGACAATGACGGCATGCCTGACGAATGGGAAACCGCCAACGGATTGAACCCAAACAAATATGATGCAAACGGAAGAAATCTAAGTACTGCCTATGATAATATAGAGGTTTATATCAATAGCCTTGTAGAAACAATAACAAATACGCAAAATAAGAAATGAATGATGTGAGGGAAAACAACTCTTATTAACGCAAAAAACTGGTCAATTAATACAAATCCTGATTCAATGAATCATTTGTATACTATATATGAAACAATATTGCACCTCTATGTTGCTTTTCTCTCTTATCTTTGTCGCAGTAAAAACAAAAACACACTATAAAGATCATGATTACAAGTAGAAAGATTTCTCAAGTCAAAGTTTTTGCTGGTAGTCCTTGGGAGGTAGCCAGCGTAAAAAGTCTATTGAATGCAGCCTATATTCAGGTTTCAATGAAAGACAATGGTTTAAACAGTATTTTGATTTCTGTTCCTTGCAAATACTATACTGCGGCCATGCGTGTAATTAATAACAGAAAAGTTTCATAGGTTTTAGGTTTACATATAAATTGGAGGGTTCTTATTGTCAGCAGGAGTTTTAGCTGGATAATACAGTGACTAGCAACTCATTGCACCCTGACAATAAGCCATGACAATAGGCTGACAATAAAAAGATCGTACTTTTATTGTCAGCCTATTATTTAATAGATTAAATTCACAGCAGAATTATAGAATTCGTTTCAATCTCCTGCATATCTTTCTGATCCAGCAGTTGCTACAAATAGCGTTGTCCGACATGGAATTCTTCTCGAAGGAGCGCAGTCTTTCGTATTGTTCCTCCACCATTTTCCATAAACCGTCCAGTCGCGAACTTTGTCCTCTAATTGCCATTAATTCCTGATCCCGCATATTCAAGAGTGAAGCATACAATCTGCTGGTTTTGTTTTTTTCCATGCAAAGTTGCTCTAACTCATCGATATATTCAGACGTAATTCCCAGCTTAGTCCGCTTTATGAATTGCTGAATACTATCATCATCTATGGAAACTGTATCGTTCTCATAAGACACTGTGATTTTTTTCATTTCCACCCAGAGCCAGATATACTCTTTTTCGAGTCGGTATTTCTCGGCTGCCGCTTCTATGCTAATCCATTGTGACATAGTGTTTGTTTTTAATTTGTTATACAACAAGGAATAAATAGTGCTCTGTTGATGTTGATTCAACAAACATTCGCGCTTTTTGTATTCCGGGCGGACAGGAGATTGGGGTTGGGGATTTATAAGGATCATGAAACCAACCGGGTACAATAAAAGCGTGAATGCTGTTGAATCATTATCCACCTCTGAGGCCTAGCAAAACCTTTCCAAAAGATAATGATAACAACAGACATCCACGCTAATCGTTTATATATAACACATCTTTCATCGATATGTTGACATACGACCGTTCACGTGGAATATCTGTTGAATCACCCCTCTTTGGAAAAGAAACTTGCTAGATTTCAGAGGAGGGGGATAATGCAATAATATTCCTATTTCAAAATAAATAACGCTTCTTACCTGTTTTACCACGCTGGTGAACAGAAAGCGTATGACAAAGATATGCTTTTTTTTCGAAACAAAGTGGAAATACGGAAATAAATACAGGAAGTTTTGTATTGAAAGAGAGGAAGTTCAATATTAGCAAAGAGCGTATAAGAAATATAAACTCGCTACGAAGCGAATGTCGCCCCCGTTAAATGAATACTGCGCATCTGGTATCTTTCACTAAAGAAGCAGGTATTGTTCAGCTAAAGCTACGGTATCTTTACCTTCCCACGGCCGTGGTGACTTCTTTCCACAGCCGTGACGAATTCCTACCACGGCCGTGGGAAGATCTCGTCACAGCCGTGGCGAACTACCAATACCGGTAAGTTAACGTAAGAATAACGGTGTCTTTAGGCAACAATACACAGTGGCGAGCATATCTTTACTTACTTGTTAATATTTCAAGTCCGCCTTCTTGAATAGAGTATAACAAGAAAGCACATTCTTTATCGCGATAAAGCGCAAATAGTTTGTTTTACAAGTACCTTATCCGTACCTTTGAAACCAATAACAAACACTTACTCTCATTAAATATCAAGAGAAGAAAAATGAAGATTACACAAATCAGGGAAAACGGAGATACGGAGGCACTAAGCGTGACAGACATCGACCTGCTGATAGAAAAAATGAAAAAAGAAACCAAGCTCCGCCCGGTAACCGGATTACGTCAGGCCCTGCATTTTGTTCTACCCGACGAGCCTTGTTCCCTCGCCAACAAACTACCACGAGTGATTCCCGCAGCAGCCTTCGGACGAGTGAACGGAGTGAAGCGAATGAAAACCTA
Organism: Bacteroides sp. AM16-13; assembly: GCF_003602705.1. Lineage (NCBI taxonomy): Bacteria > Pseudomonadati > Bacteroidota > Bacteroidia > Bacteroidales > Bacteroidaceae > Bacteroides > Bacteroides sp. AM16-13. The sequence goes on from NZ_QTLK01000012.1 coordinate 142,063, forward strand.
CAATGGCATTGTAGAACTGACCATCGGTCCGCTAGCCGGAAAGACAGAGGTGGAAATCGTGAAGCAAAAGGCAGCCGAACTTCCCCAAACAATGCTGGCTTTTATGGGAGCAAGTGGTAAAAGCGTCAAGATATGGACTTGCTTCACCCGTCCGGACGGTACTTTACCGCAAACAACGGAAGAAGCCGAAGTGTTTCAGGCACATGCTTACCGGCTTGCCATTAAATGTTATCAGCCTCAACTTCCCTTCAACATTCTATTGAAAGAACCGAAACTGGAACAATTCTCACGTCTTAGTTATGATCCGGACTTGATTTACCGCCCCACTCCTGTACCTTTCTATCTTTCACAACCCATCGGTATGCCCGGCGAGATGACTTATCATGAGAAATCGAGCACTGAAGCATCTCCACTGAATCGAGCACTGCCGGGGTATGACACGGAAGATACAGTAGCATTGCTTTATGAAGCGGCATTGCGGAAGACATTCGAAGAAATGGAAACAGACTGGCATCGGAACGATCATGATTTGCAAACGTTAGTAGTCCCGCTTGCCGAAAATTGTTACTACTCCGGCATCCCGGAAGAGGAGGTAACCCGACGGACCATCATGCGTTATTACAAAAGAAAAAATCCGATGCTGATACGCGAAATGATAAGAAACGTATACAAAGAATGTAAGGGAGTGCCCAAAAGCAACGGTCTGACTAAAGAGCAACGTCTTAGCCTGCAAATGGACGAATTTATGAACCGCCGCTATGAGTTCCGTTATAATACGCAGATCGGGGAAGTGGAATACCGGGAGCGTTTCTCGTTTCAGTTTTATTTTCATTCCATCGACAAACGGGCACAAAACAGTATCATGCTTGATGCCCAATCCGAAGGTATTGGCGTATGGGACAGGGACATAGACCGATACTTACATTCCAACCGTGTGCCGATCTACAATCCGTTGGAAGAATTCCTGTTTCATTTGCCTCATTGGGACGGCAAAGACCGTATTCATGCTTTGGCAAACAGGGTTCCTTGCAAAAATCCGCATTGGGAATTGCTTTTCCACCGTTGGTTCCTGAATATGGTTTCACATTGGAGAGGGATAGATAAAATGCACGCAAACAATACGTCACCCATATTAGTGGGCCGACAGGGAACTCATAAATCAACTTTCTGCCGTGAAATGATTCCGCCTGCGCTTCGCGCTTACTATACAGACAGCATTGATTTCAGCCATAAACGGGATGCAGAACTGTATCTGAATCGGTTTGCGCTCATCAATATCGATGAGTTTGACCAGATAACGCTGCCACAACAAGGATTTCTGAAACATATTCTTCAAAAGCCTGTGGTCAATCTACGGAAACCGCACGGTCGCTCGGTACTTGAATTGCAGCGGTATGCTTCATTTATCGGCACAAGCAATCAGAAGGATTTGCTGACTGATCCTTCGGGAAGCCGCCGTTTCATTTGTATTGAAGTGACGGGAAACATCGACACTACACAGCCGATAGATTATGAACAGCTTTATGCACAAGCCATGCACGAGATTCATCATGGCGAACGCTACTGGTTTGACAGTGAGGATGAGCAGATTATGACGGAAAACAACCGTGAGTTTGAGCAGACACCGGCTATGTTGCAATTGTTTTACCAGTATTTCAAGACTGCACAAACGAAAGAGGAAGGGGAATTTCTTACTCCGGTTGAAATATTGAATTATCTGAAGAAGAAAAGCGGTATGTCATTGTCTGATAACAAAGTATACCACTTCGGGAGATTGCTGCAAAAATGCGGTATTCCTTCGAAGCATACTTATAAAGGTACTGTTTATCAGGTAATAAAGCTATCATAAGAGATAAAAGCAAGGCTGACAATAAAAGTCTGGATATTTTATTGTCAGCCTATTATCAATGGTTATTGTCAGGTGATAGAACGTTGATATTCATTCACTTGAATGTATTCCTGACAGTATGACAATAAAACAGGTACAAATCATTATGAGATTCAAATTTCCAGGATACTTGTCTTCCACCTTTCTGTTGAGCTATTAAGTTTTTCTAAATAGTTGTATTTGCATCCAACTCTCCATGTAACCAATAGAGCAACCAACGAATAGCCAACGGAACAACCGGACCGCCTATTTACTCTTTCTTCTTGGGAGTAACGAAGCCGATAGGATTACGCGGCTTATCTGCTAAAGCCTTTTGCGCCTGCAATTCGGCTAACGTCTGATTTATTAATTCTAACTGCGTCCGAGTGTCGTCATTGATGTCGTTATAGTCTGCAAATACTTCCTCTATGTACTCCTTTAGTTCCTTGACTTCGTTTTGAAGTTCATATACTGGATCGGTCGGCGGGTTTAACAGTAACTGACGAACCGCAACGAAAGCACGCATTATACCCCTGTTTATTCCAATAGCAGTATCAGAGTTTAGAACACTACTAAGCATTGCTACGCCTAGTTCCGTAAAAGCAAAAGGCATATATTTAAAATTGCTGCCTCTTCCTTTGTTCAAGGTCACAATTTGTGATCTTGAAAGTTCGTCCCTCGTGAGTTCAAACATAAAGTCCTCACCTTCGAACCTTTTTAAATTACGTCTAACAGCTTGTTTTAGCACCCTGTTTTCTATTCCGTACATTTCCGCCAAATCAAAGTCTAACATCACCTTTTACCCGCGTATGTCGTAAATCTTACTTTGTATTACTTCGAGTTGTATTCAACTTGTCGAAATCAGACTGAAACACACGGTCCTGAAAGATACGGTATTTCTCAAATTCGGTTTCTGCATAATCTTTCGCTTGTTCGGCAGACATCTTTCCTGAATCATTTAATATGGGGCGGTCATCGCTATCCAAGAATTTATCTATACGTTTTGCCCAATCTTCCATTGTCATAGGAATATGCCGCTTTGCCCGGTCTTCTGCCAAATCCAGAAAAGCATTGACCAACCGTCCCATTGACTCCAGTTCTTCTTCTTTCAAATAATTCTTTGCTATCGACACATCTGTTTTTACAATCTTTCCGTTAGGAGCTTTCTCCCAGGTAGTTAGTCCCATGTGTTCCTTCTCTGCATCGGCACGCTCTACAATAAGTTCTGCCGCCGTGTGTCCATGAACTGCATAGTGCATTTTGTTCTGGACTTTTTTGAAAAACAAACGTGTGGTCGGGGCATTGAGGTTATAGTCTATGCTGGTAGCATAAATATCTGTTAGCTTTTGGTAGAAACGTCGCTCACTCAATCGTATTTCCCGGATTTCAGCAAGCAAATGTTCAAAGTAATCTTCATTGATGAATGATCCGTTCTCCATTCGCTTTTTATCAATGACATATCCACGAATGGCAAACTGCCGAAGTATAAATGTACACCATTGCCGAAATTGAGTGGCGCGCACGGAGTTGACGCGATAGCCGACTGAAATGATGGCATCAAGACTATAAATAAAAACTTCACGAGAAATATTCCGATTACCTTCTTTTTGAACTATCCGGTTTTTCCGGATAGTTGTATTCTTATCTACTTCTCCTTGCGAATATATATTTTTCAAATGTTCATTAATTGTGCGTATATCAACATCGAACAATATCGACATCGTCTTCTGCGTCAGCCACAAAGTTTCGTCCTGATAAAGCACTTCAATGCCTTCTTCTTTATTCTCTATCTGAAAAATAAGAAATTCAGCCGTACTATTGCGTATTTGCAGTTTCTTGCTTCCGTTATTACTTTCTTCCATATTCATCTTGAACATTCATTTCTTTTATCAGAAACAAATGTACTTAGAACATATCGAACTGCCAAAGATAATATCTCCTATTTTATCTCCACCTTCGTCTGTAATCTTATGTCATTGGAAGCAGCGCCAATCATTATCTGAAAAGTTCCCTAAAAAGATCATAATTACAGTAGAAAGCTTTCTCCGTAATATCTTCGCTTTATGGATTCAACAGATTTTATTCGTATTTTTCCGGTTTACATATTGGTTTACATGAACCGCATAAATTATATGTATAAAGGTACTGGCAAAAACATTTAGATGGAAAAGATATAAACAGGGTAAATAGTAACTTCTTCATAAAACAAACATAAATAAAAGAAACCTGCTTACCCAAAGAATATTATCTCTTCAGTAAGCAGGCTTTCACTCATATTCAAAAATGCAAAGAGCAAAATCTCTCACAAATTTGTGTGTTCCATTAATTGATAGCTATCGGAGCATCCAACGTCTTAATAGTAATTCCATTTGTAGTACCGTTTATACGCCCTGTGGCATCTTTGATAACTCCACCTTCCTGAGTCTCCGATCCGTCTAGTTTATAATAAAGTGCCAAGCCTTCTGAAGCAGGGTCAACACCCAGCATATTCTGCTTAAGTTGATTTTCCGTACGGGCTACACTCCAAACACGGACTTCACTCATTTTACCATGGAATGGACGTTCACCCCATTTGAAACCATAGATTCTACCAATATAAAAACCCATATCCGAATTCGGATCAAAACCGTCAATCCCCCAATCTGAACCAGCCCATTTCTCACCATTTACATAAATGCCTGTTTTTCCTGTCGGTTGATCATAAGTCAACGCTACATGATACCAACGATTTGTTAACAACGGTTTCGTTACACGGTAGTTCTGTCTTCCGGCCACTTCCAAATAATCTTTAGGAGTAATTCCTCCTCCCGCATCACCGATACGGAGGATCATCACACCTTCAGTTCCCATAATCGTATTATTATCGAGGAAATAATCCACATTAATCAATGCTTCGTAAGTGAATGACGAGAAGAAAGTACCGACAGGGAACTTCACAGAAATATAGTGATTACTGAAGTTACCAGCTTTGGTAATTTTCAACGGTTTGGAGAAAAAGAAATATGCAATGTTTGTTCCGGAAAGAGTCGACACCGAAGACGAATGCACCCGCATAGGCAAAACATACGAGTTCCCGGCTTTCAAGGCTTCTAACCCGGAAAGTTCGACTTCTACATTATCCGCATACAATTTTCCACTCGAAATAGAAGATGTCGTACTGCTTAGCTTTACCTGCGAAACATCAAGCATCTCATAATTTGTGCCATACTTTGCATTGTATTCGTCTACTACACTTGGTTCGGCTACACTATATGATACGTCTACCTGAGAGGAAGTTGCTGACGAGAGTCTTGAAACCAGATCAAATGTCATTACATCCATTTCATCTTCCACCGAGAAATTATATTCCTTGCTTTCGAAATAAACCTTAGGCTCCAGCAGGTCATTCATGCTGTCGTTGCAAGCGCCCAACAATAACGCCATACTACCTACCATCAAATAATAGAATATATGTTTATTCATCATCTTTTTACTGTTTTAGAATTTTATAAGTCCACTTATTCCTGCGGTTTATTTTCCGCTTCGTTTTGTTTCGCTTTCCATTCATTGAAAACCCGCTGATTGATTTGAATAGCCTGACGCATCCATTTATAATTTGGCGTATTGTCATAATCATTATCGAAGCGATAAGCTCCTACTCCACCTTTATAACCTTCTCGCGGCATAGCAGCTGCCTGCTTCAGCAATTGACCTCCATTAGTGGCATACTTTTCAAAGTTCTCTGTGCAGATTATTTTCTTAGGATCAACGCCATAACCATCAAAACCGGGATTGGAACTACCATAACTTTGTATAATCCAATAATCGACATACTCATCCAATTCATGGGTAAGCCCATAAATATTTCCATCAATACAGATCATTTTATGTCCTTTACCTTCCGGATCGCTTTTCGGGCCAATGTAATTGTTCATTTCTTTAACCAAATGAATCAAATGCTTATTCTGACTCAATGTGCCATCCATATCAAACACACCACTACCGATTTCCCAGTCTACATCATAACCGTCCCATTCGTTTGCGTACAAAGAATCGCACAGAGCTTTGGCAAACTTCGCCAGACATGCATAATGGTTTTCACTTTCAAACTGACCTTCAAATCCCCAATATTTCCAACGGGCTTGTTTCTTCGCCGTTTCCAATTGAGCCGCCGACCAGCCTTCTTCCTCCGCTTGTTTTTCCACTTCGAGGTATACCGAATTTGGTGTCGCACCCTTACCAAGATAAGAAAGCAGACTTACCTGCAACAGTTTCGTTCCTTTCACCTTTTGCACAAACTCTTTATCTGCCTTCTGCTCCGGAGTGATTTCATAACGTCCTGGAGCGCCACTCCACATTGAAACAAAATCCATACTATCGGGCATAGCAGAGAGATATCCTCTTCGATAAGCTCCAGCAGGCGCCCAATTGGAATACCATCCGAAAGCTACGGGACGATTGTAATTCCAAGCAGTCGCCTTATAGGCGCGCAGATTGGCATAATATGCCTCACTCTCCGCATTGTTCATTGTGGCATACCCGCCTATATGGTCTATCTCAATATTCTCCACATCCATGCAAGAAGTTACCATCATGCCTGTCAATGGAATAATATATAACAATTTTCTTAATGATTTCATATTCTTCATCTGTATTAAAATGATACATGTAGGTTATCTCTTACAATCCCACCACAAACGGGTAGAAGACTTATCTTCGCCACCTGCACCGTTATTGAACAACTTCAAGGCTGCTTCATAAATAGCCTTTCCCTCGTTAGTCTGAGAAAAACTGGTGGGATAAATCATACGGCGAATACCGCCCTCAAGAGTTGCGCCTTGCACTGCTCCTTTCAAAGTCTTAATGACATTCAACTTCGGATAACCGGTTCTTCTCCATTCCGTCCACGCTTCCTGTCCGTTAGGAAACAAAGCAATCCACTTCTGAATCATAATTTTTTCCAACTTCTGCTCTGTTGTTCCTTCAAACTTGGCAGTAGTCTCACACGGAGCAGAAAGTGTTTGCCCATACTGATAATGGGAAAAAACATATGCCCGAGGTGACAAATTGGAATTCATATAATCGTCTACAGGATCGGTCACACCATTCTCCTGAAAAGACATATCAATGCCCTGTTTATACCATGAATCCGCACTGCCGAAACCTTCCCACACTAAAGCTGCTTCCGCACGCAAAAAATAAACTTCCGATGCACGCAGCCAATATGTAGGAGTTCCACTTTGAATATTGGGCTTTGAGCAAGATTTGTAGATGTCATTCTGCGCATTGGCATGCCCTGCCGGCACCGCTTGATACGTTTTTCCGTCGAAAGCCTCAACACCATAAGAGGCATTACCATCCATCGGCAAAAAATAAACGCTCAAACGCGGGTCTTCATATCCCATCAGATAAGAAAAGATGGAAGAACCCATACGAGCTTCATTATAGTTGCCTGCCAACCATTCAATGTTGTTGCGGAAAGTCATACCCGCTCCTTGACTCATTTGAGCCGCATCATCCTTAGCCATCATCACGCCGATAGAATGATTAACTGCTTGAGTAGCATACTTTTTCGCCAGTTCCGCATCAGCGAAGCGGACACGCATAGCCAAACGAAGCATCAACGAATTGCCGTATTTCACCCATTTGGTAGCATCTCCGGCATATACCGCATCATAAGCGCCCATTACATTCACCCCATTTTCCGCCTTTTCTGTTAATTCTTCAATGGCTGCGGTCAATTCTTCAAACATCGCCGTATACACCTCTTTCTCCGAATCGAACGGAATGTTCATTGTAGCGTCCGCCGCATGAGAATAAGGCATCGGACCGAAACTTTCAAGTGTCTTGTGCCAAGCGGAAATCTTCAGAATTTGAGCCAAAGCAAAGACTTCGGGCGTACCATTTTTCTCGGACGCTATTTTCAATTTCTTCCAAGGATCAAGAGCATTGGTATAAGACTGTGTATAGGTCGCTTTTATCCAATTGTCCAACAAATAATAAGTAGTATTGTTACTACCTGCGTTCCAACCGTTACTGTTGTTCTCGCCAAAAAATCCACTCCAATTATCGGCCGACAGATGATAAGCTATTTGATATTCATTGATAACATCTGTATCATCAGCCTGTGTGCCTACGGGAATCACTGTCCGTTGCATAGCTGTAATCAGCCCTCCGACTTCAAAACCATCCATCGCACCTTCTCCGTCGCTCATCTCAAATTGGTTGGTATTGATTTCTTCAAAATTGCATGAGGCAAATAGCGTCATTGCGCATATCACCGCTAATAGTTTAAAATGATTCATTTTTCTCATAATAAAGAAGGTGTATTATAATTTAAATTTAATACCGAAGCCAAAGCTACGAACACTCGGTTGCATAAAATAATCATTACCTTGTCCGTAAGTACTAGTGGAAGGAGTCAGTTCCGGATCGAACGGAGCTTCGCAATACAACATCCAAGGATTGTTGGCTATAAACGAAACTGTAACATCTTTCAACACGTTACCAAACCACTTATTAGGCATAGTATAGCTAAAGGTAAGTTCTTGCAAACGAATATTGGTGGCACTGTATACATAGTAACCGGAAGTTTCATAATTTCCCGTACCTGTCATCTGATAATAAGACTTCGCATCTACCAGACCTTGTCCCTTCAACAATACGCCTCCCGCTTCACGAGCCTCAGCCGAACGTTTGGACACACCGTAACGATCAAGCAATGCCTCTGTAGAAGAGGTCACCACACCACCAAAACGCCCGTTGATTTGGAATCCGAGTCCAAAGCCTTTGTATGTCAACATATTACTCCATCCCATATTAAAGTCAGGAGAAGTTTTTCCCAAATAAACAGGTTCCCCCTTTTCCATTCCAAAGGTTCCGTCGCTCTTTACCTCAACATATCCCAGGTGGTCTTTCTTCAAGAAGGTGTTGGCATAAATATCGTGGATACTTCCGCCTTCTTTCAAGATGACACGACCACCATCCTTCAAAACCTCCGGAATATTAATCGGTTCATCCATCAAATCCGTATGATAGTTTTCAACCATCTCCTTAATCTCGTTTATATTACGAGAGAATGTCAATGTTGAAGAGATTCCTAATCCGAACTTAAACTGATCGGAATAGCTTAATGAAGCCTCCCAACCACGATTTTCCACATTACCGGCCTGCAAATAAATCTGCTTGTATCCGGTATATTCCGGAAGATCACCCAAGAAGGTCTGATTGTATGTATTAGAATGATAGTAGGTTACCTCCGCACTTAATTTATTCCACAACTTCAGACTTAATCCAAATTCGTATGACTTTGTACGTTCTGCCTTGAAATCAGTAAACGGATAGATACCGGTAGGATCTAATGCACCACCCACAATAGGGGTAGTTACCGTACCCGGAGTCAGTCCCGAACGGGATACAGGCGCACCGACTTCCGTATACGAACCACGAACTTTCAGGTAAGAGATAAATTCGGGCAATTTGACCATCTCGGAAATAATCCCGGACAGACCGATTGAGGGATAGAAAAAAGATTCTTCATCGGTATTCACCAAACGTGAATTCCAGTCATTACGTCCGGTCAGCGTCAAATAAAGCATACTCTTCCAACCAAGTTCCAAATTGGCAAAAACAGCATGATTACGCACACGACTATCACCACCCTTTTCTGAGATACGACCATTAGCCGGATCGATATTAGAAGCCGCAAATTTATTGGGCACTCCCAATAATGTCCCTTTGTATCCTCTCTCCAATGCCCAATAGTTAGAATAGTTCCAACCCGCATTGGCAGAAATACTGAAATCAGCTATATGTTTATTTACGTTCAACATAAAGTCGGCATATTCCTGACGGTCTTCATAGTTATTGTATCCATACAGTCCTTTCTTTCCTTCCGCAAATTTATCGTCGGATGAAGCGTAAATCTTGCGTTCAAACAATACATGTGTGTCATCCATTCTGAAACGGGCTGTCGCATTCAACCAATCGGTAATATTATAAGTCAACCCTACGTTGAACATATAACGACTCTTTTCATTCGTAGCTACATTGCGATAAGCAGTCCAGTAAGGGTTCTGTGAAGCATATACCGGATCTGCCACCGGCCAATACTGAACCGGAAGTTGGCGACTTTCATCGAAATGTTCGAATGACTTAATTCCATCAAAGTCTTCACCACGAGGGAACAAATAGGCGGCCATCACCGGATTCCAATATTGTCCTTGCGATACCATATTCTTGTCTTTCTGTTTCACATACGACGCACCTAAATCGAGTTGTAATTTATCATTAAGGAAAGTTGCCGTATTACGGATTGTGAAATTCAAACGATCATATTCATTATTAGGCACAATACCTTTGGAATTGGTAGAAGAAACAGAAGCAAAAGTCTGATTCGATTTCGTACCGGTGGTCAACGTAACCGAATTAATAAAGTTTGTTCCGGTATTAAAGAAATCCTTCTTGGGATCATAACTTGTAGGAGTCAACAGTTTCTCACCCCAGCTTTCATACATATCTTTTTTGTTACCATACGTATTTTGAAACTCAGGAGTCATATAAGCTTTGCTGAACTCTGAAGAAGAAGAGAACTGCACTGAAAGTTTTCCTTCTTTTCCTTTTTTAGTGGTAATCAAAATTACACCGTTAGCGGCACTACTACCATACAACGCAGCAGCCGAAGGACCACTCAAAACAGAAAGACTTTCAATATCTTCGGGATTGAAGTCGGCGATTCCTTCTGTTCCGGCCTTACCTTCACCCATAATACCACTGTCGGTATTTCCCATATTGGTATTGAACAAAGGAATACCGTCCACCACATACAAAGCATTATTATCACCTTCAATAGATTTTGCACCACGCATTACAACACGTGTCGCACCACCAACTCCACTAGCACTTTTGTTTATACTCACTCCGGCTATCTTACCGTTCAGCGAGTTTACGAAGTTAGCATCTTTTACCGTAGTCAGAGCATCTCCCTTGACTTGTTGTACATTGTAAGACAACGCCTTTTCTGCACGTTTGATACCCAATGCCGTCACAACAACTTCATCGAGCACTTCTGTATCCTGCTTCATTACAACCGGATAGAAATCTTTCTTGGAAACAGGAATTATCTGTGCAGCATATCCGATATAAGATACTTTGAGAATAGATTTCTCTGCCGCCTTGATCGTAAAGTTACCATCGAAATCGGTAATCGTACCTGTAGAACTACCATCCACAGATATATTTACTCCAATCAACGGTTCACCGCTTTCATCAGTAACCTTTCCTTTGATATTTTTAAGGGTTTGTGCAACTACAGGCTTCTTTTCAGCTATTATGATGTAGTTACCTTGAATCTGGAATGAAAAGCCCGTCCCTTTTAAGATGGTATCAAGTGCGGTTTCGAGGGATGCGTTCCGCAAGTTTAACTGGGCTATTACTTTTCCTTTTAATTCGGAATCACTATAATTTATAGACTTTTTAGACTGTTTTTCCACAGTTTTTAAGGCATCAATGACAGTGATGTTCTTTTGCTGGATAGTTATTTTACTATCATTTTGAGCCAAAGCGAAAGTCTGTATAAGAATAAGACTTAAAAAAGTGAGAAAGACCCGCTTATGAGCTATTTTTTCTGCTATTTTTTCGTAGATTTGTAGCATCTTTAGTATTAGTTAATTGGTTATTATTCTAGGATCATTCAGAATAGCGTCAATATTACGCTAATATTAAAAGAGATTGATTTCATATCCGGGAGGAACGGCCATTCCTTCCGGGTATTTTTTTGCATTACGTATTAAATTTAAAAGGTTCTACAATATATTTATTCTTTACTAGTTACATAGCACTTATTTCCCTTGATAACATAGTTTACATTTCCTACAACTTGCGATATAATCTTCATAACTTCCTCCAGATTCGCCTGTTTGGAGAAGCGGAAACTATATGTATTCTTTTTCAAGCTATGAAGGCTATATACAAAAGCATAAGGAAATTTGCGTTCAAGACTTGTAAAAATATCCTCCAGATACATATTACTAAAAACCAATTCCCCACGTTGCCATGCCGTCACATCATCTATCTCAGGCATCCGCAGATTGTGCGCTTTCGTATGTTTGTCATATACCAACTGTTCATTAGGCTTTAAAATAATATTGGACAGCAAGTTATTGAATTCAACTTTCACACTACCTTCCAGCAAAGTAGCCATCAGTTCGCTATTTTCCGGATAAGCATTTACATTAAATTCAGTACCTAAAGCAGTAACTTGATAATCATTGGCCTTTACAATGAAAGGATGCTTCTTATCCGGTTTCACTTTAAAGTTGGCCTCACCAATCAAATATACGCTTCTAGTCTCTCCTGTAAATTTTTCCGGATATAGTAGTATACTCTTCGAATTCAGCATGACATATGTACCATCCGGTAATGTAAGTTCACGAATTTCCGCTGTCGGTATATAGCATTCAACTAAATCTTTTTCCGGCCGTTCCTTTTCCAACATCAAATAAATAGAAACGGATGAGACTGCTAACAAGAAAATAGCTGCAGCTCTCCATATAAGCAACTGGTAATTTCTACGTGAAGTGATAGACTGCATTCCCAGATTCTGCCGCATTCGTTGTATTGATTGTTGCATGCCATCAGGCACTTTCTGCTCTCCGGCTTGTTTCCATAGCTCACGAAGAGCCTCATTCTTTTCATCAACATGATCCTCGTCAGCCAACCACTGTTGTACTTTCTTCTGTGTTCCGGCTGAATAACTATTATGACCGAACAATTCTACGAGTTGTTGAATATAATTTTTCATGAATCTTTTTCTTTCTTTTTTGGGCTTTATACACTAAATACAACTACTACATACATACTACTTAAAAATATTAGAGAAAAAAATAAAAAAGAGGAGTACTTTCTTTAATTCGATCAATGCTAAATAAACCTGATGCTCTATTGTTCGGATAGAAACATCGAGTTTATCAGCTATTTCTTTATGACTTAATCCCCTGAAACGACTAAGTTCGAATATCAACCTCCGACGCTTCGGCATTTTCTCCAGGGTGAGTTGAATAATCATCAACATCTCCTTATAATATACGTTATTCAAGATCTCTTCCTTTTCTGTTAATTCATAAAGAAGAGTCTTCTCTATAACTTCCGACTGATATTCCTGTTCTACCTGTTGATGTTTAAAGATATTCAGAACTATATTTCTAGTCATTATAAAAATATAATTGTCTAGTTCTTTATCATTATCCAGCCACAACTCAGGCTGCAACCAGAGCTTACAGAAAACATCTTGAGCCACATCTTCTGCATCCGCTTCCGATTTTAGCAGCATTTGAGCAAAGTTCTTTACCTTTGGAAAATTTACAGTGAAAAACCTCTGAAACTTTAATTCAATCTGCCTGTCATTATTCTCCATCTCTCTAGTATTTTTCAGTGTTAGCGGTTAAATCAAATATTACATATATTTAGGTCTAAGGAATGATTCAATATAATATTATACATTAAATCATAATCTAAAAGCAAAATAAAAGATTAATAACACAATAAAAAAATATTATAACTCTTTTTTGGTTTATTTCTTCCAAGCAGCTATCATATAGAGCTTTCCAGAAAATAAATAAAATGTATATTATACACCCATAAAAATAAAAGGCTTCATGAATCAATGATTCATGAAGCCTTATAAAGAATACTCGTACTCGAAGCGGGACTTGAACCCGCACAGCCGCAATGGCCAAAGGATTTTAAGTCCTTCGTGTCTACCATTCCACCATTCGAGCATCCTTTCAAAGAAAGAGCGGAAAACGAGACTCGAACTCGCGACCCTAACCTTGGCAAGGTTATGCTCTACCAACTGAGCTATTTCCGCGTTTTTTCAACGGGTGCAAAGATAAGTAGTTTACTTGTTTCTGCCAAATCTTTTCGGAGGAAAGTTTAAAAAACTATCCTCCGAAAGTTTATTTTATCTTCCAAGCAGTGCTTTCTCCGCTTTCTCCATTCCGCAAAAGTTGAATCCATCGATCACTTGCTGCATCAATGCGGAGATTTCTGCATTACAGAGGTTACCAATACTACCTTCATGAGTATGGTGTACTTCTTTAGTATGCGAGAATTTACCTGCTTCAATATCCAAACCTACCTTTTTATATGCATCACGGAAAGGCATACCTTCACGTGCCAAACGATTTACCTCTTCCACACTAAAAATAAGAAGGTATTTGTCATCATCAAGAATATGTTCATTTACCTTTATTTCATTCATGATATAGGTTGTCATCTGCAAACAGTCTTTCAATTCCTGAAAACCAGGAAGGAAAACTTCTTTGATAATCTGCAAATCACGGAAATAGCCGGAAGGCAGATTGTTCGCAATCATCATAATCTGTTGGGGAAGCGATTGCAATTTATTGCATTTAGCACGTGTCAGTTCAAACACATCAGGATTCTTCTTATGAGGCATAATGCTGGATCCTGTGGTGCAGTCATCGGGCAACTTGACGAAACCGAAGTTTTGACTGTTAAACATACAGGCGTCAAAAGCTAATTTGGAGATTGTTCCGGCAATCGTAGCCAATGCAAAAGCAACATTGCGTTCCATCTTTCCACGCCCCATTTGAGCATATACAACATTGTAATTCATTGAATCAAAACCTAATAAGTCAGTCGTCATGGTACGGTTCAGAGGAAAAGACGAACCATATCCGGCTGCTGAACCTAACGGATTACGATTGCACATTTTAAATGCTGCCTGCAAAAACAGCATATCGTCCATAAGACTCTCGGCATAGGCACCAAACCACAAGCCAAAAGAAGAAGGCATTGCAATCTGCAAGTGTGTATATCCCGGCATCAAAACGTTTTTATATCGTTCGCTCTGACGGATCAAGACATGAAATAGTTGTTCCACCGCTTCGGCAACCTCTTTTATTTGCGTACGGGTAAAAAGTTTCAAGTCCAAGAGAACCTGATCATTTCTGGAACGGCCACTATGTATTTTCTTTCCGATATCACCCAAACGACGGGTCAACATCAATTCTACCTGCGAATGTACATCTTCTACCCCGTCTTCTATCACAAATTCACCTTTTTCGGCCGAGGCATAAATACTCTTCAATTCCACCAGCAACTGGTCCAGTTCTTCTTTCGTCAACAACCCAATGCTTTCAAGCATCGTAATATGAGCCATAGAACCAAGCACATCATGCTTGGCTAAATAAAGATCCATCTCACGATCACGACCTACCGTGAAACGTTCGATATCCTTATTTACCTGTACGGACTTCTCCCAAAGTTTCTGTGCCATAAAAAAAAGTTTAATATTCAATAACTGCCAGCATATCAACCATCTTCTCCAAACCTTCCTGGAGAGGTTTCTGCACCATTGCTTTCATAAATGGATTAAGATCCATTCCGATAGTAACCTTCACTTTACACTCTTCTTCTGCAGTTTCAACCAGTTGAATCCACATATTAAAAGGAAGAGGAGAGTTAGTTGTCGCCAACTTTATGCATTTACAAGGATCGCGCTCTACAATTTGCAAAGTCAATTGTCCAATAGGGGAAACACTAAAACTCAACGTGTCCGAATCAAAACTCAAATCCTGCACCTTATCTTTTGGCAAACGGTCTTTGACTGCTTCCAGATTACTTAAATCCGAAAGTTTATTATATACGCGCTCCTGGCTGTAAGGTATTACCTTGACACTACTCTCAAAATTACTCATAAACTTCTATTAGTATAAAACAAAAAAAGAACAATCCGGCCAAATATTGTCCGAACAGTTCTTTTTACCAAATATGTTTGATCAAAAAATGAATCTTATTTTCCAGCATCCCAATGAGCAGGGTCTTTACGCCATTCGTTCAATGTCTGTATGTCTTCTTTTTCAATATAACCTGTACGAAGAGCAACATCAAGCACTGCTTCATAATTGGTCAACGTTACCAAAGTCACCTTCGCATTTTTGAATGCCTCTTCTGCTACCGGGAATCCATACGTATAAGCTGCAACCATACCGATCACTTCGCAACCATCGCGACGAATTGCTTCAACAGCCTTCAAACTACTACCACCTGTAGAAATCAAATCCTCGACGACTACGACTTTCATACCCGGACGAAGTTCACCTTCAATCAGGTTCTCCAATCCATGATCTTTGGGGGTAGAACGAACATACACGAACGGCAGATTCAATGCATCAGCCACTAAAGCTCCCTGCGGGATAGCACCTGTAGCCACACCAGCAATCGCATCCACCTGTCCGAATCGTTCCAATATCAGACGTGTAATTTCAATCTTCACAAAATTACGAAGAGAAGGATAGGACAGAGTTTTACGGTTGTCACAGTAAAAGGGGGATTTCCATCCAGAAGCCCATGTAAAAGGGTTAGCGGGTTGAAGTTTAATAGCTTTAATCTTCAACAGTTTCTCCGCAAATAGTCTCTCTAAGTTTTTCATAACTAAACTAACTATTAATTATTTGCCGCAAAAGTACAGAAATTGAACGAGAATAAAAAGAAGAATCCGTTTATTTTTTCAGTCAATTTGTTCCTCTTCATCGGGAATGTCGATACAACGCTTAATATCTTTCAGTTCAAAACCACGACTCATAGCGAATCGCATCAGCTTTCCATTCAATTCATAATCGTCTGCTGCATGGATACTTTTCCGTTTGGAAGCCAGCAGGTCACGCAGAATAGAAAGGTATTCTTCTTCATCAATTTCGTTCAGATAACGCCATGCCACATCAGATGGGATCTTCTTCATATAAAGCCCTTGGGCTATTTTCATTTTCCCCCACTTGGCAAAGCGGAACTTGTCATTCACAAAAGCTCTGCAGAAACGTTCATCATCGATAAACTTCTCTGATTCCAGTCGGTCAAGAATACGCGCAATGGTATCATAGGCAATTCCCCAACGTTGTAACTTCTCATTTATTTCTGCCCGGCAATGCTCGGCAGTGGAGCAGTAAGAGGCTACGCGATTCAAAGCCTCTTCATCAGTTAATTGTGCACTCATCGGTTAGCTGTAACTATTCTATCTTTTCCAAATATGTCTTTTATAACACGAACATCACGATATTGGTTCATTTCAAGTATGTGTGCTGTTTCCCGGCCATAGGCCTGGTTGATTTCAAAATAAAGTTTCCCACCCGGCAAGAGTAATTCACTTCCCAGACGGGCGATACGATTATAAAACCGTAAAGGGTCCTCGTCAGGAACAAACAGGGCCAGCCCCGGTTCCCAATCAAGGACATTAGCGTCCATTTCGTTCTTTTCCGTTTCGGTCACATAAGGCGGATTGCTGACAATAACATCGAAAGACGGTATCTTTTCCCAGTCATCGGCCAGAACATCTCTTTGTAGAAATCTCACCCGAGCTTCCAAGGCGTCATTGTTTTTACGAGCAATAGCCAATGCTTCTTCCGAAATATCCCAAGCTTCTACTTCTGCATCCGGAAGTTTTTTATCCAAAGAGATTGCAATGCATCCGCTTCCCGTACCTATATCTAATAGACGACGAGCATTCGAATTCTCCTCTACTATTAGTTCTACAAGCTCCGCAGTCTCCGGCCGGGGAATCAGCACGCCGGAAGCAACCTTAAAATTCCTTCCACAAAACTCCGCAACACCACGAATGTACTGTATAGGTTCATTTTTCTGTAAACGGAATATAATGTTTTCTAATTCACGCTGTTTGCATTCGGATAAAATTATATCTTTGCCCATGTAAATATCGAGCGCATCTAAACCTAACATGTCGCAACAAATCAGCATCGAAAGGGCTTTTACCTCCTCCGGTGGATAGATTTCCTGCAAAGATTGGCGAATGTAAGCGGTGATACGATTCATATTTTCACAATTTCGGAGTGCAAAAGTAAGAATAATATGGCGAAGAGCACCAAAATGGAAGAAGAAAAATACATGAGACGTTGCATTGAGCTTGCAAAGAATGGGTTATGCAACGTATCTCCAAACCCGATGGTAGGGGCCGTTATCGTATGTGACGGGCGAATTATCGGCGAAGGTTACCACATTCGCTGTGGAGAGGCGCATGCGGAGGTTAATGCGATCCGTTCTGTCAAAGATGAGTCATTGTTGAAACGTTCTACGATTTATGTCAGTCTGGAGCCTTGTTCCCACTATGGGAAAACGCCTCCTTGTGCCGATCTTATTATAGAGAAGCAGATACCACGCATTGTTATCGGTTGCCAAGACCCTTTTTCAGAAGTGGCCGGACGGGGAATTCAGAAATTACGGGATGCCGGACGAGAAGTGACAGTCGGTGTATTAGAGGAAGAATGTAAATCGCTGATTCGCCGTTTTATCACTTTTAATACGCTTCACCGTCCTTTCATTACACTGAAATGGGCAGAATCAGCCGACCACTTTATTGATATAGAACGTACAGACGGAAAACCGGTAGTCCTCTCCTCTCCTCTTACTTCCATGCTAGTGCATAAAAAAAGAGCGGAGGCGGATGCGATTATGGTAGGCAGGCGAACTGCTTTATTGGATAATCCGTCACTTACGGTACGCAACTGGTATGGGCACAACCCGATACGCGTTGTGTTAGATCGCACGCTATCCCTACCTAATGATTCACAAATATTCGATGGCAACGTGCCTACATTAATCTTTACCGAAAAGCAACAGCCAGAAAAAAAGAACATCACATATATCACCATCAACTTTAACCATAACCCATTGAAACAGATCATGGAAGCATTGTATCAACGAAAAATACAATCATTATTGGTGGAAGGAGGCAGACAATTGCTGCAATCATTCATTGATAATGAGCTATGGGATGAAGCCTATATCGAAAAGTGCCCCGGCCGATTACACTCCGGTGTTAAAGCACCTCAAATGGACGATAATTTTAGTTATTCGATAGAAGAACACTTCGAAAGACAAATTTGGCATTATGTTCGTCGATTATAGCTAAGATAGTTCTATTCAGGGGGTTTTACGTCGATAAAAACAGTGTTATTATCTATAATTTTATATAAAACTTACCTGTAATGTTCATTATCGGAAAAAATGTTTCTATTTTTGCAACTTGTAAATAAACACAATCTTTCAAATGAAAATAAAGTTTTTATCATTCATTGCGAGTTTTTTCATGGTGTCATTTGTTATAACGTCATGTCTTGATGACGATAATAACATCGAATATAGCCCGGATGCAACCATACATGCGTTTGCACTTGACACTGCAGGCCTTGGGAGTTATAAATTCACTATTGACCAATTATCACGTGAAATCTATAACGAAGACTCTCTTCCTGTTCATGCCGATACCATCATTGACAAGATTTTAATCAAAACATTAACAACGGCATCAGGTGTCGTTACGATGAAGGACAAAAGCGGAAACGATTCCGTTTTAAACATCAATGATTCGATCGATCTTCGGAAAGAACTTATTATAAAAGTATGGTCAACAGAAGCATTAGCGGGTATATCTCCTAATCAAACTAAGGAATACAAGATCAAAGTAAATGTGCATGACTATGATCCGGATTCGTTGAGATGGAAGTATATGGATAAAATTAATAACCAAATTCAAATTACAGGAGAACAAAAATCTATTATTTTTGGAAGTGAAGTTCTCACATACTCTGTAGTTAATAGCGAGTTATATGTATATAAGAATTCTTTAACTAACTTCGGCAATGGGGCTCCACAAGCAACGGTAGGATTACCGGAAGGTAAACTTCCGACTTCTATCATAACCTTCAAATTCAACGACAGAAACAACGCCATGTTATATGCCACCTCCGATAATTATAAAGTGTATGAATCTGAAGATGGAATAAATTGGGAAATCTCTGAAAAGTTCGGGGATAAAGTGGAGTTACTTGTAGCCACACTAACAAATAAAGATATCAGCAGAATTTGTTATATAAAGAAAGGAGCAGATGACCAACGCTATTTCTATTATCAAACAAATGATAAACAACAAGAGACTATTGAAACTTATGAAGGAGGAAAAGTACCAGAAACGTTTCCGACTAAAAACATATCCTACACAATACATACGACTGCAACAAATATTAATTCAGTCCTTCTAGTAGGAGATACAGAAACTGCGACTTTGGCTGATGACAGTAAATTAGAAACGACCATTGTATGGGCATATGACGGAAACAAATGGGTTGAGTTCTCAACTACTTCCTCTGTTGCATACTGCCCTAAATACACTCAACCATCTATTATATATTATAATGACTTAGTATACATATTTGGTCAAG
Organism: Bacteroides sp. AM16-13; assembly: GCF_003602705.1. Taxonomy (NCBI): domain Bacteria; kingdom Pseudomonadati; phylum Bacteroidota; class Bacteroidia; order Bacteroidales; family Bacteroidaceae; genus Bacteroides; species Bacteroides sp. AM16-13. Next base: position 162,163 of record NZ_QTLK01000012.1, read on the forward strand.
ACTTCAGTTCTATTTATGTTTCCAATCAAGGATTATTCTGGAAAAAGGCGAATCCTAAGTTCTCTTTCCCCCATAGAGATTGGAGCAAAGGAGGAACTCCAGATCCCGATGTAGATCCTGAATTCAGAGGCAAAACCAACTATTCAATGGTACTAGATCCTGACACTCAAAATCTATGGATTATCTTTAGTAAAGGAAGTGCAAGTTTTGAAGAAGAGGTAGAGAAAGAAGAAAGTACAAAGGCAACCACAACTGAACCACGCACATATGAGCATGATTCAGAGGTATGGCGTGGTCGTCTTAATCAGCTATGGTTTGATTTGGCAAATGCCAAGAAATAAAAACGTATACGTTTAAAATAAAAAGATGTCCTATATAGAACAAATAGACAAAACTCGGATACCACAACACGTAGCCATCATTATGGATGGAAACGGACGATGGGCAAAACAACGAGGGGAAGAACGTACTTACGGTCACCGTGCTGGCGCAGAAACGGTACAGAATATTACTGAAGATGCTGCCAGACTGGGGATTAAGTACCTGACACTTTATACCTTCTCAACCGAGAACTGGAATCGGCCGCAAGACGAGATAGCGGCTTTGATGAATCTATTGCTAGAATCTATTGAAGAAGAGACACTGATGAAGAACAATATTCGCTTCAACGTAATCGGTGATTTCAAGAAGTTACCGGTTGAAGTTCAGAAAAGTTTGACGTCATGTATAGAACGCACATCCAAGAATAGTGGAATGTATATGGTACTAGCTCTTAGTTACTCATCCCGTTGGGAAATAACAGAAGCGGTACGGCAAATAGCAACGCAGGTAAAAACGGGAGAAATATCTCCCGAGCAAATAACCGATGAGTGTATCTCATCTCATCTGGATACTAATTTTATGCCCGATCCGGATTTACTGATCCGAACGGGAGGAGAAATCCGGCTAAGCAATTACCTTCTATGGCAATGTGCTTATTCGGAGCTTTATTTTTGTGATACCTTCTGGCCGGACTTCGACAAAGAAGAACTCTACAAAGCCATTTGGGAATACCAACAAAGGGAACGCCGATTCGGCAAAACCAGTGAACAGATCAGCTAATATAACTCGAAACATCAAATTATAACATAAATGCATTATCGTATTTCCTTTATATTCATAACGTTTGTCTGCCTGTGCTGCTTTGCGACAACAGGCGTTGCGCAAAATGCTAATACTGATGAAGACTCAAAACCTGTCATCTTATACTCCGGAACACCCAAAAAGTATGAGATAGCAGATATTAAAGTTGAAGGCGTAAAGAATTATGAAGACTATGTATTGATTGGACTATCCGGACTATCGGTAGGACAAACAATTACTGTGCCGGGTGACGAAATCACTGGAGCAATCAAACGTTATTGGCGTCATGGTTTGTTCTCAAATGTACAAATCACAGCCGAGAAAATAGAAGGCAACAAAATCTGGTTAAAAATCAGTCTGACACAACGCCCACGTATCGCAGATGTACGCTACCACGGTGTGAAAAAGTCAGAACGTACCGACCTTGAGGCCAAGCTAGGAATGGTAAAAGGTATGCAGATTACTCCGAATACCGTAGACCGTGCCAAAACATTGATCAAACGTTATTTTGATGACAAGGGATTCAAAAATGCCGAAGTAATCATCGCACAGAAAGACGATCCTTCCAGCGAGAATCAGGTGATTGTGGATATTGATATAGACAAAAAGGAGAAAATCAAAGTACACAAAATCACCATTGCAGGAAACACTGCAATCAAGGCTTCCAAGCTGAAAAAAGTAATGAAGAAAACCAATGAGAAAGGTAAACTTCTAAACTTGTTCCGCACCAAGAAATTCGTGCCGGAAAACTTTGAAGCAGATAAACAACTTATCATCGACAAGTATAATGAGCTGGGATATCGTGATGCAATGATCGTTAAAGACAGCGTTTCACAATATGATGAAAAGACAGTAGATGTATATTTGGATATAGACGAAGGTCAGAAATACTATCTTCGTAACGTGACATGGGTAGGTAATACTCTTTATCCGTCGGAACAGTTGAACTTCCTGCTTCGTATGAAGAAAGGCGATGTATACAACCAGAAGTTGTTGAATGAGCGTGTTTCTACAGACGACGATGCTATCGGTAACTTATATTACAATAACGGTTACCTCTTCTACAACCTTGATCCGGTAGAAGTAAATATCGTAGGCGACTCTATCGACCTCGAAATGAGAATCTATGAAGGCCGTCAGGCTACTATCAATAAGATTAAGATCAGTGGTAACGACCGTTTGTATGAAAACGTCGTTCGCCGTGAACTTCGTATCCGCCCGGGACAGCTGTTCAGCAAAGAAGACTTGATGCGTTCTTTGCGTGAAATCCAGCAAATGGGCCACTTTGACCCGGAAAAACTGCAACCGGATATTCAACCGGATCCGATGAACGGAACTGTTGACATAGGCTTGCCTTTGACTTCCAAAGCCAACGACCAGGTAGAGTTCTCTGCCGGTTGGGGACAAACGGGTATCATTGGTAAGTTGAGTTTGAAGTTTACCAACTTCTCCGTAGCCAACCTGTTACACCCGGGTGAAAACTACCGTGGTATCCTGCCGCAAGGTGACGGACAGACATTGACCATCAGCGGACAGACGAATGCTAAATACTACCAATCATACAGTATTTCATTCTTCGATCCATGGTTTGGCGGTAAACGTCCGAACTCATTCTCTGTATCGGCTTTCTTCTCTGTACAGACAGACATCAGTAGCCGTTACTACAATTCCAGCTATTTCAACAACTACTACAACAGCATGTATAGTGGTTACGGTGGTTATGGTATGTACAATTACGGTAACTATAACAACTACGAAAACTATTATGACCCGGACAAGTCTATCAAGATGTGGGGACTTTCCGTAGGTTGGGGTAAACGTCTGAAATGGCCGGATGACTATTTCACTCTTTCTGCAGAATTAGCTTACCAACGCTACAACTTAAGCGACTGGCAATACTTCCCGGTAACCAACGGTAAATGTAATGACCTTAGCATTTCATTGACTTTGGCACGTAACTCTATTGACAACCCGATCTTCCCCCGTTCAGGTTCAGATTTTTCATTGTCAGTTCAGCTTACACCGCCTTACTCATTGATGGACGGTAAAGACTATAAGGGATATTATAGTAACCCTGAAACAGGTAGCATTACCCAGGACAACATGAATAAACTTCATAAATGGATAGAATACCACAAATGGAAATTCAAAGGCAAAACGTATACTCCGTTGATGGACCCGATTGCACATCCGAAATGTCTGGTGTTAATGACACGTACTGAATTCGGTTTGTTAGGTCACTACAACCAATACAAGAAATCTCCGTTCGGAACATTCGACGTGGGTGGTGACGGTATGACCGGTTATTCAACTTATGCAACTGAAAGTATCGCTTTGCGCGGTTACGAAAACAGCTCATTAACTCCATACGGATCTGAAGGTTATGCTTACGCACGCCTCGGCATTGAATTAAGATATCCGTTGATGCTGGAAACAAGTACTAACATTTATGTGTTAGGTTTCCTAGAAGCTGGTAACGCATGGCACGATATCAAGAAATTCAATCCATTCGAGTTGAAACGTTCTGCCGGTGTCGGTGTTCGTATCTTCCTGCCGATGATTGGTATGATGGGTATTGACTGGGGTTACGGTTTCGATAAAGTATTTGGTTCTAAACAATACGGAGGAAGTCAATTCCACTTTATCTTAGGACAAGAATTCTAATGTATCATCAAAAACTAAACGTTATGAGAAAGTCTGTTCTATTAATCATGATGCTGTTTGCTGTCAGCATGGCGGCAAATGCACAGAAGTTTGCACTGATCGATACGGAATATATCATGAAGAATATTCCGGCAGCTCAAAGCGCTAATGAGCAAATGCAAGAAGCTACGAAGAAATACCAGAGCGAAGTAGAAGCCCTGGCAAAAGAAGCACAGAAGATGTTCCAGGATTACCAGGCAAAATCTTCCACTCTTTCTGCCGCACAAAAGACAAAGACAGAAGATGCAATCGTAGCTAAAGAAAAAGCGGCAGCCGAGTTGAAGCGTAACTACTTCGGTCCGGAAGGCGAATTAGCCAAGATGAGAGATAAGTTGATTACTCCGATTCAGGACGATATTTATGAAGCCGTGAAAGCTATATCACAGCAACATGGATATGATTTGATTATCGACAGAGCCTCTGCTACAGGTATAATATTTGCAAATCCACGCATAGATATTAGTGATGAAATCCTAAGAAAATTAGGATATTCAAATTAATTTCATACATTTGCAGCTGGAAATAACTAAAAATCATTCAAATAAATTATAGAACTATGCTAAAAAAAATTGCACTTGTAATGTTGCTTGCACTCCCAATGGGTGTATTTGCACAGAACCTGAAATTCGGCCACATTAATGCACAGGAAATCATCACTGTGATGCCCGAATTCACCAAAGCTCAAAATGACATTCAGACTTTAGAAAAACAACTTACTGCTGAACTTCAGAGAACGCAGGAAGAATTCAACAAGAAATATCAGGAATTCCAACAAGCTATCGCTAAGGATTCTCTTCCTCCCAACATCGCTGAAAGAAGACAAAAAGAATTGCAAGATATGATGCAAAGACAAGAGCAATTCCAACAAGATGCTCAACAGCAAATGGCGAAAGCACAAAATGATGCCATGGCTCCTATCTATCAGAAGTTGGACAATGCTATCAAAGCCGTAGGCGCTGCTGAAGGGGTAATCTACATCTTCGACCTGGCAAGAACTTCGATTCCATACGTAAACGAATCACAGAGCATCAACTTGACTAGCAAGGTAAAAGCAAATCTTGGTATCAAATAGGAACTGAGCAAGAATAAAGAAATACCAAAAGGGAAAGAGAAAGAAGTTGATCCTTCTTTCTCTTTCCCTTTTTTTGGCGTACATTTGCGTATATAAATCAAGTGTGTCATGAAGCAACATCTATCCAATACGCCCGGACCGATCGGAGTATTTGACTCCGGTTACGGAGGTCTGACCATCTTAGACAAAATAAGAGAAGTATTACCGGAATATGATTATATCTATTTGGGAGATAATGCACGTGCTCCTTACGGAACACGTTCTTTTGAGGTCGTATACGAATTTACCCGGCAAGCAGTCAACAAACTATTTGATATGGGCTGCCACCTGGTTATATTAGCTTGCAATACAGCTTCCGCAAAAGCTTTGCGCAGTATTCAGATGAATGATTTACCAGGCATCGATCCGGCTCGCCGTGTGCTCGGAGTCATCCGCCCTACCGTAGAGTGTGTCGGAGAGATAAGCAAAAACCAGCATATCGGTGTACTGGCAACAGCAGGCACCATCAAATCCGAATCGTATCCGTTGGAAATACACAAGTTGTTTCCTGAAATCCAGGTCAGCGGCACAGCCTGTCCGATGTGGGTATCACTAGTTGAAAACAATGAATCACAGGACGAAGGAGCAGACTATTTTATCCGGAAGTACATCAACCAATTGCTATCGAAGGATCCTCAAATAGATACTGTCATTCTCGGATGTACTCATTTCCCCATACTTCTACCCAAAATCCGGCAATATATTCCAGAGCATGTCAGTGTAATTGCGCAAGGCGAGTATGTTGCGGAAAGTCTGAAAGACTATCTGAAAAGACATCCCGAGATGGATGCAAAATGCACGAAGAATGGGAACTGTCAGTTTTACACGACCGAAGCGGAAGAAAAGTTTTCAGAATCGGCCTCTACTTTCCTGAAACAGCAGATTAGTGTAAAACACATCACGCTCGAATAAAATTTAAGAAAAAAAGTAACCGTTTCTCTCTCTTTTTTGTTATATTTGTAGATAACCCCTAATAAGCAAGATCATGAAAGAAGAAGATTATAGCAAAGCAATAGAAGTATTCTCCGGATCCCCATGGGAAGCCGAGATCATCAAAGGGCTATTAGAAAGCAATGACATCCGTTGCGTAATCAAAGATGGGATTATGGGTACACTGGCACCCTATATCGCTCCTTCCGTATCCGTTCTTGTCACCGAGGATCAATACGAAGCGGCCACTGCACTTATCAGGAGCCGGGCCGAGAAAGATAACGACTGATACGGTCGAGTCCTTCACGGATATTCTCCAATGAGTTTGCATAGGAGAAACGTACATATCCTTCGCCTCCCGTACCAAAATCTACCCCGGGAGTAATACCGACGTGTGCATGTTCGAGTACATCGAATGCAAAACGATAAGAGTCGGTAGTAAATTTGTGTGCGTCAGCAAAAATATAAAATGCCCCTTGAGGTTCTACTTTTATTTCAAAACCCATTTCCCGGAGACGGGCAATCATATACCGGCGACGCTCATCATAAACCAGCTTCATCCGTTCCACGTCCGGTTCAGCCTGCCGCAATGCGGCAATCCCTGCCTGCTGGGCAACACTGGACGCACAGATAAACAGATTTTGCTGTAACTTCTGCAAAGATCGCATACAAGATTTAGGTGCGATCAAATAACCCAACCGAAGCCCCGTCATCGCAAAGCGTTTAGAGAATCCGTTCAGGACAAAAGCCTGATCGGTATATTCAAGGATGCTGTGCGCACGCCCTTCATACACAAGGCCGTGATAAATTTCATCTGAAATGACAGGAACTCCCAACGCTGCCACTTCTTTCAGGAACTTTTCATCCAACAACATTCCGGTCGGATTCATCGGAGAATTGATAAAGATAGCCGCAGTATGCGGATTCACACACTTACGGATAGCCTCTATATCGTATTGCAGATATTCTTTAGACAAAGGAACCAAAACAGGTTTGGCTTGCGTTGCCAACACAAAATTGCGATAGCAAGCGTACCCCGGATTGGAAAGAATCACTTCACTATCCGGATTGCAGAGCAACATCAATGCAAGAAGAATAGAAGTAGAAGACCCGGAAGTCACGACAATACAATCCGGATCTACCGTTACCCCATATTCGCGCAGATAAAAAGCGGCAATTTCCCGTCGCAGTTCCGGATCACCCAAAGAATGTGTATAATGAGTCAGATGACGATCATAAGCCGCTTTTGCCGCTTCCGCCACACAGGCCGGCACATCAAAATCGGGTTCGCCAACTTCCAGATGAATAATATCAATGCCTTGTTTTTGCAATTCGTTCGCCCTCTCCAACACATCCATTACGATGAAAGAGGTCATCTGTTCTACTTGTGGGTTTGTATGTTTCATTGTTTTTCTTTTCTCTATCTGACTGCAAAGATAATTCTTTTTAGCCTGTTTTGGTAACATATCGGCAAAAAGCTCTATATTTGTGCTTTCAAATCGTTAGTAAGAATGAAACAGGAATTTACACGAATCGCAGTAAAAGTAGGAAGCAATGTATTGACACGCCGCGACGGAACGCTGGACGTTACCCGTATGTCGGCACTTGTTGACCAGATAGCGGAATTACATAAATCCGGGGTGGAAATCATTCTGATTTCTTCGGGAGCTGTTGCTTCCGGGCGCAGTGAAGTGCATCCACAGAAAAAGCTCGATAGTGTAGACCAACGCCAGTTGTTTTCTGCCGTAGGTCAGGCTAAGCTCATCAACCGTTACTACGAACTTTTCCGCGAGCATAGTATTCCTGTTGGTCAGGTGTTAACCACGAAAGAAAGTTTTGGTACCCGCCGCCATTATCTGAATCAGAAAAACTGTATGACGGTAATGCTTGAAAACAATGTCATTCCTATTGTCAACGAGAATGATACAATTTCTGTCAGCGAGCTTATGTTCACTGATAATGATGAATTGTCCGGGCTCATCGCTTCCATGATGGATGCACAGGCTCTCATTATCTTAAGTAATATCGACGGAATTTACAATGGTTCTCCTGCTGATCCGGGTTCTTCTGTTATCCGGGAGATCGATCACGGAAAAGATTTATCCAATTATATTCAGGCAACGAAGTCCAGTTTCGGACGGGGAGGAATGTTGACGAAAACAAATATTGCCCGCAAAGTAGCTGATGAAGGAATTACAGTGATTATTGCCAACGGGAAACGGGATAATATTCTGGTAGATTTGCTTCAGCATCCGAAAGAAACGCTTTGTACACGTTTTATCCCTTCAAACGAACCGGTATCCAGTGTAAAAAAATGGATTGCTCATAGCGAGGGGTTTGCTAAAGGAGAAATTCACATCAACGAATGTGCGACAGAAGTTCTAAACTCTGAAAAGGCTGTCAGCATCCTCCCCATCGGAATTACTCACGTTGAAGGTGAATTTGAAAAAGATGACATTGTGCGTATCATGGACTTTCAAGGAAATCAAGTGGGCGTTGGAAAGGTGAACTGCGATTCCAAACAGGTGCAAGAAGCAATCGGTAAGCATGGAAAGAAACCGGTAGTACATTATGACTATCTATACATTGAATAATTAATAATAAGAATTTCTGTTTTATCCGATTTTAGACTAAAATTAGCTTGTTTCTGAAACAGCAATGAACTGTTTCAGCCTATTCTAACAAGGGTATATTCTCACTGCAATGAGAAAAAGTTCTCATTATAATGAGTATTTCTTCTCATACCTATGAGTATTTTTTCTCATAGGGATAAGTATACTTGAGAATGTTTACGGAAGTTTTTTTGAATTATAATTGTATGAGTTTACCTCATTTCTATACCGAAATGAATTTTCAACTAATCAGAAAAAGA